>NZ_CP014870.1:5258500-5560666 GCF_001661075.1 Pseudomonas silesiensis
ACATGTAGTATAGGTTCCAGGAACAACGCCCAAGCCCCCGGGATCAGTGCGTAAATGAGGCGAAAAATTTCTTGTAACGCTACTGCAGTCGATCTAAAAACAATACTTGCTTAACATGACCACCGGATAACGGCACCCAACACCTGGCGTCAGACGAACAAGTGCACTCCATCTCCAACCCCTCTGATACGCCTGACTTATTGATCATTGGCAGTGACGTTACGATACAAAGCAACATTGGCAAACAAAAATTGTTCAACGCGCATTTAGCTTGAATGCGGCAGCACGACCTGACCGCTCTATTTATGAATCGCACGCCCAATAACCGAAACAGCCTGATGATATTGATGGGTATTTCATTACCTGTTCGCTCACCGTGAAGGCCACGCCACTCGCCAGGAGGTCATAATGAAGGAAATCTCTGGAGTATCCGAACACCCCTACCGCTACGACTCTGTCAGCCGGGGCCTGCATTGGTTGATGGCACTGATGTTTGCCTGGATTTATTGCTCGGCTGCTGCCCATTACCTGCTTTCTGACTCAGTGCTGGATAAAACCCTGTGGCCTTATCACAAACCCGTGGGGTTGTTATTGCTGGGGCTGTTTGCGCTGCGTGCCAGCTGGAGCTTGCTGAACCGGCAACACCGTCCGCCGAGCATGAATGTGGCCGCCAGCGTAGGACATGGGACGCTCTATGGGTTGATGTTACTGATTCCCCTGATCGGTTTGTTACGTCAGTACGGCTCCGGTCGGGCCTTTTCGGCGTTTGGTGTACCGGTAATGGATGGGTTCGAAGGGGAGAAGATCCAGTGGATGATTGACCTGGGTAGTAACTTTCATAGTTTGCTGGGCTGGACGATGCTGGTGTTGATCGTGGGCCATATCGGAGCGGTAGTCTTGCATCATCGACAGGGCAATTCGCAAGTGTTGCGACGCATGACTGGAAGAACCCACAAGGTTTAAAGACCGCCAACGGGCCACAAAACCCAGCCGAACATCTATCCTTCATAAAGGTCAACCAAGGGAGAACAAACGACCGGAGGGATGTTCATCGTGCATATCGCTGACATAACCATGTTCTACGCCCCTGCCAGCGGTGGCGTGCGCACTTATCTGGACGCCAAGCACCGTCGCCTGGGCAACAAGCCGGGCATTCGCCACAGTTTACTGATCCCCGGCTCCTCCTTGAGTGAGCAGGATGGCGTTTACACGGTTCCAGCACCTGCCCTGCCCTTCGGCAAAGGCTATCGTTTCCCCCTCCGCCTCGCGCCCTGGCGCAATGTCCTGCAGGATCTACAGCCCGACCTGATCGAAGTCGGCGACCCCTACCTCACGGCCTGGGCCGCGCTGGATGCCCGCAGGCAACTCGATGTTCCGGTCATCGGCTTTTATCATTCCGACCTTCCGCTGCTGGTCAGCAATCGTATGGGCAACTGGGTCACGACCAATGTCGAAGCCTATGTCCGCAAGCTCTATGGCAACTTCGACCGGGTCCTTGCGCCGAGCCGGGTGATGGCCGACAAGCTGATCGGGCTCGGGGTCAGAAACGTTTTCGTGCAACCCCTGGGCGTCGACTTGCAAACCTTCCATCCCTCGGCGCGGGACCCGGGTCTGCGGGCTGAACTGGGGATCGATGAAAACACTCACTTGCTGATCTTCGCCGGTCGCGGTTCCAAGGAAAAAAACCTGCCGGTCCTGCTCGACTGCATGAAACGACTTGGTCGGCGTTATCACCTGCTGCTGGTGGGTTCGTCGATGCCGGCCCTGGTGCCGGATAACGTCACCGTGGTCGATGAGTTCTGCCCGGCGCCGCAAGTCGCCCGGCTGATGGCCAGCGCCGATGCGCTGCTGCATGCCGGCGATCAGGAAACCTTCGGCCTGGTGATTCTTGAAGCCATGGCCAGCGGCATTCCGGTGGTGGCCGTGGCGGCCGGGGCCTTTCAGGAAATCGTCACCGAGCAATGTGGCCTGTTGTGCCCGCCGAACAACTCAATGGCGATGGCCAACGCCGTACGCGAACTGTTCGGTTCGGGAAGCGCCGTCCTGGGCAGACAGGCCCGCCGCCATGTCGAGCAGCATTACTCCTGGGATACCGTGGTCAACAGCTTGCTGGGGCACTATCACGCCGTGCTCGGCAGCCATTGGCCGCTGACGGCCAATGGCTGAGCCCATGAACCGGCCCAGCCTGTTACTGGTGCTGCACGACGTGGCGCCACAAACCTGGGCCGACTACCAACCCTTTGTCGCCGCCGTCGACGCCTTGGGCGTGGTGCCGATGACCTGGCTGGTGGTGCCCGATTTTCATAAACACAATAATCTGGACGCCCATCCGGAATTTCGACGTATGCTCGCCGGCCGGGTCATCCGTGGCGACGAACTGGCGCTGCACGGCTACTTTCACTGCGATGAAGGCCCTATGCCCAGCACGCCACGAGACTGGTTCATGCGCCGGATCTACACCCACGAAGGCGAGTTCTACAGCCTGTCCCAAGATGCCGCCCTCGCCCGACTTCGCGCCGGCATCGAGGTGTTTCGCCGTTACGACTGGCCACTGGCAGGTTTCGTCGCCCCGGCCTGGCTGATGAGCGAGGGCACGCGCCAGGCCTTGCGCCAACTGCCGCTGAGTTACACCAGCGATCCGCAACATTTGTACCGACTGCCTGATTTCGCTGCGGTCGACGCCCCCGGGCTGGTCTGGAGTGCACGCAGTGCGTGGCGTCGGGGCTTGTCGAAACTGCTCAGCGAGCAACGCGAACGACGCTGGCGGCAGGCACCCGTGATTCGCCTCGGCCTGCACCCGGTGGACATGCGCCATGAGTTTTCCCGTCATTACTGGCTGCAGACGCTCAAGCGCCTGCTCGACGAGGGGCGCATACCGATGACCAAGGCGCATTGGCTGTCGTTGCGCGCCGACCGTGTCGGATGCGCCGCATGAGTCGCGGGATACTGCTGCTCCTCGCACTGCTCGCGGCGGTGTTGATTCCGTCACTGCTGGGCGGCAACGAAACCTGGTCTCGACTGCAAAAATTTCCGCTGCAATGGCTGCTGATCATGTTCGGCATGATCCTGCTGTGCTGGGTGCTGAATACGATGCGCTTGCGACTGTTGCTGGGGGATCAGCGCGACAAGGTCGGCCGGGTCAAAAGCCTCGGAGTGGTCATGGCCGCCGAGTTCGCTTACTGCGCCACGCCCGGCGGCAGCGGGGGGCCGCTGACCATCATGGCGTTGCTGGCGCGCCATGGCGTGCGTCCGGCCAGGGGCAGTGCCGTGTTCGCCATGGACCAACTGAGCGATCTGCTGTTTTTCCTCTGCGCACTGAGCGGGATTCTGATTTATGCCCTGTTCCAGCACTTGAGCGAACGCATGGAGTGGCTGCTGACCGTCAGCGCGGTGTCGATGTTTGGCGGCTTGCTGACCTGTGTGGTGGTGGCACGCTATCACCGTTTACTGATTCGTCTGAGCGGTCGCCTGCTCGTGCGTCTCAATGTCAAAGGCGCCACACGCGTGCGCTGGGCGCGAAAACTCCTGCACTTCCTGGCAGCCTTCACTGACACCTTGAAGTTGCCTTTTCAGACATTGATCACGGTGTTTGCCCTGACTTGCCTGCATTGGCTCCTGCGCTATAGCGTGCTGTACCTGGCGTTGCGCGGGCTCGGAGCGGATTTGCAGTGGGCCTGGAGTTTTCTGATCCAGATGCTTTCATTGAGTGCCGGGCAATTCAGCCTGTTGCCCGGTGGTGCCGGGGCGGCGGAGCTGACCTCGGCGGCGTTGCTGGCGCCGATGGTGGGTAAATCCACGGCGGCGGCGGCGATTCTGATCTGGCGGGCGGTGACTTATTACTTCTATTTGCTGGTCGGCGGGCCAGTGTTTCTGTTGATGCTTGGGCGACCGTTGTTGAAGAAGTTATTGAATTTCAGGCAGGCGTGAAGGCTGAGGCCCTGTGCAAGATTTGACGGCCCCTTCGCCGGCAAGCCGGGCTCCTACAGGAGGTGCAAGATTTGACGGCCCCTTCGCCGGCAAGCCGGGCTCCTACAGGAATCTTCAGCGTGCCGCCCATTCAGGTCCGCCCCCGATCGATTGGATCTCCTCAGGTCAGAAGCGGCGAAGGGCCTGAAGCGCTTGAACGCCCAGGCCCTTCGGATTTCAACCGCGCACTATCGCTGTCAGAACACAACGGTCTTGTTGCCGTGCACCAACACCCGATCTTCCAGGTGATAACGCAGGCCCCGGGCCAATACCATCTTCTCGACGTCGCGGCCGAAACGCACCATGTCTTCGATGCTGTCGCTGTGGCTGACGCGCACCACGTCTTGTTCGATGATCGGACCGGCGTCCAGCTCTTCGGTCACGTAATGGCAAGTGGCGCCGATCAACTTCACGCCACGCAAGGATGCCTGGTGATACGGCTTGGCACCGACAAACGACGGCAGGAAGCTATGGTGAATGTTGATGACCTTATGGGCATATTCGCTGCACAACGCGGGCGGCAGGATCTGCATGTATCGGGCGAGCACCACCACTTCGGCGTCGTGCTGTTTGACCAGGCGCGAGACTTCGGCGAATGCCGGTTCTTTATCCTGCGCATTGACCGGTACATGGTAGTAAGGAATACCGTGCCACTCGACCATGCTGCGCAAGTCGTCATGGTTGGAAATCACACAGGAAATTTCGCAATCCAGTTCGTCGCTGTGCCAGCGATGCAGCAAATCAGCCAGGCAGTGAGATTCGCGACTGGCCATCAACACCACGCGCTTCTTCTGTTCGGTATCAGTGATGCGCCAGTCCATCGAGAACTCTTCGGCAATAGGGGCAAACGCTTCGCGAAAGGCCTCGATACCGAAAGGCAGTGAATCGGCACGAATTTCGTGACGCATGAAGAACCAGCCACTGAGATTGTCCGAGTGGTGGCTCGCTTCAGTGATCCAGCCATTGTGTGACGCCAGAAAGTTACTGACTTTAGCAACGATGCCGACGCGGTCCGGGCAAGCAATCACCAGCCGATATGTGCGCATGAGGGTCAAACTCCAGAACTTCGCAAAGGCCGCCATTCTAGCGATTGCGCAGCAAAACTGCAGTATTGATGACGCCCTGCGTTGCGCGAAGGTAGCGAATACGATTCTCGCGGCAACCGCTTCCCGCGCGATGGTGATCTTATAGCCATTCTTCAAGTGCCAAAATGTGACTGTCTGTGATGCCCGGTTGACGATCATTACACTGCGCCTCCAATCCGGCCCCGTTCAACGCAACTAAATTAAATAAACTCCGGTTAAATGTTTACTTGATGAAACAGCCTGACTATTATTGCCGCACTGTCACCTGCACCCCGCGTCCAACATAAGGTAGTCCTCATGTCCTTGATCAACGAATATCGTGCCACCGAAGAAGCTATCAAAGAGCTGCAAGCCCGTTTGAAGAATCTGTCCCAAGACGACAAACTGCAAACCGAGCTGGAATTCGAAGGCAAACTGCGCACCCTGATGGGCGAGTACTCCAAGTCCCTGCGTGACATCATCGCGCTGCTGGATCCTGAGTCCAAAACCAAAGCCCCACGCGCTGGCGCAGTAAAAACTACCGGCACCAAACGTGCTCGCAAAGTTAAACAATACAAAAACCCGCACAACGGCGAAGTCATCGAAACCAAAGGTGGCAACCACAAAACTCTGAAAGAGTGGAAAGCCAAGTGGGGCGGCGACGTGGTTGAGGGTTGGGCTACCCTGCTGGGCTAAGCCGCAGCGTTTTGTCAAAGACTCGTCCGCGACAAAAGATAACGCCAGCAAATGCTGGCGTTTTTTATGCCCGACTTTCAGGCTAAAGATATTTTCGTTTTCAAAGATTCAAACGTTGGCGTAATTCCTGAACATAATTATGCCAATCATTCAACACCCCTCGCTGAAAGGATGTAGCAGTAGCGCTCAATTGGGCTGCGGCTTCTACGAAAGTTTCCAGGGTATTGGGCGCCCCCCACTCGGGGGCTGACAGACGTTTCTGACAGAATATTCTCCACCGCTGTTGCTCTTCGGAACTCAACGTATCGGGGAAGTTACGTGCGCGATAACGAAACAATAATTCTGGCAAGCGTTCATCATCGAAAGGCCACTGTGCTTGTGCCAATTGTGCCGGGTCCGACGCCCGGACTTGCTCACAAAGACGCCGATCGCGATCACCGATAAAACCATCGTATAACTGTTGCTCGGGATCCTGGCTCGGCGTGAATTCCTCGCTGGCATAAATGGCCTGAACTTTATCTCGCCAGACTGATTGTGCGTCACTGAGTCGCAGCGCGCGCGCCTGGTAGAGCGCCATGTCCAGTCCCAGGCGTTGCTGATCTTCGGGACGCAGCACCGACAGCGGCGCCACCACGGGACATTTATTGATGTGGATGAGCTTGAGCGGTGCAGGCAACTCGCCATCGGCCAGCTCATCGCGACGGGTATACAACCGCTGGCGCAAGGCTTCGGCACTCAGGTCAAGCAAGCCCTGGGGATCCATGTGCAAGTCGCAGACAATCAGGGCGTTCTTGTTGCGCGGATGCCATGCCAGGGGCAGCACCACCCCGACATAGTTGCGCGCGGCCGAAAAGCGTCCGGAGATATGTACGATCGGCTGCAACAGTCGAATCTGATCCATCACCTTCTGTTTACCGCGCAATTGAAACAGCCAGTCGTATAACTTCGGCTGCTTCTCGCGGATCAGCCGCGCAAGGGCGATCGTGGCGCGAACGTCCGACAGCGCTTCATGGGCATGGCCGTGATCGATTCCGTTGGCGGCGCTCAGGCGCTCCAGCTTGAGCGTCACCCGGCCCTCGTCGTCCGTCGGCCAAACGAGGCCATCGGGGCGCAAGGCGTAAGCCGCACGCACCACATCGATCAGGTCCCAGCGGCTGTTGCCGCCTTGCCACTCACGCGCGTAGGGGTCGAAAAAATTGCGGTACAAGCTGTAACGGGTCATCTCGTCGTCGAAACGCAAGGTGTTGTAGCCGGCCCCGCAGGTGCCGGGCGCAGCCAGCTGGGCGTGCACCCGGGTCATGAAATCGGCTTCGCTCAAGCCCTGCCCGGCCAGTTGGCTCGGCGTGATCCCGGTGATCGCGCAGGCGGCGGGGTGAGGCAGGATGTCATCACTGGGCTGACAGTAAAGATTGACTGGCTCGTCTATTTCATTGAGTTCAAAGTCAGTGCGAATGCCCGCCACTTGCAGCGGACGGTCGCAACGGGGGTTGATGCCAGTGGTTTCATAGTCGTACCAGAAGATGGAGGTCACGGGCTGTTCCTGAACTGAAGATCGGCGAAGTCCAGGCGTTCGCATCCCGCCCGGCCCCATCATCTTGCCATTCAATCACCTCGGCTGCTTAATCGTGCCATACATAGTTATGTCGTATTCCCCCGGGAGGCTGCTAGCATCACACGGACAGAGACTCCCGATCAGGCCACATCATCAGGTTGCCCATGCTCGAGACCACAGCACGGCCACGGAACGCGACGCTGTCCCCGCCACTGGATACGCGGTACCCGATCGAAACGCCGGAAGGCATCGACTTGCCAGTGCGCCCGGCCGGGTTGATGGTGCGGGCGCTGGCGTTCTCCATCGACCTTGGCCTGCGCGGACTGATCCTTGGCCTTCTGTTTATGGTCCTGGCATTTCTCGGCAAGCTCGGCGCCGGTCTTGGCTCGATCCTGCTGTTCGTGGTGAGCTGGTGGTACATGGTGCTGTTCGAGGTGCTCAATCAGGGCCGCTCGCCAGGCAAGCAGTGGATGGGGCTGCGGGTGGTCCATGACGATGGCACGTCCGTCGGCTGGTCTGCTTCGTTGCTGCGTAACCTGCTGCGAGTTGTCGACATGTTGCCGTTTGGCTATTTCCTGGGGGCCATCAGTTGCCTGCAGCATCCCAACTTCAAGCGTCTCGGCGACCTGGCCGCCGGCACGCTGGTGATCTACCGCGAACAACCGCTCTCCCGCCCCCAGTTACCCGCCGCCGAGCCGCGGCGCCCGGCTTTTGCCCTGGCGCTGGCCGAGCAACGCGCCATCCTCGGGTTTGCCGAACGCCAGGGTGAACTCTCCGAGGCGCGGGTGGCTGAACTGGCGGCCATTCTCGCGCAACCCTTGCAGCTTTCAGCGCCTCAGGCGGTCGCCGAGCTCAACGGGATTGCCCGCGGCTTATTGGGCCCCGCATGAAGCAAAGTCTTTTCGAGAGTCGCCACAAGGCCGAATGGGCGCAGTTTTCCCTCCTGCTTGAAAGACTGGAACGAAACAGAGAAGCCTCGCGTGCCGCCAGTTTCCCCGGTGATTATCGACGTCTTTGTCATCACCTGGCCTTGGCCCGGGAGCGCGGTTACAGCAGCTTCCTGATCGACTCATTACAGCAACATGTCCTGCGCGGGCACCAACAGCTTTATCGGCATCGCAGCCGACCGGGTGCCGGGGCATTGAGTTTCATCCTCGCGGACTTCCCCCGACTGGTGCGAGAACAGTGGCGCTTCGTGCTCGCGGCCGGCCTGATGTTTTTTGGCAGCCTGATCGGCATCGCCCTGCTGGTGATGCTGTTTCCGGACCTGGTCTACAACCTGATCCCGGCCGAGCAGGTCAGCGAAATGCAGAGCATGTACGACCCCAACGCCGGTCACCTGGGGCGCTCGGCGGAACGGGCGGCCAGTGAAGACTGGGTCATGTTCGGCTACTACATCATGCACAACATCGGCATTGCCTTTCAGACCTTCGCCAGCGGCCTGCTGTTTGGCCTGGGCAGTGCGTTTTACCTGTTCTACAACGGCTTGATGATTGGCGCGGTGGCCGGACACCTGACGCAAATCGGCTACGGCCAGACCTTCTGGTCGTTCGTGATCGGCCATGGTGCCTTCGAACTCAGTGCCATTGCCCTGGCGGGTGCCGCCGGCCTGCAACTGGGCTGGGCATTGATCGCGCCGGGGCGCCTGCGGCGCGCCGAGGCCTTGCGATTGGCGGCGCGTAAAAGTGTGCTGCTGATTTGTGGAGTGATGGTGTTTCTGCTGATTGCAGCGTTTATCGAAGCCTATTGGTCGTCAATGACCGGGGTCGCGCCGATGACCAAATACCTGGTCGGCGCAGCGCTCTGGTTACTGGTGGCGGTGTACCTGCTGTTTGCCGGACGGACCCGCCATGCGCCTGAGTGACGCCTGTGTGGCGATTCGCCCGCGCCTCGGTTGGGAAGCCATGGACATGGGCGTTCTGCTGAGTCAGCGCCACCGACGCCTGCTGATGACCAGTTGGGCCATCGTGACCCTGCCGGTCTTCGCCCTGCTCAGCCTGCTGCTATGGGATTCACCCTCCCTCGCCGTGTTTATTTTCTGGTGGCTGAAGCCGGCGTTCGAACGCCTGCCGCTGTTCATTCTGTCCAAAGCCATGTTCGGCGAAACACCGACTTTGCAACAGGCGTTGCGCCAATGGCCGCGCTTGCTCAAGCCGCAACTGCTGGCCAGCCTGACCTGGCGACGCCTGAGCCTGAGCCGCAGCTTCCTGATGCCGGTCATGCAACTTGAAGGCCTCGAGGGCGACGCGCGGGAGCAGCGTTTGCAGGTGCTGTTGCAGCGTAACGCCGGCGCCGCGAAATGGCTGACGATCATTGGCGTGCATCTGGAGGTCGCCCTGTGGATCGGCCTGATGGTGCTGTTCTACCTGTTCCTGCCGCAACAGGTAGAACTCGACTGGAGCTGGCAGACACTGATCACCGCTGCCACACAGGACTGGCGCTGGCTGGAACACCTGACCAACCTGTTTTATGCACTGGTGCTGGTGATCTGGGAACCGGTCTATGTGGCTTGCGGTTTCAGCCTTTACCTGAACCGGCGCACCGTGCTGGAGGCCTGGGATATCGAGCTGGCGTTCCGCCGCCTGCGCCAACGCCTGGGCAGCGCCGCGGTCACGCTGATATTGGCGGCGTTCCTGCTGGCACCCACCGCACAAACTGCCTGGGCTGCGGAGCCGATGGCCTCACCCGAAAGCCCGCGTCTGCTGGATCAGTCCCTGACCAGCCAGGCGTCCCGGGACAGCATCAAGGCGATCCTCGACCAGCCTCCATTCAAGAACAGGGAAACGGTCACGCGCTATCGTTTTGGCGAAGACACGCCGAGTGCCGTCGACCCGCGCAGTGACCGAACACCTGAATGGCTGATGGCGTTGCTCAACCTGTCGACCTGGCTGATCGAGGGGGTGTTGTGGGGGATAGTGATCGGCGCCATCGGTTTTTTGATCTGGCATTACCGGGACTGGCTGCAGGCCTTCGTCAGTCGTCGCCCGCGGTTGAACAGTAAAGTCCCGCGACCGTTACCACGGCAGGCGTTCGGCCTGGACCTCGACTGCGAAACCCTGCCCGCCGACATCGCCGCCAGCGCCGAACGCCTCTGGCAGACCCATCCTCGCGAAGCCCTAGGCTTGCTCTATCGCGCCCTGCTCAGCCACTTGCTGCATGACTTCAACATGGCATTGAAACCCGCGGACACCGAAGGTCAGGTACTGGAACGCGTCGAACGATTGCAACGGCCCGAGTTGCTGGCCTTCAGTAAAAAGCTGACCGGACACTGGCAAAACATGGCCTACGGACATCGCCTGCCCCCCGCGCCCGCGCAACAGGAACTCTGTGACGGCTGGCGTGCCTTGTTCGACCAGGGAGCGGTCCATTGAACCGACGGTACTGGCTTGCGGCCAGTGTCTTGTGCGCGGTGCTACTGGGCGCGCTGAGTATTTATCTGTACCTGAAGGCGACGCCCTATCAGCAAGTGATCGACCACGGCCCCGCGCCCGAGGTCCAGGCCAATCCTTATCTGGCCGCCGAGCATTTCCTGCGCAAACAGGGCCTGACCGTCAGGCATGCCAACGGTCTGGACGTCTTGCCGTCGATCGAGCCGCGCCAGCACAGCCTGTTATTGCTCGGTGACCGGTCCGACATGACACCACGCCAGATCGATCAAGTGATGAACTGGACCCGGGCCGGCGGGCGCCTGTTGTTCGTGGCCCAGTCGCTGTGGGATGAAAAACTAGGTCAGAGCAGTGACCTGCTGCTCGACCGGGTCCAGCTGCATCAGTTGCTGAGCAAAAATCTCAAGGGCCCGCCACCCGACAGCAGGGCCGACTCCTACCCCAGGTTGACCAAGCTGTACCTGGAAGACGAAGACGCGCCAGCCTACGCCGGCTTCGACACCGCTTTCCATCTGGAAGACCCGAATAACCTCGCCCAGGCCTGGGCCAACAGCGCCAAGGCCACCCACATGATGCAGCTCAATCACGGGCTCGGTTCGATCATCGTGGTCACCGACGCCGACCTGTGGAAAACCCCGGCCATCGACCAGTACGACAACGCCTGGCTGCTCTGGTACCTGACTGCGGATACCCACGTGACCCTGTTGTTCAACACCGATCACGACAACCTGCTGACCTTGCTGCTGCGCTATTTCCCCCAGGCGCTGGTAGCGCTGATCGCCCTGATCGGTGCCTGGTTCTGGCAGGTTGGCGTGCGCCATGGCCCGGCGCTGGAACCGGTGCCGCGAGCCCGTCGGCAACTCCAGGAACACCTGCGCGCCAGTGCCGATTTCCTGTTTCGGCGCAAGGGTCGGGACCACCTGCTGCACGTCTTGCAACTGGACATACTGCGCCGCGTGCGGCGCCGTCATCCCGGCTTTGAACAACTCGGCATCGCCGAACAATGGCAGGTGCTCGCACGCCTGACCGGCCAATCCACACGCGCTATCAGCCAGGTCATGAGCCCGCGACCGAAGCAACGGCTTTCCAGCGGTGAATTCAGCCGTCAGGTCGCCCACCTGCAAATCTTGAGGAACACCTTATGAGTGAACAGATCGAGCCCGACGCCGCCAGCCACGCCGACCAGCAACGCCAGCGCGCCAGTCGGTTGGCCCAGGCGGTGCGTAGCGAATTGCAGAAGGCGGTCATCGGCCAGGACGCGGTGATCGACGACGTGCTCACGGCCCTGATCGCCGGTGGCCATGTGCTGCTCGAAGGCGTGCCGGGGCTGGGCAAGACCTTGCTGGTGCGGGCGCTGGCGCGCTGCTTCGGCGGCGAGTTCGCGCGCATCCAGTTCACCCCGGACCTGATGCCCAGCGATGTCACCGGGCACGCGGTGTACGACTTGCAGACCGAGCAATTCAAGCTGCGCAAGGGGCCGTTGTTCACCAACCTGTTGCTCGCCGACGAAATCAACCGCGCCCCGGCGAAAACCCAGGCGGCGCTGCTCGAAGCCATGCAGGAACGGCAAGTGACCCTCGAAGGCCGCGCCCTGCCCATCGCGCAGCCATTCATGGTGCTTGCCACGCAAAACCCCATCGAACAGGAAGGCACCTACCCGCTGCCGGAAGCCGAACTGGATCGCTTCATGCTCAAGGTCCGCATGGATTACCCCGACGACGACCAGGAGCTGGACATGGTCCGCCAGGTCACTCGCTCGACCCGGGCCGACATGCTCGACGTGCAACCGCTGCGCACGGTGTTGCAGGCCAAGGACGTGCTGGCCTTGCAACGCATCGCCAGCGATTTGCCGCTGGACAATCAGGTCCTCGACTATGCCGTGCGCCTGGCCCGCACCACTCGCAACTGGCCCGGGCTGACCCTCGGCGCCGGGCCCCGGGCCTCGATCGCGCTGGTGCGTTGCGCCCGGGCGCGGGCGCTGTTGCGCGGTGGCGCGTTCGTGATTCCGGATGACATCAAAGGGTGTGCCCTGGCGGTGTTGCGTCATCGCGTACGCCTGGCGCCGGAGCTGGACATCGAAGGGCTCGAGGTCGATCACGTGCTGCGCCAACTGCTCGATCAAGTGCCGGCGCCGCGGTTGTGAAACCCTCGCGCCTGCTGTTGATCTGGCTCGCGATCCTGCTGGCCATCGGCATCGTCCTGGGCTCTTTGCGGGCGCTGGGCATCGCGATGCCAGCGAGTCTGCCGTCGATCACCTGGGGTTTACTCCTGGCACTGCCGGTCCTGGCGATAATCGACGCCATTCGTCTCAAACGCCTGCCCTCGCCCCGCCTGCAACGACAAATGCCCGGCAGCCTGGCGCTGGGCCGTTGGGGCGATGTGCGATTGGAGGTCGAGCATGACTTTGCCCAACCCCTGACCATTCAGCTGTTCGATCACGTCCCCCACGGCCTGAGCTTCGACAACCTGCCCCTGTCGGTCGAACTGCAACCCGGCCTGCGCAGCCAGATCGGCTACCGCCTGCGCCCGCTCAAGCGCGGCCACTTCAGTTTCGAACGCTGCGAAATCAACCTCCCCAGCCCCTTTGGCCTGTGGTCCGACAAACGCCTGCTAAGCGTGACCGACGCGACCCGCGTCTACCCCGACTTCGCCCGCCTCTACGGCGGCCAGCTGCTGGCGGTGGACAACTGGCTCAGCCAACTCGGCGTACGCCAGCGCCAGCGACGCGGCCTGGGCCTGGAGTTTCATCAGCTACGAGAATTTCGCGAAGGCGACAGCCTGCGCCAGATCGACTGGAAAGCCACCGCCCGCCAGCGCACGCCGATTGCGCGGGAGTATCAGGACGAGCGAGACCAGCAGATCGTTTTCATGCTCGATTGCGGCCGGCGCATGCGCAGTCAGGACGATGAACTGTCGCACTTCGACCATGCGCTCAATGCCTGCCTGTTGCTGAGCTATGTCGCCCTGCGCCAGGGGGATGCCGTAGGCCTTTGCACCTTTGCGCACGAGCAGCCGCGCTACCTCGCCCCGGTCAAAGGCGCCGGGCAACTCAACCGACTGCTCAACCAGGTCTATGACCTCGACAGCGGCCAACGCAGTGCCGACTACCAGGGCGCTGCAACCGAGCTCTTGGCTCGACAGAAACGCCGGGCACTGGTGGTCGTGGTCACCAATCTGCGGGACGAAGACGACGAAGAACTGCTCACCGCCGTCAAACGCCTGGGCAAGTCACATCGGGTGTTGGTCGCCAGCCTGCGCGAAGACGTGCTCGACCGCTTGCGTCAGGCACCGGTGCAGACCTTTGCCGAGGCGCTGAACTATTGCGGCACCGTGGACTTCCTCAATGCCCGGGCCGAACTTCATGAGCGATTGAACGCCCATGGGGTGCCGGTGGTGGATACGACTGCTGTCGGGTTAGGTGCCGCATTGGTGACGCGCTATCTGGAATGGAAGAAGGCCGGGGTGTTTTAGTGGCTGGATGCGCAGCACCCGCGTACAGCCTTTAATTATCAGTTGCTTGATCAGACGCTTTCGCGAGCAAGCTCGCTCCCACAGTGGATTTGCTGTGAACACACCATTTGTGATCACCACCAATCTACTGTGGGAGCGAGCTTGCTCGCGAAAATGATCGCCTGGGCGCCGCAGACTTCAGGCCGAAGCCGGCAACGGTTGAAAACTGAAGTATTGCTTCAACGCATCGACCAATTGCCCATACTCCGGCGGTGCCCGTTGCAGGCAAAACCCGGCGTCGTAATGGTGGGGGGTGGTGTCTTCATGGCACCACAGGCAGCAGGCATTGAGGTCGATCACCTGGTGGCAGCCACCGGCCATAGGGATTTTCAGGCGCAAATCGAAATCGGCACCGATCATCATCGGCAACTGGCTGATGAGCATCAGCCCGTCTTCGGAGACGTTACCCAGAAAGCCAATGGGTTTGTCGGTAACGCTGTTGAACACTCGAAGAAAATACGGCAGTTGATGCCGCTCGATACGGCGGACGGTGAACATGTTGAATTCGCTACGCAAGGCCCTTAAGCAGAGCCGCACTAATGCTTCGGAACGGGCCTCCCACTATAAAGAAAGACACGCTCTCCCTGATCCTGGTGCGACAGTCTTTGAACCGCTGCCGCTTACTCCTGCCGATCACAGGTGTTTCCCCGGTTTAGAGGCACGGCTCTAAAACCGATCCATTCGACTATAGCTCACCACCGCCGCTGATCCAGTCTTCAATATAGCGACCGCCATCAGAACCGGGTCGGGCGAACGACCTCGGCACTGCGCAGCGGATAATGACCCAGCGATTGCAAGGTTTCCAGCCGGGCGCTCGCGCGAAAGGCGTATTCACTCTGCGGGTACGACGCGATGATGAACTGATAAGTCTGAGCGGCATCAACGAACAGTTTCTGACGTTCAAGACACAAACCGCGCATCATCGACACTTCCGGCCACACATAGGGCCGCGCCCTGCTTGCGCGTTCGACTTTGGACAGTTCGAGCATCACCTGCTCGCAATTGCCGCGATCATAGGCGCTGTAGGCGTTATTCAAATGATGGTTCATCGACCAACGGGTGCAGCCCGTGACACTGAGGGCAAGGGCGGCCATGAGCACGAATCGCATGAGGAGTCTCCTGTCTTGAGCCCTGTATCGACCCGCTGACGGAAATCTTCAGGAATGTTCGATTTAAAGAAACAAGCGAATCACAAAGTTCTTCACAAAAAGTAGTGCACACGAACAATGACTACACCTGCAGAGCATAGTAGCCTCACTCAGCGCTTGAACTCAGGAGTCTTTGCATGTCCGTCCGTCGTACCAAAATCGTCGCTACCCTTGGCCCGGCCAGTAACTCGCCGGAAGTTCTCGAACAGCTGATTCTGGCTGGCCTGGACGTCGCCCGTCTGAACTTCTCCCACGGCACCCCCGACGAGCACAAGGCTCGCGCGAAGCTGGTGCGTGACCTGGCAGCCAAGCACGGCCGTTTCGTCGCCCTGCTGGGTGACTTGCAAGGCCCGAAAATCCGTATCGCCAAATTCACCAACAAGAAGATCGAGCTGAAGATCGGTGATCAGTTCACCTTCTCCACCAGCCATCCCCTGACCGAAGGCACCCAGACCGTGGTCGGCATCGACTACCCGGACCTGGTCAAGGATTGCGGTGTGGGCGACGAGCTGCTGCTCGATGACGGTCGCGTGGTCATGCGCGTCGACACCGCCACGGCAACCGAATTGCACTGCTCAGTACTGATCGGTGGCCCGCTGTCGGACCACAAAGGCATCAACCGTCGCGGCGGTGGCCTGACGGCACCGGCGCTGACCGAAAAAGACAAGGCCGACATCAAGCTCGCCGCAGAAATGCAGGTGGACTACCTCGCCGTGTCCTTCCCCCGTGACGCCGCCGACATGGAATACGCCCGTCAACTGCGCGACGAAGCCGGCGGCACTGCCTGGCTGGTGGCGAAGATCGAACGCGCCGAAGCCGTGGCCGATGACGAAACCCTCGACGGCCTGATCCAGGCTTCCGATGCGGTCATGGTTGCCCGGGGTGACCTGGGTGTGGAAATCGGCGACGCCGAGCTGGTGGGCATTCAGAAGAAGATCATTCTGCACGCGCGCCGCCACAACAAGGCCGTGATCGTGGCGACCCAGATGATGGAGTCGATGATCCAGAACCCGATGCCGACCCGCGCCGAAGTGTCCGATGTGGCCAACGCCGTGCTCGACTACACCGACGCCGTGATGCTGTCGGCCGAAAGTGCCGCCGGTCTGTATCCGCTGGAAGCTGTGCAGGCCATGGCCCGCATCTGCATCGGCGCTGAAAAGCACCCGACCGGCAAGACCTCCAGCCACCGCATCGGCAAGGAATTCACCCGCTGCGACGAGAGCATTGCGCTGGCAACCATGTACACCGCCAACCACTTCCCTGGCGTGAAAGCGATCATCGCATTGACCGAAAGCGGCTATACCCCGCTGATCATGTCGCGCATCCGTTCTTCGGTGCCGATCTATGCGTTTTCGCCGCACCGTGAAACCCAGGCGCGCGCAGCGATGTTCCGTGGCGTGTACACCGTTCCGTTCGACCCGGCCTCGCTGGAGCCACACGAAGTCAGCCAGAAGGCGATCGACGAGCTGGTCAAGCGCGGCGTCGTGGAGAAAGGCGACTGGGTCATCCTGACCAAGGGCGACAGCTACCACACCACCGGCGGCACCAACGGCATGAAGATTCTGCACGTGGGCGACCCGCAGGTCTGAGTGATCGGCTGTTGAAAAACAAAAGCCCTGCCATGTGAATGGCGGGGCTTTTTGGTTTCTGGTCCGGTAGATGTATTGGCTGGGCGGACGCCTTCGCTGCGGTGCGGCGATCCGACAAGCCAGCTCCTAAATTGGTCGGAGTCGTTCACAGATCCCCTGTAGGAGCTGGCTTGCCAGCGATGAGGCCGGACGATTCAGCGAAGATTCAATGCCGGTTGATAAACCCCGACAACGCCGCAATCGCTTCCGGCGAACGCAAACGCTGAGTGAACAATGTGCCCTCTTCTTCTATGGCCTTGCGCAATTGCTCCCGGTCCGGGGCTTTCATCAATTGCTTGCTGATCCGTACCGCTTCCGGTGGCAACTTTTCAAACCGCAACGCCATCTCCCGCGCCTTGGCCAACGCCGCTTCACCACTGTCCAGCGCTTCGGTCGCAATGCCCCATGCGGCCGCTTGCTCACCACTGAAACCTTCGCCCAGCAGCAACAATTGCGCGGCTTTGGCCTGCCCCAGCAACCGCGGCAGGATCAGGCTGGAACCGAATTCCGGGCACAAACCGAGGTTGACGAACGGCATGCGCAAGCGCGCATCCGCGCTGATGTACACCAAATCGCAATGCAGCAGCATGGTCGTGCCAATGCCCACCGCAGCACCGGCCACGGCGGCAATCACCGGTTTGCGGCATTCGAGCAGGCTGAGCATGAAATGAAACACCGGGCTGTCGAGACTGGTCGGCGGTTGCATCAGGAAATCGGCGATGTCGTTGCCGGCGGTGAAACACTCGGCAGACCCGGTGATCAGCACGGCGTTGATTTCCGGGTCCCTGTCGGCCTGTTCCAGCGCTTCGGCCAGGTGGCTGTACATGGCGCGGGTCAGGGCGTTTTTCTTGTCGGGGCGGTTCAGACGCAGGGTCAGCAGGCCGCGTTCGCGCTCAAGTTGGATGGCATTGGTCATGGAGGTCTCGCGTCCGAAAAAATCAGCGCTCAACCGCGCGGCAGAAAAACATCGGCCAGCAGTTGATTGCGCGGCAGTCCCGCCAGGTACAGGCGCCTGGCAAAGGCGTCGACACTGTCGGGGGCCCCGCAGAGTAAAGCCTGGGTTTGCCGGGAAACAAGCCTCAGTTGCGCCAAAGCCGCGGGCAACTCGGCAGGGGTCCACAGTTCGACGCTGAGGTTCGCGCGATTGGCGGCCATGGCTTGCAGGGGTTTGGCCAGATAATGCTCATCGGCATCATGGGCCAGGTGAATGACACGGATCGCGCCCTGGTGGTCCTGACGCAACGCTTCACGCAAGATGCCGAACAACGGACCCAGCCCGGTACCGGCGGCCATCAGCCACAACGGCCGGGTGTTCCAGTCCACATCGTAATGCAAGGCCCCGCCGCGCAACTCGCCGAGACGGATCCCATCGCCGATCTTCAATAGACGGGCCGCATCGCTGAATTCCCCAGGCTGGCGACAGTCGAGGTGAAACTCCAGGAAGCGGTCCTCTTCCGGCAGGCTGGCGAGGGAATAGGGCCGCGCGACGTTGCCCGCCCACAACACCAGATGCTGCCCGGCGCTGTAGCGCAAAGGACGTTCGGGGGTCAGGCGCAAACGCAATACACTGTTGCTCAACCAATCAACGGCGGCCACCTGGGCCGGTCGTCCGTCCTGCTGCGGGTCGAAGGTGTGTACCTGCAAGTCCTCGACCACCTGACACTGGCACGCCAGGCGCCAGCCTTGCTGACGCTGGTCCGCGGTCAAGGCGTCGGGACGGCTATCGCTCGGCAGCCCTTGTACACACTGCACCAGGCAGGCATGACAGCTACCGGCGCGGCAGCTGTAGGGCACTGCCACACCGTTGCGATTCAAGGCATCGAGCAGATTGCTACCGGCCGCAACCGACCATTGGCGCGCGCCGACTCGTAATTCAGGCATCCACATTCTCCTATGCCGTCGGCATCAATAACACATCCCTTACCCCGCTGTAGTGTACCTATGCGACCAACGTTTGACCGAGCAGGCGTGTGCAGGGCATCGAGGCGCGGTATACTGCCGCGCCTTTTTAGCGTCGCGCCAGCTTGCCCGGCGTGCCTTGAAAGGTGCTTGCAACCGACCGATGCACCCAAGCTGCAAGCACCTTATTGAATGTTCCCGTCTTTTAGAGGAGCGCGACTCATGACCGTGATCAAGCAAGACGACCTGATTCAGAGCGTTGCCGACGCCCTGCAGTTCATTTCCTATTACCACCCCGTCGACTTCATCCAGGCGATGCACGAAGCCTACCTGCGCGAAGAATCGCCAGCGGCCCGTGACTCCATGGCGCAAATCCTGATCAACTCGCGCATGTGTGCCACCGGCCACCGCCCGATCTGCCAGGACACCGGCATCGTCACCGTCTTCGTCCGCGTGGGCATGGACGTGCGTTGGGATGGCGCCACCATGGGCCTGGACGACATGATCAACGAAGGCGTGCGCCGGGCTTACAACCTGCCGGAAAACGTCCTGCGCGCTTCGATCCTCGCCGACCCGGCGGGCGCTCGCAAGAACACCAAGGACAACACCCCGGCCGTTATCCACTACTCCATCGTTCCGGGCAATACCGTGGAAGTGGACGTGGCGGCCAAGGGCGGCGGTTCCGAGAACAAGTCGAAAATGGCCATGCTCAACCCGTCCGACTCGATTGTCGACTGGGTGCTGAAGACCGTCCCGGAAATGGGCGCCGGCTGGTGCCCACCGGGCATGCTCGGCATCGGCATCGGCGGCACCGCCGAGAAAGCCGCAGTGATGGCCAAGGAAGTGTTGATGGAATCCATCGACATTCATGAGCTGAAGAAGCGCGGCCCGTCCAACCGTATCGAAGAGATGCGCCTGGAGCTGTTCGAGAAGGTCAACCAACTGGGCATCGGCGCCCAGGGCCTGGGTGGCCTGACCACCGTGCTCGACGTGAAAATCATGGATTACCCGACACACGCAGCTTCGTTGCCGGTGTGCATGATCCCGAACTGCGCCGCCACCCGTCACGCGCACTTCGTGCTGGATGGCTCCGGTCCGGCCTCCCTGGAAGCGCCACCGCTGGACGCCTACCCGGAAATCGTCTGGGAAGCAGGCCCGTCGGCCCGTCGCGTCAACCTCGATACCCTGACCCCGGAAGACGTGCAGAGCTGGAAGCCGGGCGAAACCGTCCTGCTCAACGGCAAGATGCTCACCGGTCGCGACGCTGCGCACAAGCGCATGGTCGAGATGCTGAACAAGGGTGAAACCCTGCCGGTGGACCTCAAGGGTCGCTTCATCTACTACGTCGGCCCGGTTGATCCGGTGCGCGAAGAAGTAGTGGGCCCTGCCGGTCCGACCACCGCGACGCGGATGGACAAGTTCACCCGTCAGATCCTCGAGCAAACCGGCCTGCTGGGCATGATCGGCAAATCCGAACGCGGCCCGACCGCGATCGAAGCGATCAAGGACCACAAAGCCGTCTACCTGATGGCGGTCGGCGGCGCGGCTTACCTGGTGGCGCAAGCCATCAAGAAATCCCGCGTGGTGGCTTTCGCCGAACTGGGTATGGAAGCGATCTACGAGTTCGACGTGAAAGACATGCCGGTAACCGTTGCGGTGGATAGCAAGGGTGAATCGGTGCACATCACCGGTCCTGCCATCTGGCAGAAAAAGATCAGTGAAAGCCTGGCAGTAGAAGTGCAGTAAGCGCTTCGACTGACAAAGAAAAGGCGACAGGAGCAGGCTCCTGTCGCCTTTTTTTTTGCCACGCATCACCCTGTAGGAGCGAAGCTTGCTCGCGAAGGACGTGAACGACTACGTGTTTATTCTGATTTGACGCGTCGCACTCAAGTACTTCGCGAGCAAGCTCCTACAGGAGGCACGGTGCTCATGTTATGGTGCGCGCCCTCCGTATACATTGTGTAATGCCCCGCATGTTCGAGTCTTCCCGCCCCCTGCGCCTGACGCTGTACGTCTTTTTAATCCTGGCTGGCGCAGTCCTCGCAGCCACCCTGGCCATACGTCACGCCGAACGCCAGGCCCTGGTGGAAGACGCTGCCCGCGCGAACCAGCAATTGGGTCTCTATGCCACATCGCTGCACACCCTGATCGAACGCTACCGCGCCCTGCCCGTCGTGCTCGCCCTGGACCCGGAACTGCGTTCGGCGCTCAAGGGCCCGCTGAGCCCTGAGCAGCAGGATGCGTTGAATCGCAAACTGGAACAGATCAACGGCGCAGCCCAATCCTCGACCCTGGAACTGCTCGATCACACCGGCCTTGCCATCGCCGCGAGCAATTGGCGCTTGCCCAGCAGTTACGTCGGCCACAACTACAGTTTTCGCCCCTATTTCAGCCAGACCCGCACCCAGGGCACCGGGCGCTTTTATGCGGTGGGGGTGACCAGCGGCATTCCAGGTTACTTCCTGTCCAGTGCGGTCACCGATGACGATGGCCGGTTTCTCGGCGCGATGGTGGTGAAGCTTGAATTTCCGGAGCTGGAACGCGAATGGCGTCAGGGCAGCGACACGCTGCTGGTCAGTGACGCCCGCGGAATCATTTTCATCGCCAATCAGCCGGGCTGGCGCTATCGCCTGTTGCAACCGTTGAGCGATAGCGATCACGCCGAGTTGAAAGCCACCCGCCAATACGACAAGCAGCCGCTGACCCCGTTGAAGTTTGAATCGCTGCACCGCTTCGATGACAACAGTGACCTCGCCCGAGTCGAGGGTCCGGAGGGCAACGCCGACTATCTGTGGGAATCCCTGCCGCTGACGGCCGAAGGCTGGACCTTGCATCTGTTGCGCCGCCCGCAAGTCGCGTTCGAAGACATTCGCAACGCCGCGCTCGCCGCTGCCGGTTCGTGGCTGGCACTGGTGTTCCTGCTGCTGTTCCTCAACCAGCGCTGGCGTCTGGCAAAAATGCGCCAGCGCAGCCGCGAAGAGCTCGAACAATTAGTCGAAGAACGCACCCGCGACCTGCGCACCGCCCAGGACGGCCTGGTGCAATCGGCCAAACTCGCCGCCCTCGGCCAGATGTCCGCCGCATTGGCCCACGAAATCAACCAACCGCTGACCGCGCAACGCATGCAGCTTGCCACGCTGCGACTGTTGCTCGATCACGGCCGGGTCGACGACGCTTACAAGGCGCTCAAACCGGTGGATGACATGCTGACGCGCATGGCCGCCCTCACCGGTCATTTGAAAACCTTCGCCCGCAAAAGCCCAAGTGGCTTGCGCGAACGCCTCGACCTGGCGGCGGTGGTGGACCAATCCCTTGAGCTGCTCGATACCCGGCTGCGCGATGAGCAGGTCAGCACCGTGCTGCACCTGACACGTCCGGCCTGGGTACGCGGTGATGCGATCCGCCTGGAACAGGTGCTGATCAATCTGCTGCGCAACGCCCTCGACGCGATGCGGGACAAACCCTGCAAACGCCTGGAAATCCGCCTCGAAGCAGACGAACAACAGTGGCGTCTGAGCGTGATCGACAATGGCACTGGCATCGCCGAGGAAAATCTGGCGAAGGTGTTCGATCCGTTCTTCACCACCAAACCGGTGGGCGATGGCCTGGGCATCGGTCTGGCGGTATCCTTCGCCATCGTGCACGAATCGGGTGGACGCCTGAGTGCCGATAATCACGTCAACGGCGCGGTATTCACCCTCACCTTGCCGATCGATCCAGAGGCCAATGGCGCATGCTGAATTCAGTGATAGTGGTCGACGATGAAAGCAGCATCCGCGACGCCGTCGAACAATGGCTGAGTCTGTCGGGTTTCGAGGTGCAGCTGTTCAGCCGTGCCGATGAATGCCTGGCGCAGTTGCCGGAACATTTCCCCGGGGTGATCCTCAGCGACGTGCGCATGCCCGGCATGACCGGCCTGGAACTGCTGGCCGAAGTGCAGCGCCGGGATGCCGATCTGC
This sequence comes from Pseudomonas silesiensis, assembly GCF_001661075.1. Taxonomy (NCBI): domain Bacteria; kingdom Pseudomonadati; phylum Pseudomonadota; class Gammaproteobacteria; order Pseudomonadales; family Pseudomonadaceae; genus Pseudomonas; species Pseudomonas silesiensis. The sequence continues at coordinate 5,281,309 of NZ_CP014870.1, forward strand.
CGGTGATCCTGCTGACCGGCCACGGCGATGTGCCGATGGCGGTCGAAGCGATGCGCGATGGCGCCTACGATTTCCTCGAAAAGCCCTTCAGCCCCGAGACCCTGCTGGGCAGCCTGCGGCGCGCGCTGGACAAGCGCCGGCTGGTCCTGGAAAACCGGGCCCTGCACGCGCAGGCAGACAATCGCGCCAGACTCGATGCCACGTTGCTGGGTGTATCCCGGAGCCTGCAGACCTTGCGTCGACAGGTGCTGGACCTGGCGGCGCTGCCGGTCAACGTGCTGATCCGCGGTGAAACCGGCAGTGGCAAGGAGCTGGTTGCCCGTTGCCTGCATGATTTCGGACCACGAGCAGCCAAGCCCTTTGTGGCGTTGAACTGCGCGGCGATTCCCGAACAGTTGTTCGAGGCCGAGCTGTTCGGTCATGAAAGCGGCGCGTTCACCGGCGCTCAGGGCAAGCGCATCGGCAAACTCGAATACGCCGATGGCGGCACGCTGTTTCTCGATGAAATCGAAAGCATGCCCCTGGCCCAGCAGGTGAAATTGCTGCGGGTGTTGCAGGAGCAGAAGCTCGAGCGACTGGGCTCCAACCAGAGCATCCGCGTGGATTTGCGGATCATTGCCGCGACCAAACCCGACTTGCTGGACGAAGCGCGGGCCGGACGTTTTCGTGAGGATCTGGCCTATCGCCTGAACGTGGCCGAATTGCGCTTGCCACCGTTGCGCGATCGGCGCGAAGACATTCCACTGTTGTTCGAGTCGTTTGCGCACAGCGCCGCCGAGCGCCTGGGGCGCACCTTCCCCCCGTTGAGCGGGCCGCAGTTGAGCCATCTGCTGAGCCACGACTGGCCGGGCAACGTGCGTGAACTGGCGAATGTCGCCGAGCGGCAGGTGCTGGGACTGGACGAGCCGGAACCACCGGGCGTCGAGCCCGGGCAATCGCTGGCGGCGCAGCAGGAAGCGTTTGAGGCGCACTGCCTGCGCGCGGCATTGACCCGGCACAAAGGTGATGTGAAAGCGGTGCTCGAAGAACTGCAACTGCCGCGCCGAACCTTCAATGAAAAGATGCAGCGGCATGGTTTGACCCGCGAGATGTTTGTGCCCGACAGCTGAGTTTTGTGGCGCCTGTACCGGCCCTTTCGCTGGCAAGCCAGCTCCCACAGGTATTGTTTGTGAACACAAAATTTGTGGTCGACAACAATCCCTGTGGGAGCGGGCTTGCCCGCGAAGAGTCCGGTACAGGCAGAATAAATCCCGCCCCCCTGATAAGCAATTTTCCGCTCACACCCTCTCTGCGATGAGCGGATTTCCGCTCATATAGTCCTGCAAACCCCTCTAAACCGGCCCTCCCCCAATTGGCACAGCTCCTGCTATAGCCCCTGCAGGCCGCGTTTAATCGCGCTCCACAAAAACAATTAAACGAAGGATCCTTCAATGGATAACTCCAATACCCTGCCCCTTGGGTCGGTTGCCGCGCCGGTCAAAGCAAGAACCACCGCCAGCCGCATCAAGTCGATCTTCAGCGGCTCTGTGGGCAACATGGTCGAGTGGTATGACTGGTATGTCTACGCTGCCTTCTCCCTGTACTTCGCCAAGGCCTTTTTCCCCAAAGGCGACACCACCGCCCAGCTTCTGAACACGGCCGCCATCTTCGCCGTGGGCTTCCTGATGCGCCCGATCGGCGGCTGGCTGATGGGCCTGTATGCCGACAAAGTCGGGCGCAAAGCCGCGTTGATGGCGTCGGTCTACCTGATGTGCTTCGGCTCGCTGCTGATCGCCCTGAGCCCCGGCTATGAAACCATCGGCATCGGCGCGCCGATCCTGCTGGTGTTTGCCCGCTTGCTGCAGGGCCTGTCGGTCGGTGGCGAGTACGGCACCTCGGCGACTTACCTCAGCGAAATGGCCACCAAGGAACGTCGCGGCTTCTTCTCCAGCTTCCAGTACGTGACCCTGATCTCGGGTCAGCTCATCGCGCTGGGCGTGCTGATCGTGCTGCAAAACACCCTCACCACCGAAGAGTTGTACGCCTGGGGCTGGCGCATTCCGTTCGCCATCGGCGCGCTGTGTGCCGTCGTTGCGCTGTACCTGCGTCGCGGCATGGAAGAAACCGAGTCGTTCACCAAGAAAGAGAAGGCCAAGGAAAGCGCCATGCGCACCTTGATGCGCCATCCGAAGGAACTGATGACCGTGGTCGGCCTGACCATGGGCGGCACCCTGGCGTTCTACACCTACACCACCTACATGCAGAAATACCTGGTGAACACGGTCGGCATGAGCATCTCCGACTCCACCACCATCTCGGCTGCCACGCTGTTCCTGTTCATGTGCCTGCAACCGCTCGTTGGCGGGCTGTCGGATAAAATCGGTCGTCGGCCAATCCTGATTGCCTTCGGCATCCTGGGGACGCTGTTCACCGTGCCGATCCTCACCACCCTTCATACCATCACCACCTGGTGGGGCGCGTTCTTCCTGATCATGGCGGCACTGATCATCGTCAGCGGCTACACCTCGATCAACGCGGTGGTCAAAGCCGAACTGTTCCCGACGGAAATCCGTGCGCTGGGCGTTGGTTTGCCGTACGCACTGACCGTGTCGATCTTCGGCGGCACCGCTGAATACATCGCGCTGTGGTTCAAGAGCATCGGTATGGAAACCGGCTACTACTGGTATGTCACTGCGTGCATTGCCGTGTCGCTGCTGGTCTACATCACCATGAAAGACACCCGCAAGCATTCGCGGATCGAGACGGACTGATCCTGATGTAAACAAACTGTCACACAAGCGCGAAGCCGGATTAATCGTCGGTTAATGCCCTCCATGGACCCTCCAGGTGTCTGATTTATAAGCACCTGGAGTGCCCCATGAAAACCAAACTGTTCCTCTCCCTGATCCTTGCCGTTCTGGCAGCCAACACCTACGCCGCCGACGGTTACGACAAAACCGGCTCGGCCGCCTTCACCGCCCAGGCCCACACCCCCGCGGAAAGCACCCGGTCGGGCACTTATGCAGTTGAAGATTCAGTTAACACCGACAAAGCAAAAGCCAGCGACGGATAATGGATGGAAGGTTCACAGCCCGGCTTCGGCCGGGTTTTTTCATGTCTGGAGGAACACAAAACTCCAGGCTCAACGCATCCTCGTAGGAGCGAGGCTTGCCCGCGAAGGCGGTATGTCTGGCAATAAATAGTTGGATGAAATGGCCTCTTCGCGGGCAAGCCTCGTTCCTACAAGGGCACGTCGACTGGAAATAACGCGCTCGTCCTTGCACTATGGCCCGGTCCGCGAATCAGCCTCCAGGAACCCTCTCCATGCCCGACGACATCCACTTCTACGAACCCGCCAATGGCCACGGCCTGCCCCACGATCCGTTCAATGCGATCGTCGGCCCGCGCCCCATCGGCTGGATTTCTTCACAGGATGCCAGCGGCCATTTGAACCTGGCCCCCTACAGCTTCTTCAACGCCTTCAATTACATTCCGCCGATCATTGGTTTTTCCAGCGTCGGGCGCAAAGACAGCCTGAACAACATCGAACAGACCGGCGAGTTCGCCTGGAACCTGGCGACCCGGCCACTGGCCGAGCAAATGAACCAGAGCTGCGCCATGGTCGCGCCAGAGGTCAATGAGTTCGAACTGTCCGGATTGACGCCCGCCGCCTCGAAAATCATTCAGGTACCACGGGTAGCGGAAAGTCCGGTGTCGTTCGAGTGCAAGGTCACCCAGATCATTCAGTTGCAGCGGGCCGACGGAAACGTGGTGCCCAGCTGGTTGATCCTTGGCGAAGTGGTCGCCGTGCATATCGCCAAATGGTTGTTAAAGGACGGGGTGTACGACACCGCCGCGGCAGAACCGATTCTGCGCGGTGGCGGGCCAGCGGATTATTTCCAGCTGGGGCCTGAGGCATTGTTCAAGATGTTCCGCCCGGGGGCGGTCAAATAATTACCAGATCAGGTCGCCGTCTTCGCTGACGTCCCTGAGACGGGTCAGCTCTTTGGCTGCGGCCTCATCGGCTTCATGGGCAGTTTTGAAGGTCTGTTCTTCGAGCAGTTTGTGAAAGCGCGGTGCACCCGAACCACCGATGGCCTTGGTGGCGATTGCGGCGTGATAACCGCCTTCACGGGGTACTACGGCAGATACGGCTTCGAAGGTTTCAAAGGCTTTGCGTGCCATGTCGCGGATCCTGGCTGAATGGAGAATTGAGCCATTAAACCCTCAACCGGCCAGTTTGTGTACCGGTGCCTGTGGGTGGCTGAGCGCCTGGCCCACCGAGACGTCCTTAAAGGTATGGAAATCCAGGCTGTTGACCACCATCTCCTGAACCAGCTCGGCAAAAATATCCATGGCCGGGCTACTGAAATAGGCCGTCATGGCCTGCTGATTAACCCAGAAACCGGACACCAGCCACAACTCGGGATCGCATTGCGAATGCTGCAAGGCAAAGCTCAGGCACCCCGGTGCGCTGCGTGATGGCTCGATCAAGGCACTCAGGCGCGCACCGAGTTCTGCCGAACGACCGGCGCGGGCGCGGACAAAGGCCATATGACTGACGGGGATCTGCGTAGACATGTTCAACCCTCCCAGGTAGTCGACCGCAGCCGTGGGACGGGCTGCGACAGGATCCAAGGTTAAGCGCCCGGGCGCCGCCCCGTTAGTCGATTCCTGCCGGCTTGTTGCACAATCCTGCGCGGCTGCATCCGGCACCTGTAACAACGTGTAAAACACGTCACAGGGCTGTCATACGACTTTCAAGCAAGTTTTACAGGCATTGAACGGACATGGCAGCGCACCCTCTCCAGCCCGTGCAGAATCAGGCAAGCTTTTCGCAGGATGTGTCTACCGCAGTGTCTTGCACAAACTTAAGCTTTGCTCATTACCCACGCCTCAAAGAGGATGCCTGCATGTCGTCACTCGATCAGTTTCAGGCTCCGCTGGACGCCGACATGGAAAAGCAGCGTACGGAACTGGCCGCCATCATCCGCCGCAACACCCAGGACGATGGCACGTATGCCACGGCCGTCGGCTCGCTGTTCATGTCGCGCCACAGCCAGTCCCATGAGTTTGCCCCGGTGCTGGCGCAACCGGCGTTGTGCATCATGGCCCAGGGGCGCAAGGAAGTACGGCTGGCCAACGAGTTCTTCAACTACGACCCGCTGAATTACCTGGTGGTGTCGGTGTCGATGCCCTTGAGCGGACGGGTGGTGAATGTGTCCCCCGAGGAACCCATCCTCGCCGTGCGGCTGGATATCGACCCGGCGCAAATCACCGCCCTGATTGCCGATGCAGGCCCGCTTGGCGTGCCCACACGGCCCACGGGGCGCGGCCTGTATGTCGAACGGATAGACACGGCGATGCTTGACGCCGTATTGCGCCTGGCTCGCCTGCTGGACACACCGAAAGACATCGCCATGCTCGCACCGCTGATTCGCCGGGAAATTCTCTATCGACTGTTGCGCAGCCAGCAGGGCCATCGACTGTACGAAATTGCCATCGCCAACAGCCAGAGCCATCGCATCAGCCAGGCGATCAAATGGCTCAACGGCAACTATGAGCAACCGCTGCGCATCGATGACCTGGCCAAGGAAGTGAACCTGAGCGTGTCGACCTTGCATCATCGGTTCAAGGCCATGACGGCGATGAGTCCGTTGCAGTATCAGAAGCAGTTGCGCTTGCAGGAGGCGCGGCGGTTGATGCTGGCCGAAGGGCTGGAAGCGTCGGCGGCGGGGTATCGGGTGGGGTATGAAAGCCCCTCGCAATTCAGCCGGGAGTACAGCCGGTTGTTCGGGGCGCCGCCGTTGAGGGATCTGGCGCGGTTGCGGTTGACGGTTTGATCTGATTCACACACGACCCTAATGTAGGAGCGAGCGGTGCGGCGACCCGACTTGCCCGCGAACGGTCCGCCGCGGTCTGTCTGAATAACCGCGTTATCGTTCTTCGCGGGCAAGTCGGGTCGCCGCACCGCTCGCTCCTACAGCGTCAGGCGCCGAGCACGCGGCACGCCTCAGCCGGCAAGGTCACCGACACCGGATTGCCGATGCTCAACCCAAATCCCTGGCACGGCGTGCTCAACGCCGTAAACGACACCCCGGAACACTCCACGGTGGTTTCAATCGTCGCGCCGATATCACGCACGAACGTCACCTTGCCCAGCAACCGATTGCCCGCCGTCGCTTGCGGCTGCGACAGTTGCAGGTCTTCAGGGCGGATCAGCATCCTGACCTTCTCCCCCACCACGATGCTGCTGCAGATCGGCACTTGCAGCGCATCGCCACCCGGCAAGCTCACCCTGCCATTGCCCAGCGCGGTGGCCGGGAAAATGTTGCCCGAGCCGATGAAGTCCGCGACGAATTCGTTGGCCGGATGGCGGTAGATCTCGATCGGCGTCCCCACTTGCTGCACGCGATGCTCGCCCAGCACGACGACGATATCCGCCATGGTCATGGCTTCACGCTGATCATGGGTCACCATGATGGTGGTGATGTTGAGGCGCTGTTGCAGTTGGCGGATTTCCACCTGCATGGATTCGCGCAGCTTGGCATCCAATGCCGACAACGGTTCATCGAGCAACAGGATTTTCGGGTGATTGGCAATCGCCCGGGCAATCGCCACGCGCTGGCGTTGGCCGCCGGAGAGTTTCGACACCGGGCGGTCGATCATTTCCTGCAGTTGAATCAGTTGCAGCAGCTCCACCACCCGCGCCTGCTGCTCAGCCTTGCCGACCCCGCGCAGTTTCAGCGGATAGGCGATGTTTTCCCCCACGGTCATGTGCGGGAACAGCGCCAGGGATTGAAACACCATGCCGAAATTGCGCTGGTGCGCCGGGGTGTGGCCGATGTCTTCACCGTCCAGGCGAATCTCGCCACCGCTCAGGGTTTCAAGCCCGGCGATCATGCGCAGCAAGGTGGTTTTGCCGCAGCCCGACGGGCCGAGGAAACACACCAGTTTGCCCTCGGGCAAATGCAGGTTCACATCCTTTACCGCGCAGGCCGAGCCGTAATGTTTCTCGACGTTTTCCAGAATCAGACCAGACATATGAATCACCTCAAGAAATCAGAACGAAACGCCGCCTTCACCGACCAGCTTCTCCAACGCCCAGATCAGGACGAAGTCGATCAGCACGATCAGCACGGCAAACGAGAAAACGGTAGGGTCGAGCGAAGACACGGTGCGGCTGTACATCCAGATCGGCACGGTCATGACGTCGATGGTGTAAAGGAAATAGGTCACGGTGAATTCGTTGAACGAGACGATGAACGCCAGCAGCATCCCCGCGAGGATCCCCGACTTCATCAACGGCACCACCACATCGACAATCGCCCGCAGCGGTGAAGCGCCGAGCATTTGCGCGGCCTCTTCGACTTCGCTGCCGATGGAGAGCATCGCGGCGGTGCAGTTTTTCACCACGAACGGCAACGCCAGGATCACGTGGGCAATCACCAATCGCGAGGTGGTCATCTGGAATGGCAGGCTGTCGAACACCAGCAGCAACGCCAGGCCCAACACCACCATCGGGAACACCAGGGGCAACGACATCAGCTGCAGTGCGACGGCCTTGCCGCGGAACTCGCAACGGGTCAGCGCATAAGCGGCCGGCACCGCGACAATGGTGGCGAAGACCATGGTCAGGCAAGCGACCATCAGGCTGGTGCTCATGGCCTTGCCCAGGCTCAGCACATCGCTGGAGTCCGGCGAGACAAAGGTGTGCCAGGCGGCCTTGTACCATTGCAGGCTGTAGCTGCTCGGCGGGAAGTCGAGGTTCGACGCTCCGCTGAACGACATCACGATCATGGTCAGGATCGGCAATACCGCCAGCAGCAGGATGAAGCCCGACAGGATGCCGGCAAACTTGCCGGTCTCCCCGGGCAGCAGCCCATAACGTTTCTTGGTCAGGGTGCTCATTGGGAAGCCTCCAGCATGCGCCGACGACGGCCGGTGATAAATTCGGACAAGGTCATGATCGCGAGCGTGGTGACGATCAACACCACACCGGCAGCGGAGGCGGCAGGCCAGTTCATCAGCGGGGCGATCTGGTCATGCACCATCACCGCCAGCATCGGCACGCGCCGGCCACCGAGCAGCAGCGGTACCACGAAGCTGCTGGCGTTGTAGGCGAAGACCAGCGTCGCGCCAGTGATGATCCCCGGCATGCTCATCGGCAACACCACTTGACGGAACACCTGCCAGCGGCTCGCACCCAGGGTTGCAGCGGCTTCTTCATAAGTACGGGCGACGCCGCGCATGGCGCTGGCAATCGGCAGCACCGCCAGCGGGAAGGCCGTCTGCACCAGGCCCATCAGCACGCCATTCTGGTTGTACAGCAGCATGATCGGCCGCTTGATCAGGCCCAGGCCCATCAGCGCCTGGTTGAGCATGCCGCCAGGACCCAGGATCACCAGCCAGCCATAGCTTTGCAGCAGCAGGTTGACCAGCAACGGCAACAGCACCGCCGCGAGGAAGATCCGGCGCGCAAAGGGCGAGGTCAGCCGCGACATGGTGTAGGCCACCGGGATCGCCAGCACCACCGCGATCACCGCGCTGATCAGGGCCAGGCGCAGGGTCAGCAGCAAGGATTTGAGGTAATAGGGTTCCAGCAGCTGGGCGTAACTGGCCAGGCTGAACCCGGTCCATTCCGCGCCCTTGGTGCCCACGCTCATGCGCAGGACCAGCAGGCTGGCGGCAATCAGCACGCCCAGAAACAGCATCGACGGCGAGAGGAATAACCAGGCGCGGGTCGTCGGCGAAACGCCCCGGTTGATGCGCACAGGTGCCGCGCTTATCGGGTGTGTCAGAGGTTGGTGTTCCATGGCAGTGGTCTCGTCAATGGAAAGCAGCTGGCAAACACAGCCCTCAAAACCACTTCGGCCCCTGTGGGAGCGAGCTTGCTCGCGATAGCGGTGTATCAGTCGACATCAATGTTGAATGACAGTCAGCAATCGCGAGCAAGCTCGCTCCCACAGGGGATCTTCGGTGGTTGAAGATCCTGTGTTCGCCACTCGATCAGGAAGAAAAGATTTCCGTATAACGACGAATCCATTGGTCATGCACGGAGGCCAGGAAGGCGTTGTCGTGCATGATCGCCTTCTCGGCAATCTGCTCCGGCGTGAGGATGTACGGGCTCTTGCGCGCTTCGGCGGAGATGATTGCCTTGGCATTGACCGGACCGTTGTAGATGTCCTCGGCCATCTTGCCCTGCACCAGCGGGTCCAGGGAGTGGTTGATGAAGGCGTAGACCAGGTCGGTATCGCCCGGGCGATTCTTCGGCATCACCGACAGCATCAGGTCGGTGTAGAAGCCTTCCTTCATGCCAAAGGTGGCGCCCAGACCGTAAGCCGGATCGCGGATCTGTTTCGGGAAAAACGCCGGTGCGTACAACCCGCCCATGTCCAGGGAACCGGTGCGGAACAGCTCGGCGATCTGGTTCGGGTTTTCACCCAGGGTCACCACGCGATCCTTGAGTTCGGCGAGCTTCTTGAAGCCCGGCTCGATGTTGTGTTCGTCACCACCGGCCAGTTTGGCGGCGATGATGATCAGGTCCATCGCCTCGGTCCAGTTCGGTGGCGGCAGGAAGATGTTCGGCGACAGGTCCGCGTCCCACAGGGCGGCATAGCTCTGCGGCGCCTCCTTCACGGTGCGGGTGCTGTAGACCAGGCTGTTGCACCACAGCAGGTAACCGATGCCGTGGCCACTGGCGCCGGTGCGGTATTTCTCCGGCACGTCGACCAGGTTGGGAATGCGGTTGAGGTCGGGTTTTTCCAGCAGCCCGGCGGCGGCCAGGCCTTCGGCGCCGACGCCGGCCAAGGTGATGACGTCGTACTGTGGACGATCACCGGCAGCCTTGAGTTTGGCGACCATTTCCGAGGTGCTGCCGGTGCGGTCGGCGATGACCTTGCAACCGTACTTGTCTTCGAAGGTGGCTGCGATGTTGCGCAGTGCGGCCAGGCCGGTGTCGTCGGACCAGGTCAGCAGGCGCAAGGTCTTGCCCTGGAAGCGCGTGTCGCTGGCATTGGCCCGGACGAAGGGCAGGCTCATGGCCGCGGCGGCTACGGACGCCACACCCACGGTTTTGATGAATTGACGTCGGTTCAGATCATGCTCGCCCATGAAGGACTCCCTTTGTTTTTGTAAGTATGAGGTGGGTCGCAACCCTTGCATCCGCGCGGTCGGAGCTGCTTGAAGCCCCCGGTTTCAAAGGGCAAGGGCGGCGCCGACAGCTTCATCCTGAGGTCGTGCAAAACAGCTGACTATCGATAAAAACTCATTGAAGCCATGACGCCAGTGCATGCCTCATCACGAGGCATGCACTGACCGTTTTCGAGCCGTCAGAGCGCCCGAATCACGTGTTTGATTTCCTGAAAGGCCTGCAAGCCCCACGGGCCCAATTCACGGCCAATGCTGCTCTGCTTGTAGCCACCCCAGGCGGTCTGCGGGAAGATCACTTGTGGCGCGTTGATCCACACCAGCCCCGCCTGCAAGGCATTGGCGACCCGATCCGCAGCCTCGGTGTCGCGAGTAACGACACTGGCCACCAGGCCGAACTGGCTGTCATTGGCCAGGGCAATCGCCTCGGCTTCGCTGGCAAAACTGCGCACGCAGATCACCGGACCGAAAATCTCTTCACACCACAGCGCACTGTCCAGGGGCACATCGCTGAAAATCGTCGGCTGCAAAAAATAGCCGCGCGGCAGGTCCGCCGGACGATTGCCGCCGCAAATCAGTTTGGCGCCGGCACTCAGACCGCGATCGATGTGACCGAGCACCCGCTGGTATTGCGCCTGATTGACCAGTGCGCCCATTTCCACGTTCGGGTCGAACGGATCCGCCACACGAATCGCTTCGGCGCGGGCTTTCAGTTTCGACAGGAACTCATCGGCCAATTCATCGGCGACCAGCACCCGGCTGGTGGCCGAACACATCTGCCCGGCGTTGAAGAAACCGCCGCCACAAGCCACTTCCACGGCCAGTTCGAGATCGGCATCGGCGAGCACCAGCAGCGAGGATTTACCTCCCAGTTCCAGGCTGACGCCCTTCACCGTTTCCGCTGCCCGTTGCATCACTTGCACACCGACCGCGTTACTGCCGGTGAAAGAAATCTTGGCGATGCGCGGATCAGCCGACAGCGGCGCACCGACCGCCAGGCCCGTGCCGCAGACCAGGTTGAACACGCCCTTGGGCAGGCCCGCCCCGGCGATGATCGCCGCCAGTTCCAGCTCCGGCAGAGGGGTGACTTCCGAGGGTTTGAGCACCACGCAGCAGCCAGCGGCCAACGCCGGGGCGAGTTTCCAGGCGGTGGTGACCATCGGGAAATTCCACGGCACGATCAGGCCGACCACACCGCAGGGTTCGCGACGCAGGCGGGCGCTGAAATCGTCGGTAGGCAACTCGACCGCACTGTCCTGTTTCCCGTCGAGGGCTTCGGCCAGCCCGGCGTAATACTCGAACGTGGCGATCACGTCATCGACGTCGATGGCCGCTTCGAACAGTGGCTTGCCGTTGTTGCTCGACTGCAAGTGCATCAACTGCTCGCGACCGGCCTGCACGCCCGCGGCGATTTTGCGCAGGATCGCACCACGCTCGGCGCCGGTGGTGGTCGACCAGCCCTTGAAGGCTTCGGTCGCCGCGCTGACGGCTTGATCGACAGCGCGTTCATCGCCGCCGTTGACGGTGGTCAGCAAGGCTTCGGTCGCGGGATTGATCACCCGCAGATGTTCGCTGCCGGCCGACCATTGGCCATTGATGTACAGGCCATCGAGCGTCGTAGGAAAACTCATTTCGACACCGCCTGCATCCACTGGGCCTGGTCGATTTCGATCAGCGTCGGGCCTTGGCGATCGGTGGCGACGCGCAGTGCGCTGCGCAGCTGCTCGACCCCGTTGACGGCTTCGGCGGCACAACCCAGCGCCTTGGCAACGCCAATGAAGTCCGGGGTATAGATGTCCACACCGACCGGCTCGATGGCGCGGTTGACCATGTATTTCTTGATCTCTTCGTAGCCCTGGTTATTCCACAGCAGGACGATCACCGGGGTGCGCGCTTCAACGGCGCTGGCCAGTTCCGGCAGGGTGAATTGCAGGCCGCCGTCACCGATCAGGCACACCACCGGGGGGCGAACACCCTTTTCAACACTGCCGCCGAGCCAGGCGCCAATCGCCGCTGGCAACGCATAGCCGAGGGTGCCGTAGCCGGTGGACGAGTTGAACCAGCGACGCGGACGCTCCGGGTTGAAGGTCAGGTTGCCGGTGTAGACCGGTTGGGTCGAATCACCGACAAAAACGGCGTCCGGCAGTTCATGCAGGACGGTTTCCAGGAACCGGGTCTGGGCCAGGGTCGGCGCGTCCCAGCTGGCGGCGAGTTCTTCGCGCAAGCGTGCGGCACGGACCTGTCCCCAATCGTTGCGGCGCTCGGCCAGCGACTTGTGGGACAGTGCGCTCAGCAAGGCCTGGGCCGCATTTCGCGAGTCCGATACCAGCGCCACGTGCGGCGGATAGTTGCGCACGGTCTGGTCCGGGTCGATGTCCACCCGCAGCAATTTGCCAGGAATCTCGAAACCACCGGCGAAGGTGATGTCGTAGTCGGTCTCGGCCAGTTCGGTGCCGATCGCCAGCACGACATCGGCCTCTGCCACCAGGGCGCGGGTCGCGACCAGGCTCTGGGTCGAACCGATCAGCAACGGGTGGTTGGATTCGAGCATGCCTTTGGCATTGATGGTCAGGGCCATCGGCGCGTCCAGCAGCTCGGCCAGTTCAGTCAGTTCGGCAGCCGCATCGATGGCGCCGCCACCGGCGAGAATCAACGGGCGCTTGGCACCGGCGAGCAACTCGGTCATGCGGCTGATCGCGCTCGGCGAAGCACCGGCGCGGTCGATGTTCACCGGCACGCTGGCGAGCAGGTCATCGGCTTCTTCGACCAGCACGTCCAACGGGATTTCGATGTGCACCGGACGCGGACGACCGGCCTGGAACAGGGCAAAGGCACGGGCCAGCACGCCCGGCAACTCGGACGCCGACATCAGGGTGTGGGAAAACGCCGCGACACCGCCAACCAGGGCGCTCTGGTTCGGCAGCTCATGCAGCTTGCCGCGACCGCCGCCCAGCTGGTTGCGGGTCTGTACGCTGGAGATCACCAGCATCGGGATTGAATCGGCGTAGGCCTGGCCCATGGCGGTGGTGATGTTGGTCATGCCAGGGCCGGTAATGATAAAGCACACGCCCGGCTTGCCGCTGGTACGCGCATAGCCGTCAGCCATGAAACCGGCGCCCTGTTCGTGGCGCGGCGTGACGTGGTTGATGCTCGAACGGGCCAGCCCGCGGTACAGCTCCACGGTGTGAACCCCGGGAATGCCGAACACCTGCTCCACCCCATAATCTTCGAGTAATTTGACCAATACTTCGCCGCACGTCGCCATGTCATTGCCCTTCTTGTTCGTTTGAGACGCCGGGCCTGCGCAGTGTTTATGATGGATCGGCAGGTCCAGGGATGGCCTCATTGGAACGGGCGACACCTAGCCGCAACAATGGATAAAAAGTCATACTAGCCATGACCTCACGTCATACCTTGGATCCCAATGAAACGATTGCCACCCCTGCCGGCACTGCACACTTTTCTGATCACCGCGCAGTGCTGCAACTTCACCAGGGCCGCCGAGCAGCTGTACATCACCCAGGGCGCGGTCAGTCGGCAGATCGCCGGGCTGGAAGATCATCTGGGTTATGAACTGTTCATTCGCCAGGCCCGGGGTCTTGATCTCACGGCCGAAGGACGGGAGTGGCTGCCCCGGGTGCAGCAGATTTTCGGCTTGATCGACGCGGCGGTGGAGCAGATCGGCGAGAAACGCGAAACCCTGCAACTCAAGGCCCCGACCTGCGTCATGCGCTGGTTGTTGCCGCGCCTTTTACAGTGGCAAAGAGAGCGTCCGGATGTGCCGGTGGAGTTGACCACTACGGTCAAGCACGGCGTGGATTTTCATCGCGAGCAGTTCGATGCGGCGGTGATGTACGGAGCGCCGCCCGACAGTGCGCTGGCCTCCTGTCACCTGTTCGATGAGCAACTGACGCCCGTCTGTTCCCGGCCGATGCTGGAAGGGCCGATGGCCTTGCAGACACCTGCCGATCTGCAACACCACTTGCTCCTGCACCCCACCCGCGATGAGCGCGACTGGAACGCGTGGTTGAAAGCAGCGAATCTTCAGTTGGGCAACGTCAGCAAAGGGCAGCATTTCGAAACGCTGGACCTGGCGATGTCGATGGCGTCTCAGGGAACTGGCGTGGCGATTGGCGATTGGTCGTTGATTGGCGACGACCTGAGCGCCGGAAGGCTGGTCATGCCGTTTGAATTGAAGGTGAAAACCGGGCTGGCGTATTACCTGGTTTTCCCCGACAAGCCCGGGCCTTCGCCGAAATTGCGCGAGTTGATGGGCTGGCTGGTGGAGCAGGCTCAGGCGCGCTGAGCCCGAAGGCTTGGCGCACAACCCTGTGGGTGGCACCAATGATTGCGATCTTGTTCATGACGTTCTCCAGTTGGATTTTGGTGAGTCAGTACAAATCTGGATGATGAAAGGACATTACTCATTCACCCCACTTCATCTCGCCCTTGGCGACTTTGGCACTCAGTTCAAGCGAGCTTTCTTCGCCCAGCTTCGGGTAGCGTTTTTTCATCGCGGCTATCAGCGCGGCAGCGTCCTTTGCCTTGGCGGTTTCTTCATCGAACGCCTTGATGTAATCGGCGGTGAACTGCACGGCGGCCAGCGAACGGGCGCTCTCACCGAGGTAATGACCCGGCACGATGGTTTTCGGTTTCAAGCTTTCGATGGCGTGCAATGTGGTCAGCCAATCGGCGTGGGACTGCGGCGTCTGGGTGTCGGCCATCCACACGTGGATGTTTTCCGCGACGACGACGCCACCGACCACAGCCTTGATCGACGGAATCCAGACAAAGGCGCGATCCGGCTGCTTGCCGTCCAACCCCACCACCTGCAACTTCTGCCCTTCGAGCATCAGGCTGTCGCCTTTGAGTACCTGCGGCACGATGGTTTTGGCCGGTACGTCGGCGCCCATTTTCGGCCCCCAGAACGCCAGTTTGCCGTCGACGGTTTTCTGGATGTGATCCACGGTCGGCTGTGAGGCGAGCACTTTGGCGTTGGGAAATGCGGCGGTCAGGGTGTCGAGGCCGAAGTAGTAATCCGGGTCACCGTGGCTGATGTAGATGGTGGTCAGTTGCTTGCCGCTGGCGCGGATCTTCTCGACCACTTGCTCGGCCTGGGATTTGCCAAATTGTGCATCCACCAAAATCGCTTCTTTCTCGCCGCTGACCAATACCGAGGTCACCGGGAAGATCGCCTTGTCGCCCGGGTTGTAGACATCCAGGGTCAGTGTCGATGCAGCCGCTGCGTGGGCGGCGAAACCGAGGGTGGCGGTGGCCAGCAAAATACGTTTAAGCGAGGTGAAGCCGATCATCTGTTGCTCCGTTGTCCGAATGCCGTGCTTGGCGATGGGACAGAGCTTAGTTGCATGACTCAGTACAAAAAATGCGATGCTGGAACATAGTTTGTTTCTGAAAGCGGGCAAATGATGGATCGTCTACAAGCAATGCGGGTGTTCGTCACGGTGGTTGACCTCGGCAGCCAGTCCGCCGCCGCCGATCACCTGGACCTGTCACGGCCGGTGGTTTCGCGCTATCTGGCGGAGCTGGAGGATTGGGTCGGCGCACGCCTGATGCACCGCACCACGCGCAAGCTGAACCTGACAGCCGCCGGCAGTGAAATCCTGCCTCGATGTCGGCAGATGCTCGACCTGTCCACTGACATGCAAGCCGCCGTCAGCGAACCGGACGAGGCACCGCGCGGCCTGTTGCGGATCAGCGTCAGCACTTCGTTCGGTCAGGCACAACTGGCGGATGCCATGGCCGCCTACGTCAAACGTTATCCCGGCGTGAGCATCGACATGCAGATGCTCGACCGCACGGTGAATCTGGTGGATGAGCGCATCGATCTGGCGATCCGCACCAGCAACGACCTGGACTTGAACCTGATCGCGCGGCGGCTGACGGTCTGCCGCTCGGTGATCTGCGCCTCCCCCGCTTATCTGCTCGAACACCCGACGCCGCTGCGGGTCGAGGATCTGAGCCAGCACAATTGCCTGACCCACTCTTACTTCGGCAAAAGCCTCTGGCATTTCGAGGAGGACGGTGAGCAGGTTTCAGTGCCGGTGCAGGGCAACATCAGCGCCAACGAAGCCAGCACGTTGTTGCGCGCGGCGATGGCCGGCGCCGGGGTGGCGATGCTACCCAGCTATCAGGCCGGCGTGCATATCCATAGCGGCGACCTGATCCGCCTGCTGCCCCATGCCGAACCCCGACAGATGAACATCTACGCAGTGTATGCCTCACGCAAACACATGCCGGCGGCGTTGCGCAGCATGCTGGATTTTCTGGTGCTCAGATTTCCCGAGGAGCCGGAGTGGGATATCGGACTTTAAGGTGACCCCTGTGGGAGCGAGCTTGCTCGCGATAGCGGTGGGTCAGGCAACACCGTTATTGAATGATCAACCGCTATCGCGAGCAAGCTCGCTCCCACAGGGGGTATCAGCGTGCTGAATACCGGGTTACATACAAATGCCGCTTTGGTGGCAACTCACTGGCGCTGACCTATGCTCAAAGTAATACCGAAGGGTATTCGTTCAGAGGTCAACGCCATGAACATCAAAACAAGAAGATACCTCGCTATTTTCATCACCTGCGCGGCCACGCTCGCGCTATATGGCACAGCAGCCTGGCGGGTCGAGCAGTTGCGTCAGTTGCCCCGTGAAGCCGCGAGTTGCAACTTCGAGCGCTGCATACCCCACAACACGACCTTCAACGCCCTCCGTTGACGAAGAGGATCAGGTCTCGTTGCCCTGATCGGCCTTCAAGCGGTCGCGAAAAGCCTTGGGCGAGATCCCTACCCGGCGTCGGAACAGGCGCGTGAAGTTGGTCGGATCGGAAAACCCCAACACGTCGGACATTTCATAAATGGTCATGCTGGTATAGGTCAGCAAGCGCTTGGCCTCCAGCAACTGACGCTCGTGCATGATCTGCAACGCCGGTTGCCCCGCCAGTTCACGACACGTGCCGTTAAGGTGGGACACGGAGATCCCCAGACGATGCGCCAGGTCTTCGACCTTGACGTGCTGGCGATAGGTTTCTTCCACCAACTGGATAAAACCGTTGAGGTATTCCCGGGCTCGCTGGGGGCGCTGGCTGGCGGAGCGGCGTTGGATCACCTGACGGCTGACCCACACCATGATCACGCTGACCAGCGAATGCATCAGCATTTCCCGGGCCGGTTGATGGCCGGTGTACTCGTTTTGCAGCGCGGCAAACAAGCTGTTGAGGTACTCGCCTTCCTTGCCCGCCGGATAACTTTCAGCCTCGGCCAGGGCATTCACCGAGTTGCCCAGTTGCGCCTGCAGATGGGCGACCAGCGGCGCGGCCAGGGTCACGACAAAACCTTCGACATCTTCAGAAAACCGAAAGCCGTGCACCGATAACGGTGGCAGGATCTGGATCGCCGGCTCGGTCAGTTGCGTACGTTTACCTTCGATTTCAAGCTCTGCCTGACCTTTGAATACGAAGAGCAACTGGCATAAATCGGCGTGACGGTGGGGTTTGATTTCCCATTGGTGTTCGCGGCTGCGGTTGGAGATGGTTTCACAGTGCAGCAAGTCCGGGGTCGGCCAGTCCAGGCTTTCACCGTAGAGCTTGAACACTGGAATCGAACGCAGGTCAGGCTTGTTCATCACTTCAATCCAGGCCTCAGGGGGTGGCGGAAGATAATCGCACCGATTCGCAGAATGTACAGGTTTCGCGCAGTTTTCACCTTCAATTGACCGACCCGCAAGTGAAAAATGCAAGTACTCGGTCCATAAAAATCATCAGCGCATCGCCGAGCCGGAACCCCGGTCTTATATCGGGGCCGAAGCGCGTCGAACAACCCTTTCATAAAATGACGCCGGACTTCCGTACGAGGCTATCGAATAGCCTACTACCGACTTACACTGGCGAGCACTGACCCGCTCGCCTCGCGCCTGGCGGGTGTCCATCACTGCCCGCAGGTTATACCGTGACCAACCTCAACCAGCCTGATACGCCCAAGCCGGCCATTCGCAGCGTGTTGATCGCCCTGATGCTGGCCATATTTCTCGGCGCGCTGGACCAGACTATCGTCGCCGTTTCAATGCCCGCCATCTCCGCGCAATTCAAGGACGTCAGCCTGTTGGCCTGGGTCATTTCCGGCTACATGGTGGCAATGACAGTGGCAGTGCCGATCTACGGCAAATTGGGCGACCTGTACGGGCGCCGCAGGTTGATGCTGTTCGGCATGGGCTTGTTCACGCTGGCTTCGTTGTTTTGCGGCCTGGCGCAGAGCATGGAGCAGTTGGTGCTGGCGCGGATTTTTCAGGGTATTGGTGCCGGCGGGATGATTTCGGTCAGCCAGGCAATCATCGGCGACATCGTGCCACCCAGGGAACGCGGTCGTTATCAGGGCTATTTCAGCAGCATGTACGCGGTCGCCAGCGTCGCCGGTCCGGTGCTCGGGGGTTATATGACCGAATACCTGTCATGGCGCTGGGTGTTCCTGATCAATCTGCCACTGGGCCTGGGCGCGTGGCTGGTGGCCCATCGCACACTGGTGGGGCTGCCGGTGCCGCAACGCAAACCGATCATCGATTACGTCGGCACGTTATTGATGATCATCGGCTTGACCGCCTTGTTGCTGGGCATTACCGAGGTCGGCCAGGGCCATGCCTGGCGCAGTGCCGAAGTGTTGGGCCTGCTCGCCTGCTCGGTCGTGGTCCTGGGGTTGTTTGTCTGGCATGAGCGTCGGGCGCGGGAGCCGTTGCTGCCGATGCATCTGTTCGCCAACCGCAATGCGGTCCTGTGCTGGTGCACGATTTTCTTCACCAGTTTCCAGGCGATTTCGCTGATTGTGCTGATGCCGCTGCGCTTTCAGAGCGTCACCGGTGCCGGGGCCGACAGCGCCGCGCTGCATCTGCTGCCATTGGCCATAGGCTTGCCGATCGGGGCGTACTTCGCCGGTCGCCGGACCTCGGTGACCGGGCGATACAAACCGATGATCCTGACCGGTGCCGTACTGATGCCGGTGTCGATTCTGGGCATGGCGCTCAGTCCGCCCCAGGCCTTTGTGCTGAGCAGCCTGTTCATGCTACTCAGCGGTATAGCTTCAGGCATGCAGTTTCCGACTTCGTTGGTGGGGACGCAAAACGCGGTGGATCAGCGGGACATCGGTGTGGCCACCAGCACTACCAACCTGTTCCGCTCATTGGGCGGTGCTGTGGGCGTGGCGATGATGTCGGCGCTGTTGCTGGCGCTGTTGCAGGATTCCGGTTTCGCCCACCTGGCGGGCTCGTCGATGGTTGCCGAGGGCAGTTCGGGGAATGTCTTGCTGGATGGTTTGAACGCTGCGCCGGGGGAGGCACAGAATGCCTTGCGGGCGGAGTTGTTGCTGACTTTCAGGCATTTGTTGATGGTCAGTGCGGCGGTGTCGCTGCTGGGGCTGGCCGCGGCGATTGTCATGCCGAACAGGGTGTTGCGGGGGCGGGAGGATAAGGTTCGGTAGTAGGAGCCAGGCTTGCCGGCGAAGAGCGATGACGCGTATTACAGAGATACCGCAGCGCCTGGTTCGCGGGCAAGCCTCGCTCCTACAGGCGAAGAACAATGACGCGGGACAACAGATACACCGCGGCGCCTGGTTCGCCTGTAGGAGCCAGGCTTGCCGGCGAAGAGCGATGACGCGGTGCAGCAGATACACCGCAGCCCCTGGTTCGCGGGCAAGCCTCGCTCCTACAGGCGAAGAACAATGACGCGGGACAACAGATACACCGCGGCGCCTGGTTCGCCTGTAGGAGCCAGGCTTGCCGGCGAAGAACGATGACGCGGTGCAGCAGATACACCGTAGCGCCTGGTTCGCGGGCAAGCCTCGCTCCTACAGGCGAAGAACGATGACGCGTATTACAGAGATACCCGGCGCCTGGTTCGCTACAGCCTCGCTCCTACGGCCGGGCGCGCAGCTGCTGCGCCAGCGTCTGAATCTGCGCCTGCAGGGTGTTGATGTTGCGCGTGACCTGGCCACGGAAGGCGTCGAATTCGGCAGTGGTGGCGCCTTGTGCCGCACCCGGACGATTGTCCTGCTGGCTTTTCAGGACAAGCACGTCTTGCTCCAGACGATCGATGGCAGCACTCGGATTGCCTTGCTTCTTCAGCGCGGCGATGTCGGCGCCGAGGCTTTTCAGCTGAGCGTCAAATTTGCTGGTGTCGGTCGGGGCACTTTTCAGTGCAGCCAATTCACCGTTCAAGGCTTTGACCTGCGCCTGCAATTGCGTATCAGTGCTCTGTTGTTCAGTGTTCTGGGTGGTCAACTGCGCGAGTCGCTTATCCACCTCGGTGGTTTGCGCGGTCATCTGCGCCAGCCGCTTATCCAGCTCGGTGGTTTGCGCAGTCATCTGCGCCAGACGCTTGTCCAGCTCTGAGGTCTGGCCGACGACACCCTGCTGCTGCTTGCCCTGATCCTGAAGCTTGCTTTCCAGCTGTTTGATCTGCAGTTTCAGGGCTTCGCTGTCGCTGCTGACGTTGGTCTGGCTGGCGACCACCTTGCCGGAGATGTCCTGCAGGCGCCCCGCCGCGTCCTCACTGATACGGGCGAAGCTTTCCTGGGTCGCCACCAGTTGCTGCTCCATCAGCGAAATCTGCTGAAAGCTCCACCAGGCAAGGCCGGCGAACGCGAAGAACAAGGCGCCGACCAGCGCCCACAACGGGCCGGTGCTCGGGCCTTTGACCTTGACCACCGGCGTCGAGCGCGAACGCACCGCAGTGCGGGTGGTGGGCACAAAATCATCGTCATCGAGGCTGTCGGCACGCAGGCTCGGTACATCGTCGAAGTCGTCGTTGGCATCGTTACGCATGGACATTGAGTCAACCTTTGTGGAACGCGGTGATGGCTTGATGCGGCGAGTATAACCTCCACTGCCGCACCGATTGACCCTGAACCCCCGGACTCGGTTCATTACCGGCTTTTTCAGTGGATGTCCTGAGCCTTCCACCAGCCACAGAACTCGTCCAGCGCCGTCCAGAGACTGACCTTGGGATCGTAATCCAGATAGTGCCGTGCCCGGCTGATGTCCAGGGTGAAATTTTTGTTCATGACCTGCATGCCCAGCCGCGAGAGGGTCGGCTCGGGACGACCCGGCCACAGTTTGCACGCGCCTTCGTTGAGCGCCGCCACGGTGTAGGCCAGACCGAAGGAACGGTAGCGGGTGACCTGTGGCACGTCCATCTTGCGCATCACGTAATTGACCACATCCCATAACGGCACCGGGGCACCGTTGCTGATGTTGTAGGCCTTGCCCAAGGCTGAGCCCGTCGCCAGCAAGCTGCTGAGCAACGCCTCGTTCAGGTTCTGCACGCTGGTGAAATCCACCTTGTTCAAACCGTTGCCGATGATTGCCAGGCGACCTTTGCGTTGCATGTTCAGCAACCTTGGGAAAATACTCATGTCGCCGGCACCCGTCACGAAGCGCGGGCGCAAGGCCAGGGTTTCGAGGCCGAATTCCTGGGCACCGAAGACCTTTTGTTCGGCCAGGTATTTGGTCGCCGCGTAGGGGTGCCTGAAGCGCTTGGGCACCTGTTCTTCGGTCAGGCCCAGATGGTCGCGGCCATCGAAATAGATCGATGGCGACGACAAGTGCACCAGCCGCCGAACCCGCTGTTTCAGGCAGGCTTCGACCACGTTTTCGGTGACCTGGACGTTGCCCTGATGAAAGTCCTGGTAGCGTCCCCACAACCCGACAGCGCCAGCGCAATGGACCACCGCTTCGACGTCGCGGCACAGGTCACGCGCCAGTTGCGGGTCGCTCAGGTCGCCCTGAATGAACTCGGCGCCACGGCGCACCAAATGCTCGACACTCTCGGCCCGGCGACCGTTGACCCGCACGTCCAGGCCCTGTTCCAAGGCAAAACGCGCAAAGCGCCCGCCAATGAAACCGCTGGCGCCGGTAACCAGAATCTTCATGAATTGCTCCGAATATTTCGTTTTGCGTAGTGCGTGAGGTCTTGACGCTGGCCATCAGTCCAACGGCACCAGCCATTGCTTCGATGAGCGCACCAATTGATCGGTGAGCAACCCCAACAGCTGCCCGCCATTGCGCCAATGATGCCAGTACAGCGGCACATCGATCGGCTTATCTGGCAAAAGCTCGCGTAAAACACCTCGCTCCAGTTGATCGCGCACCTGCAGCTCAGGCACCAGCCCCCAACCCAGGCCCGCCTCCGTGAGACGGATAAAGCCTTCGGACGATGGACATAAATGGTGCTCGAAACCGCCGTCCACCCCCAGAGAGGCCAGGTAGCGATGCTGCAGGAAGTCGTCCGGACCGAAGACCAGCGCCGGGGTCCGGGCCAACTGGTCGGCTCGCACACCTTCGGGAAAATGCCGGGCAATGAAGGCCGGGCTGGCCAGCGCGCGGTAACGCATCGCCCCCAGCAACTCACTGCGCGCGCCAGCCACCGGGCGCTCGCTGGCGCAGACGCAGGCCGCCACCTCGCCTGCGCGCATGCGCTTGAGGCCGACGGTCTGGTCTTCGACCACCAGGTCCAGCAACAGATGGTGTTCGGCACAGAAGTCGCCCACCGCCACCGCCCACCAGGTGGCCAGGCTGTCGGCGTTCAGGGCGATGCGCAGGCGTTCCGGCAGCCCTTCCTCGTCCAGGGCCGGTACCAGGGTCTGCAGATCGCGCTCAAGCAAACGCACTTGCTGCACATGGTTGAGCAGCCGTCGGCCGATGTCCGTCGGGGCCGGTGGCGACACTCGTACCAACACCGGCTGGCCAACCCGCGCCTCCAACAACTTGATGCGCTGGGAGATGGCCGATTGGGACAGACCCAGCACCTGCGCCGCACGTTCGAATCCGGCCTGCTCGACCACCGCAGCCAGGGCAGAAAGCAATTTATAGTCGAACATCAGTTTTCCTAATGGGCGATCAGCATTATTGGTTTTTCTTATACAACGATGCACCGCAGAATTGCCAGCAAGCACTTTGAACAAGGAACATCGACATGGCTGGCGAAACTTCACTGGCAACCCTGCTGCGCAGCATGAGCCCGCAACTCAACGCTGGCGAATACGTGTTCTGCACCCTGCGCGACGGCAAATTGCCTGGTGGCCTGGAGATCGTCGGCAGTTTCCGCGAACAGGAAGGACTAACGGTGATTCTCGAACGCTGCCACGCCGAGAAGGCCGGCTTCAGTTTCGACTACCTCGCGGCCTGGATCACCCTGAACGTGCACTCGGCCCTCGAAGCCGTCGGCCTGACCGCCGCGTTTGCCAGCGCATTGGGCCAGGCCGGGATCAGCTGCAACGTGATCGCCGGCTACTACCACGATCACCTGTTCGTCGGCCTGGCCGATGCCGAACGGGCCATGCAGGTACTGCGCAATCTTGCGGCCAACGGGGAGTAAACCTTATGTGGCAAAGCTATGTGAACGGCCTGTTGGTGGCCGCGGGGCTGATCATGGCGATCGGCACCCAGAACGCCTTTGTGCTGGCCCAGAGCCTGCGCCGCGAACATCACCTGCCAGTGGCCGCGCTCTGCGTGACCTGCGATGCCTTGCTGGTGGCCGCCGGGGTATTCGGCCTGGCGACGGTGCTGGCGCAGAACCCGACCCTGCTGGCCTTTGCCCGTTGGGGTGGCGCGGCGTTTCTGCTGTGGTACGGCAGCCTGGCGCTGCGTCGGGCCTGCTCGAAACAGAGCCTGCAACAGGGCGAAAACCAGACAGTCCGCTCACTTCGGGCCGTCATGCTCAGCGCTCTGGCCGTGACCTTGCTCAACCCCCATGTCTATCTGGATACCGTGCTGCTGATCGGCTCCCTTGGTGCCCAACAAACCGAACCTGGCGCTTATGTAGTAGGCGCGGCGAGCGCTTCGTTGCTGTGGTTTTTCACCTTGGCGCTCGGTGCTGCATGGCTGGCGCCGTGGTTGGCGCGACCGAGCACCTGGCGAATTCTTGACCTGTTGGTGGCCGTGATGATGTTCACCGTAGCGTTCCAGTTAATCAGCGCCGGCTGATTTATTCCAAAAGGCTCTGGAACCTCTATTCCACACAGTTGTTGCGTGGTTATGCCGCACCCCCGGTGCTATGATCCGAACCCTGCGCCGCAAAGAGTACAAACTCCCCGGCGCATGTTTGGCCGCCCGTGATCGGCCTTGCGCTCACCGCAACTGACCTGATTAGGAGAATCATCATGGCTTTCGAATTGCCGCCGCTGCCGTACGCACACGATGCCCTGCAGCCGCACATTTCCCAGGAAACCCTGGAATTTCACCACGACAAGCACCACAACACCTATGTCGTGAACCTGAACAACCTGGTGCCAGGCACCGAGTTCGAAGGCAAGACCCTGGAAGAAATCGTCAAGACTTCCTCGGGCGGCATCTTCAACAACGCCGCTCAGGTCTGGAACCACACCTTCTACTGGAACTGCCTGGCGCCAAACGCCGGCGGTCAACCAACTGGCGCACTGGCTGAGGCAATCAACGCTTCCTTCGGTTCGTTCGACAAGTTCAAGGAAGAATTCAGCAAGACGTCCATCGGCACCTTCGGTTCCGGTTGGGGCTGGCTGGTGAAAAAAGCTGACGGTTCCCTGGCCCTGGCCAGCACCATCGGCGCCGGCAACCCGCTGACCAGCGGCGACACCCCGCTGCTGACCTGCGACGTCTGGGAACACGCCTACTACATCGACTACCGCAACCTGCGTCCGAAGTATGTTGAAGCGTTCTGGAACCTGGTCAACTGGAAGTTCGTGGCTGAGCAGTTCGAAGGCAAAACCTTTACTGCTTAAGATCGATGCCAGTCAGAAAACCCGGCTTATTGGCCGGGTTTTTTATGTGCGAATCTTGAGTCACCCCATCTGACCGTATTATCCGCCGCAAACAAAGCGTCGATTAACGTCCGGTAGAGCTCGTAAAATTCACTCTCTCTGAAAAAACGATTATCCGGTTTCGTTACAATCACAATGATCTAATTAAGGGTTCGCACTGAATCTCAAAATTGACGGAATTGGCCAAAAAGCACTCACGGTGAGCCTGTTCATGTAGTTTACTGGCGAGCATTCTGTCTGAATTCAAAGTAATCTCAACTTCCGGATGCAATATCACCTTGGTGAAATGCCCTTTACGAGTAGGGTGTTCATCCACCATGAAGCCCACCGCGTTATCAACGTAACCAGTGACTACAATCTTATTGATGGCACATAAATGCAAATACCATAACTTGTGGCAAGCAGAAATCGACGCTACCAGCATATCTTCTGGATTCCATTTGGCGGGATTGCCCAAAAATGCTGGGTCTGACGATCCTTGCAGGACAGGTTTGCCTTTGGATGTGACGGTATAATCTCTATCGTAAGCGCCATAAGCAGACGTGCCCTCGCCGCGATTGCCGGTCCAGCGGATTTCGACTTGGTAGCTGTGTTCACTCATGTAGTGCTCTCTGGCGGGTCAACATTTGGAACTGGTTTAGGCGATTTTTTGGTTCCGCACCGATTAAACATAGTATCAGAGTAGCTATAAAATACTGCAAGCCTATGATTTTTTTCAAACCCGCCCTGCAAGTATTTTTAAACATTTACATCATTAAGTGCAAAATCAATAATAGGCGTAACTGGAAGTAGGTCAATCGAAATCCTCGTAAGACATTTCGCACAATTGTGTAGTTCAACTCCTACAGATTAGCCATCCAAAAGCAAACAATTAATAAAGGCAAGGTTTACGCTCGAACAACTGAAGGGTACGCTGATTCTAGTAGGTCCGATTTCACAAGAAAGTCGGACCGGTAAAGACGATAACGGGTCAAGCAGACTTTATGCTTACCCCTGCGGATCGATGTTATCCAGCGCCCGATTCACCGCCAGCTCCGCCAACATGATGATCTGCGCGATGGCTAGCGCAGTATTGCGTTGGGGGCCGCTCAAGTAGGTGGCGAAATCACTGGCGATGACGTTGGCTGAAGCTAATGACTCGCAGGCATGGGCGAGGAGGGATTCGGTGTCCGTGTCGGGGACGATCATGAACAGGGTGTTGGGGCTGTAGGGTTTGGTGGTGTTGCAGGGGGGATCGGGGATTAACTTATTCACTGAAATATTCCTATGCATGCGGTGGGTGCCACCCATTGCCGTTTCTCACACGGCGAAGAGGTGGCAGCTATGTGCGAGGTGAGAAAACCGGTCATAGGTACCCGGCCAGACAAAAGTCTGCCCGCACACAGCCGCCATAACGCATTTACAGACAGCGGATAGGCTGGCGGCAATTATGCGGATACTGGCACTGGATGACTATGACCTGCCGGGTTCTCACGCCCGATCGCTGAGTATTCAGCGACAGTAAGAGGCTATTGAGTCCGCTTCCGACGGGCAACCTGAAAACTGTGTGGGAAAGATCTGGTGTTTTTACATGTGCTTAAACACGTAAAAGCGGGATGCGGAGCGTCCTTTGCGGCTTTGCCATGCGGGAAGGTGGCTATGTGATCAATCGGGTACAACGGGAATTGATTGGTCGGCCTTCAGGCCGTCATCGCTGGCAAGCCAGCTCCCACAGGGTTTTGGGTACATCTGCAGAATCAAGTCGGCTGGCAGGCCGTCTTCGCGGGCAAGCCTCGCTCCTACAGGGGGTTTCGTGTACATCTGCAAAATCAGTGCGGTGGGCAAGCCTCAATGCCGGTCAGGAAATTGTAGGAGCGAGCTCGCTCGCGATGGACTCAAGAGCGCCGCGTTTAACCAGTAAACAAGCGTTATCGTTCACGACCATCGCGAGCAAGCTCGCTCCTACAATGGATCGGCGTACACCGATGCCCTTCACCACTCATCAGGCCGAGCGTTAGCTCGCCTGCAGTTCTTGATCTTGATCCACCCGCCCCTATATCGGGAGGCTGAGTGGAGGTGTTCATCCGGGGAGTGGCGCGCAGCGCCGTTCGACGCAGTCGAACACGCTGCATGTAGGTCGTCGCGAAGCCAACCTGCGGGCTGTGTCCCCGGATGAATACCGGAGCGAAGGAACGCCGAGCCTTAGCGAGGGGCCGGACGCTGGGGCGAGACCTTTTGGTTCCTTTTGGGCTGGGCCGGCACTCCGGCGTTTGCCAAAAGGGACTCGCCGTAAGGGCGAAACCATAGGCGGCCGTTACCGCAGCAACGGATATGTTCACAATCAACAAGGAACCTGGTCGGCTACCAGGCCGCCAAGATCAAAAGCTCGAAGCCTCGGGAAAAAACCACGCCAATTTCCCACAATGAAACCAGCATTCCCCCCCTTGCCCCAGCGCCACAGCCGTCTAACATCAACCAAAAGGAAAATAAGTCAAAATCCCCCCTCAAGTTGAAGGACTCAACAACCGACACAGTACCAATAGGCAAAATATCGCCCGGCAACAGCATTTCGGCCAAGCCACAGGCAAATACCCCTGTGCTTGATTGTCCCTTTGACTGCCATCACCGGATTGCCAATACTCGTGGCAACTTGATGCTACCCGCACGGAACAAGGAATGACTCTTTGAAGCTGGAACTCAAGAACAGCTTGTCGGTGAAGTTGCTCCGGGTCGTGCTCCTGTCGGCATTGATCGTCGGCGTGGTCTTGAGCTGCGCGCAGATCGTTTTCGATGCTTATAAAACCCATCAGGCCGTGGCCAGCGATGCCCAGCGCATCCTCGACATGTTCCGCGACCCCTCGACCCAGGCCGTCTACAGCCTGGACCGGGAAATGGGCATGCAGGTCATCGAAGGCCTGTTCCAGGACGCCGCCGTGCGCCAAGCCTCCATCGGCCATCCCAACGAGGCCATGCTCGCGCAAAAGTCCCGCGAGTTGCAGCAATCCAACAGTCGCTGGCTGACCGACCTGATCCTTGGCAAGGAACGCACCTTCACCACCCAACTGGTGGGTCGCGGCCCCTACAGCGAATATTACGGCGACCTGAGCATCACCCTCGACACCGCGACTTACGGCCAGGGGTTTATCGTCAGTTCGGTGATCATCTTCATCTCAGGCGTATTGCGCGCCTTGGCCATGGCGCTGGTGCTGTACCTGGTCTATCACTGGCTGCTGACCAAACCGCTGTCGCGAATCATCGAGCACCTGACCGAAATCAATCCGGATCGTCCCAGCGCCCACAAGATCCCACAGCTCAAGGGCCACGAGAAAAACGAACTGGGGCTCTGGATCAACACCGCCAATCAGTTGCTCGAGTCCATCGAACGCAACACCCATCTGCGTCACGAAGCGGAAAACAGCCTGCTGCGCATGGCCCAGTACGACTTCCTCACCGGTCTGCCCAACCGTCAGCAATTGCAGCAACAACTGGACAAAATCCTGGTCGACGCCGGCAAATTGCAGCGCCGGGTCGCGGTGCTCTGTGTCGGCCTCGATGATTTCAAGGGCATCAACGAACAGTTCAGCTACCAGACCGGCGACCAACTGCTGCTGGCCCTGGCCGATCGCCTGCGGGCCCACAGCGGTCGTCTCGGCGCCCTCGCCCGCCTGGGTGGCGACCAGTTCGCCCTGGTTCAGGCCGATATCGAACAACCCTACGAAGCGGCCGAGCTGGCCCAAAGCATTCTCGATGACCTGGAAGCGGCGTTCGCCCTCGATCATCAGGAGATCCGCCTGCGCGCGACCATCGGCATCACCCTGTTCCCCGAGGACGGCAACAGCACCGAGAAGCTGCTGCAAAAGGCCGAGCAGACCATGACCCTGGCCAAGACCCGCTCGCGCAACCGGTATCAGTTCTATATCGCCAGCGTCGACACCGAGATGCGCCGCCGTCGCGAACTGGAAAAAGACCTGCGCGACGCCCTGGCCCGTAACCAGTTCTTCCTCGTCTACCAACCCCAGATCAGCTACCGCGATCACCGGGTGGTGGGCGTCGAGGCGTTGATTCGCTGGCAGCATCCCGAGCACGGGTTGGTGCCACCGGACCTGTTCATCCCACTGGCCGAGCAGAACGGCACCATCATCGCCATCGGTGAATGGGTCCTGGATCAATCCTGCAAGCAGTTGCGCGACTGGCATGACCAGGGTTTCGCCGACCTGCGCATGGCGGTCAACCTGTCCACCGTGCAGTTGCACCATGCCGAGCTGCCGCGGGTGGTC
The DNA here is from genome assembly GCF_001661075.1 of Pseudomonas silesiensis. Classification (NCBI taxonomy): domain Bacteria; kingdom Pseudomonadati; phylum Pseudomonadota; class Gammaproteobacteria; order Pseudomonadales; family Pseudomonadaceae; genus Pseudomonas; species Pseudomonas silesiensis. Next base: position 5,310,478 of record NZ_CP014870.1, read on the forward strand.
AACAACCTGCTGCAGATGTATCGCCTGCCGCCTCGCAGCCTGGAGCTGGAGGTCACCGAAACCGGCCTGATGGAAGACATCAGCACGGCCGCCCAGCACTTGCTGAGCCTGCGTCGCTCCGGCGCACTGATCGCGATCGACGACTTCGGCACCGGTTATTCGTCACTGAGTTATCTGAAAAGCCTGCCGCTGGACAAGATCAAGATCGACAAGAGCTTCGTGCAGGACCTGCTCGACGATGACGACGATGCGACCATCGTTCGGGCCATCATCCAGTTGGGCAAGAGCCTGGGCATGCAGGTGATTGCCGAAGGCGTGGAAACCGCCGAGCAAGAGGCCTACATCATTTCCGAAGGCTGCCATGAAGGGCAGGGTTATCTTTACAGCAAACCCTTGCCGGCGCGGGAGTTGAGCGCTTATCTCAAGCAGGCTCAGCGCAGTAACGCGGCTATCTTGTAGGAGCAGCCGGTCGACGCTCGATTGCTCGCGAAAAACCTGCAGGCGATGCGTTCTTTCAGGCAGCACGTGTCATCGGTCACGTCCTTCGTCGGAACGCCGCCCGGAGCAAGCTTGCTCCTACAGGCAGGGTTCGATGGTCGTGTGAATAAGAAATATTTCCAGGTACAACCCTTTACACATAATGCGAAAGATTTGCATTATGTCGCAGTTTTGCGCCTTTATTGCGCCATTCCACCCCCTCTCGAAGCAGGATGTTCGCCATGATTCGTATGCCTCTGGCTACCGCCAGTCTGTTGGCCATCGCTATTTCCCTCGCCGGCTGTGGCGAAGGCAAAGACAAGGCTGCCGCTCCGCAAGCACCTACTCCAGCCGCCACCACCACGGCGCCGGCGCCGGCTGTTGCGCCTGCTGCTACGGGTAAAGTCGACGAAGCCGCTGCCAAAGCCGTTGTCGCGCATTACGCCGACATCGTCTTCGCCGTTTACAGCGATGCCGAATCCACCGCGAAAACCCTGCAAACCGCCGTCGACGCCTTCCTCGCCAAGCCGGACGCCGATACCCTGAAAGCCGCCAAGGCCGCCTGGGTCGCTGCTCGCGTTCCTTACCTGCAGAGCGAAGTGTTCCGCTTCGGCAATACCATCATCGACGACTGGGAAGGTCAGGTGAACGCCTGGCCACTGGACGAAGGCCTGATCGATTACGTCGACAAATCCTACGAACACGCACTGGGTAACCCGGGCGCCACGGCCAATATCATCGCCAACACCGAAGTCCAGGTCGGCGAAGACAAGATCGACGTCAAGGACATCACCCCGGAAAAACTCGCCAGCCTGAACGAGCTGGGCGGTTCCGAGGCCAACGTCGCCACCGGTTACCATGCCATCGAATTCCTGCTGTGGGGTCAGGACCTGAACGGTACCGCCCCTGGGGCCGGCAACCGTCCGGCTTCCGACTACCTGGAAGGCACCGGCGCTACCGGCGGCCACAACGAGCGTCGTCGCGCTTACCTGAAATCCGTGACCCAACTGCTGGTCAGCGACCTGGAAGAGATGGTCGGTAACTGGAAGCCGAACGTGGCCGACAACTACCGCGCCACCCTGGAAGCGGAACCGGCTGAAAGCGGCTTGCGTAAAATGCTGTTCGGCATGGGCAGCCTGTCCCTGGGCGAACTGGCGGGCGAGCGCATGAAGGTTTCCCTGGAAGCCAACTCCCCGGAAGACGAACACGACTGCTTCAGCGACAACACCCATAACTCGCAGTTCTACGACGCCAAAGGCATCCGTAACGTCTACCTGGGCGAATACACCCGTGTCGACGGCACCAAGATGGCCGGCGCCAGCCTGTCCTCCCTGGTGGCCAAGGCCGACCCGGCTGCCGACACCGCACTCAAGGCCGACCTGGCGGCGACCGAAGCGAAGATGCAGGTCATCGTCGATCACGCCAACAAGGGTGAGCACTACGACCAACTGATCGCCGCCGGCAACACGGCCGGCAACCAGATCGTCCGTGACGCTATCGCCTCCCTGGTCACGCAGACCGGCTCGATCGAAGCGGCCGCCGGCAAACTGGGCATCAGCGACCTGAACCCGGACAACGCCGATCACGAGTTCTGATCACCGCTGGCTGAACAAAAGGCGACCTCCGGGTCGCCTTTTTCATGCCTGCCTGATGCGGTCCCTTGTGGGAGCGAGCTTGCTCGCGATAGCGGTCGTACACTCAACATCAATGCCAAATGTGATGACGCCATCGCGAGCAAGCTCGCTCCCACATTGGATTGTGGTCCACAGGGGATCACCGTGGCCAAGGAAACCCTGCCCCACATCAACCAAACGATAATTCCTCTTATTCAATCCCCCCTGCCCTGTTAGACTTTGCGCCCTTGTTTTGCTCGTCTTGCAGGATGTCTGATGCCCTCGCTGCCTCTTCGCTTGTCCGCACTGTTGCTGGCCTTGGGCCTGAGTGCCTGCGATGACGCCCCGAAGTTCACTCAGGCCGAACCCGGTGAAGCCCGCTCCGGTGGCAGCGCGACCGTGCGCAAGACCGATCAGAATGCATTTTCCCTGCCCTCCGCCAACCTGCCGCCCTCCCGGCGCGTGGACTTCAGCGTCGGCAACAGCTTCTTTCGCAACCCGTGGGTGATCGCCCCGTCGACCACCACCGCCCGGGACGGCCTCGGCCCCTTGTTCAACACCAACGCCTGCCAGAACTGCCACATCAAGGACGGCCGCGGTCATCCGCCCGCGCCTGACGCGCCCAATGCCGTGTCGATGCTGGTGCGCCTGTCGATTCCCGACGCGCCGGCCTACGCCAGGGTCATCGAGCAGCTCGGCATCGTCCCGGAGCCGGTCTACGGTGGGCAATTCCAGGACATGGCCGTGCCCGGCATCGTTCCGGAAGGCAAGGTGCGGGTCGAGTACACGCCGGTGCCAGTTCGCTTCAAGGACGGCACCGAAGTCGAGTTGCGCAAACCGACGCTGCAGATCACCCAACTCGGCTACGGCCCGATGCACCCCGACACGGTTTTTTCGGCGAGGGTGGCGCCGCCGATGATTGGCCTGGGTTTGCTCGAAGCGATTCCAGAAGAGGCAATCCTGGCCAACGCCGAGGCCCAGGCCCGCGAGAAAAACGGCATCGCCGGGCGCCCGAACCGGGTCTGGGATGACGCGCAGCAGAAAACCGTCTTCGGGCGCTTTGGCTGGAAGGCTGGCCAACCGAACCTCAACCAGCAGAATGTGCACGCGTTTTCCGGCGACATGGGCCTCACGACCAGCCTGCGCCCTGTCGATGACTGCACCGACGGGCAGACCGCTTGCAAGCAGGCGCCCAATGGCAACGGCCCGGATGGCGAGCCGGAAGTCAGCGACAACATTCTGCGCCTGGTGCTGTTCTACAGCCGAAACCTCGCCGTACCGGCGCGCCGCGATGTCGGTGCGCCTGAAGTGCTGGCCGGCAAGAATCTGTTTTTCCAGGCGGGCTGCCAGTCCTGCCACACCCCCAAGTACACCACCGCCGCCAACGCCGCCGAACCTGAACTGGCCAATCAAGTGATTCGCCCGTACAGCGATCTGCTGCTGCATGACATGGGCGACGGCCTGGCGGATAACCGCACCGAGTTCCAGGCCGGCGGCCGCGACTGGCGTACGCCGCCGTTGTGGGGCATCGGCCTGACCCAGGCGGTCAGCGGCCACACCCAATTCCTGCACGACGGCCGCGCCCGCAACCTGCTCGAAGCCGTGCTCTGGCATGGCGGCGAAGCCAAGGCGGCGCAGCAACAGGTTTTGTCTTTCGATGCCGGGCAGCGTGCTGCGTTGCTGGCGTTTCTGAATTCCCTTTAATACCTATTCCTCAAGCGGGAGCCCGACATGTTTCGTCCCAAATTGTTGTTCACCAGCCTTGCCGCGCTAGCCCTGGGCGCCTGTTCGCCCCAGGACCCGCAGGCCGTCACCTCGGCGGCCATCGCCAAGTCGGTGATCCTGCCCACCTACACGCGCTGGGTCGAAGCCGACCGCCAACTGGCCGTCAGTGCCCTGGCCTACTGCGAAGGCAAGGCCAACCTCGACACCGCCCGCGCCGATTTCCTGCATGCGCAAAAAGCCTGGGCCGAGTTGCAACCGCTGCTGATCGGGCCGCTGGCCGAAGGCAACCGTGCCTGGTCGGTGCAGTTCTGGCCGGACAAGAAAAACCTGGTTGGCCGTCAGGTCGAGCAACTGGTCACCGCGCAGCCGCAGATCGACGCCACCGCACTGGCCAAATCCAGCGTCGTGGTCCAGGGCCTTTCCGCCTACGAATACATCCTGTTCGACAGCAAGCCCGACGTGGCCAACGACGCGCAGAAGTCCCGGTATTGCCCACTGTTGATCGCGATTGGCGAACATCAGAAACAACTGGCCGAAGACATTCTCAAAGGCTGGAACAACACCGACGGCATGCTCGCGCAGATGAGCAAGTTCCCGAACCCGCGCTACGCCGATTCCCACGAAGCCATCGCCGACTTGCTGCGGGTGCAGGTCACCGCCCTCGACAGCCTGAAGAAAAAGCTCGGCACGCCGATGGGCCGCCAGAGCAAGGGTGTGCCGCAACCGTTCCAGGCCGATGCCTGGCGCAGCCAGTCTTCCCTGACGGGCCTGGAAGCCAGCCTCGCCGCGGCCCGGACTGTGTGGGAAGGGGTCGACAACAAAGGCTTGCGCGGCCTGTTGCCGAGCGAGCAGAAACCTTTGGCCGACAAGATCGACGCCGCTTACGCCGCGTCCCTGAAACTGTTCGCCAGCAACCAGCGTTCGCTGACTGAAATGCTCAACGACGATGCCGGGCGCCAGCAACTCAACGATATCTACGACAGCCTCAACGTCGTCCATCGCCTGCACGAAGGCGAACTGGCCAAGGCGCTGGGCATCCAACTGGGCTTCAACGCCAACGACGGTGACTGATGAGGGCAAGTGCCATGCTGCGACGACAGGCGCTGACGTTAGGGAGTTTGCTGCTGGGAGCAGTGACATTGGGCGGCTGGACGCTGTTCAGGCAGAAGGACAAGAGCCCGCTGCTGCTCTCGGCGCGGGACGATGGCGACGGCAAGCACTTCGCCGTCGGTTATCGGCTGGATGGCACCCGGGTGTTCGCCACCCGGGTTGGCCAGCGCTGCCACGACATCATCAATCACCCGACGCTGCCGATGGCATTGTTCGTCGCCCGCCGCCCGGGCACCGAGAGTTACCTGGTCGACCTGCGCGACGGCACGCTGCTGCAAACCGTGGCCTCGCAGCCGAACCGGCACTTCTACGGTCATGCGGTGATTCACCAGAGCGGCGACTGGCTGTACGCCACCGAGAACGACACCTCCGATCCGGGGCGTGGCTTGCTCGGCGTGTACAGGTTCGAAGGTGAACGGCTGGTGCACAGCGGCGAGCTGTCGACCCATGGCATCGGTCCGCATCAGGTGTCGTGGATGCCCGATGGCGAAACGCTGGTGGTGGCCAACGGCGGCATCCGTACCGAGGCCGAAAGCCGGGTCGAAATGAACCTCGACGCCATGGAACCGAGCCTGGTGCTGATGCAACGCGATGGCACATTGTTGAGCAAGGAAACCCTGGCCCAGCCGATGAACAGCGTGCGCCACCTGGGGATCGCCAGCGACGGCACTATCGTCGCCGGTCAGCAATTCATGGGGCCGTCCCACGAATCCTCGGAACTGCTGGCGATCAAGCGGCCGGGGCAGCCGTTCGTGGCCTTCCCGGTGCCCGAGCACCAATTGCAGGCCATGGGGCATTACACCGCCAGTGTCGCGGTGCATAGCGAACTGCGGCTGGTCGCCTTGACCGCGCCACGGGGCAATCGGTTTTTCATCTGGGACCTGGACAGCGGCGAGGTGCGCCTGGATGCGCCCCTCCCCGATTGCGCCGGGGTCGGTGCGGTGGCTGACGGGTTTGTCGTGACCTCGGGTCAAGGACGGTGCCGGTACTACGATTGCCGTCAGACAGATCTGGTTGCCAAACCGCTGGAGCTGCCTGCGGGGCTTTGGGACAACCACCTGCATCTGATGGCGTAACGCCGCGCCCACGGCGTGCGCATTCCCCTGTAGGAGCAGCCGGTCGACGCTCGATTGCTCGCGATGGACGTCAACGATAACGCTGGATGCCTGGCACCCTGCGGTATTCTCAGGTTCTTCGCGAGCAAGCTCGCTCCTACAGGGGGTCGGGGTGACCCGGAAACATCCATTGGAATCAACTGCGCACTCGGAGTAATGTTCCAGACTGAATGCCCTGATTTTCTCCAAGGAAGTGGAAATATGCTGCGTCGCCGCATGTTGATCATGTTGGGTGTTGTTCTGCTGATCGTGCTGGTCCTGGCCGGTTACAAAGCCTTCTCCATCTACACGATGATCCAGGGCTTTTCCGCGCCGAAACCGCCGATCAGTGTCGCTGTGGCCACGGCCACCGAACAGCCGTGGCAAGCCCGACTGCCCACCGTTGGCACGCTCAAGGCGTTGCAAGGCGTGGACTTGAGCCTGGAGACCGACGGCACCGTCATCGATTTGCAGTTCGAGTCAGGCCAGAAGGTCAAGGCCGGTCAGCCTCTCCTGCGACTCGACAGCGCCGTGGAAAGTGCTTTGCTGGAAACGGCTCTGGCCGACCTTGGGCTGGCCCAACTCGATTACGGTCGCGGTAGCCAACTGGTCGGCAGCCAGGCCATTTCCAAAGGTGAATTCGACCGACTTTCAGCGGTGCAGAAAAAGAGCAAGGCCTCGGTCAATCAACTCAAGGCTGCGCTCGGCAAAAAAAGCATCGTCGCGCCCTTCAGTGGGACCATCGGCATTCGTCAGGTGGACATCGGTGACTATCTCGCCAGCGGCACCATGATTGCCACCCTGCAAGACCTCAGCAGCCTCTATGTAGACTTCTTCGTGCCCGAGCAATCGATACCGAAGATCGCCCTCGGCCAACCGGTGCAGATCGTTGTCGCGGCCTACCCAACACAAACCTTCCCCGGCACCATCAGTGCGATCAATCCGAAAGTCGAAAACAGCACGCGCAACGTTCAGGTCCGCGCCACACTGGCCAACCCCGATGGCAAGCTGCTGCCAGGGATGTTCGCCAGCCTGCAGGTGATGCTGCCCGACCCTCAGCCGCGCATTGTCGTGCCGGAAAGTGCAATCACCTACACGCTGTACGGCAATTCGCTCTACGTCGTCGCACAGAAAAAAGCCGAAGACGGCAGCCTCGAAAAAGACGACAAGGGCCAGCCGATCCTGATCGCTGAACGGCGCTTCATTGAAACCGGTGAGCGCCGTGATGGGCAGGTGATGATTATCAAAGGTCTGCGGAACGGCGAAAAAGTGGTCACGGCCGGCCAGATCAAACTGGACAACGGCGCCCACATTGCCATCAGCGACGACAAGACTTTAGCCGAGAAGAACAGTCCGCCGCCCGTGGACTGATCAAGGAACCCCCATGGCTTTTACCGACCCGTTCATCCGCCGTCCGGTGCTCGCCACCGTGGTCAGCCTGTTGATTGTGCTGCTGGGCTTCCAGGCCTGGAGCAAACTGCCGCTGCGCCAATACCCGCAAATGGAAAACGCCCTGATCACGGTGACCACCGCTTACCCCGGAGCCAACGCCGAAACGATCCAGGGCTACATCACCCAACCGATGCAACAGAGCCTGGCCAGCGCCGAAGGTATCGACTACATGACCTCGGTCAGTCGCCAGAATTTCTCGGTGATCTCGATCTACGCGCGCATCGGCGCCAACAGCGACCGCTTGTTCACCGAGCTGCTGGCCAAGGCCAACGAGGTGAAAAACCAGTTGCCCCAGGACGCCGAAGACCCGGTACTGAGCAAGGAAGCCGCCGACGCCTCGGCGCTGATGTACATCAGCTTCTTCAGCAAGGAGTTGAGCAATCCACAGATTACCGACTATCTGTCACGGGTCATCCAGCCAAAACTGGCAACCCTGCCGGGCATGGCCGAGGCCGAAATTCTCGGCAACCAGGTGTTCGCCATGCGCCTGTGGCTGGACCCGGTAAAGCTCGCCGGTTTCGGCCTGAGCGCCAGCGACGTCACCGACGCCGTGCGCCGGTACAACTTCCTCTCCGCCGCCGGCGAAGTGAAAGGCGAATATGTGGTCACCAGCATCAACGCCAACACCGAACTCAAATCCGCCGAAGCCTTCGCCGCGATTGCGCTCAAGGTCGACGGCGACAGTCGGGTGCTGCTCGGCGATGTGGCGCGAGTTGAAATGGGCGCGGAAAACTACGACTCCGTCAGCTCCTTCGGCGGCACGCCCTCGGTGTACATCGGCATCAAGGCCACCCCCGGCGCCAACCCCCTGGATGTGATCAGGGAAGTGCGCAAGATCATGCCGGACCTGGAAGCCCAGCTGCCACCGAACCTCAAGGGTGAAATCGCCTACGACGCCACGCTGTTCATCCAGGCCTCGATCGACGAAGTGGTGAAAACCCTGTTTGAAGCGGTGCTGATTGTGATCGTGGTCGTATTCCTGTTCCTCGGTGCGCTGCGCTCGGTGGTCATCCCGGTGGTCACCATCCCGCTGTCGATGATCGGCGTGATGTTCTTCATGCAGATGATGGGTTACTCGATCAACCTGCTGACCCTGCTGGCAATGGTGTTGGCCATCGGCCTGGTGGTGGACGACGCCATCGTGGTGGTGGAAAACATTCACCGCCACATCGAAGAGGGCAAGACGCCGCTGGATGCGGCCATCGAAGGCGCCAGGGAAATCGCCATGCCGGTGGTCTCGATGACCATCACCCTGGCGGCGGTCTATGCCCCGATCGGCTTCCTGACCGGGCTCACCGGGGCGTTGTTCAAGGAATTTGCGCTGACCCTGGCCGGGGCGGTGGTGATTTCCGGCATCGTAGCGCTGACCCTGTCGCCGATGATGTGCGCCTTCTTGTTGCGCCACGACGAAAACCCCAGCGGCCTGGCCCATCGGCTGGACCGGATTTTTGAAGGACTCAAGCGCCGTTACCAGCGGCTGCTGCACGGCACGCTCAACACCCGGCCGGTGGTGCTGGTGTTCGCGGTGATCGTGCTGTGCCTGATTCCGGTCCTGCTCAAGTTCACCAAGTCGGAACTGGCCCCGGATGAGGACCAGGGCGTCATTTTCATGATAGCCAACGCCCCGCAAACGGCCAACCTCGACTATCTGAGCGCTTACACGGATGAATTCATCGACATCTTCAAGGCGTTTCCCGAGTACTACTCCTCGTTCCAGATCAATGGTTTCAACGGTGTGCAGTCGGGAATCGGCGGCTTCCTGCTCAAACCGTGGAACGAACGCAGCCGAACACAGATGGAAATCCTGCCCGAGGTCCAGCGCAAACTGGAGAGCATTTCCGGGTTGCAGATCTTCGGCTTCAACCTGCCCTCCCTGCCCGGTACCGGTGAGGGGTTACCGTTCCAGTTCGTGATCAACTCCGCCAACGATTACGAGTCGCTGCTGCAAGTGACCGACCGGGTGAAAAAGCGCGCGATGGAATCCGGCAAGTTCGCTTTCGTCGACCTCGACCTGGCGTTCGACAAGCCCGAAGTGGTGGTGGATATCGATCGCGCCAAGGCCGCGCAGATGGGCGTGTCCATGCAGGATCTGGGCGGCACCCTGGCGACCCTGCTCGGTGAAGCGGAGATCAACCGGTTCACCATCGAAGGACGCAGCTACAAAGTCATCGCGCAGGTCGAGCGGCCATTCCGGGACAACCCCGACTGGCTGAACAACTATTACGTGAAGAATACCCAAGGTGAACTGCTGGCCCTGTCGACCCTGATCACCGTGACCGACCGCGCGCGTCCACGGCAGCTGAACCAGTTCCAGCAACTCAACTCAGCCATTCTTTCCGGCGTGCCGCTGGTCAGCATGGGTGAAGCCATCGATACCGTGCGCCAGATTGCCCAGGAGGAAGCGCCGGTGGGTTATGCCTTCGACTATGCCGGTGCATCCCGGCAATACGTCCAGGAAGGCAGTGCGCTGTGGGTCACCTTCGCCCTGGCACTGGCGATCATTTTCCTGGTCCTGGCCGCCCAGTTCGAAAGCTTCCGCGATCCGCTGGTGATTCTGGTCACCGTGCCGCTGTCGATCTGCGGCGCGTTGATTCCGCTGTTTTTGGGCTGGTCGAGCATGAACATCTACACCCAGGTCGGCCTGGTGACCTTGATCGGGTTGATCAGCAAACACGGGATCCTGATCGTCGAATTCGCCAACCAGTTGCGCAAGGACAAAGGCCTGACGGCGCGCGAGGCGGTTGAGCAAGCCGCAGCCATTCGCCTGCGTCCTGTGTTGATGACGACCGCAGCCATGGTGTTCGGCATGGTGCCGCTGATCATCGCCACCGGTGCGGGCGCGGTCAGCCGGTTCGACATCGGCATGGTGATCGCTACGGGCATGTCGATCGGGACATTGTTCACGCTGTTTGTGTTGCCGTGCGTGTACACATTGCTGGCAAAACCCGACAAACCTGAAGAGCACCCGTAACCCCCTGTAGGAGCGAGCTTGCTCGCGATGGTCGCCAACGATAACGCGTGTTTGCTGGATAACACGCGGTGTTCTTGGATCCATCGCGAGCAAGCTCGCTCCTACAGGGGGTGGCACAAGTTTTGAGACACGGGAATAAAAAAGGCCTCGCATTTGCGAGGCCTTTTATTTGGGCTTCAATCTGATCAACTCTTTGGCCTCAGTCCTTGAGAAAGTCCGAACATGAACAGCAATAAATCATGATCGGGTTGGGTAACCACGGTTGCCTTGGCAACCCGTGGCAATGGACAACGCGCATCCGCGTTAATCGAACTGAGGACGCGCGGGCGAGGCTGCTCCCAAACCGCCAGCGCCAGTGAGGCAACTGCCAAGGCTCCTATCAAAAACAAACCTCGTGCAATTTCGAGTTTCATTACTATAAACCCTTGATAGCGCTGCCAAACGCCTTGTCATAAAAGTAGACGAGTTTTTGCCAGTCCGTTGTGCTGAACGACGAGTGGCGACGCAATTGCTTCAGGTCATGCACTGCCGCATAACGGGCGGTCAACCGTTGGCGGCACTTCTCCAGATCGATCAAGGCAACCTCGACCCTGGCCGCATCGCCTTCACCGGTTACACGGACGAAGACGTGCTTGCTGTAGAGACAGCTGTGCTGCCAACGCCCCTTGTGCATGCGGGCCAGATTCTCGGCCAGCTCCTTGAGCACGCGGTCATGTATCGACTCACCGTGACGTTCGCGACCGCCACCGGCGTACCAGTGGTCGATTTCCTCGAATCCGTCCAGCGACTTGGTCACCAGCAAGGCGCGCCACTGGTGCTCGGGATCGCGTTGTGCGCCGCAGTAGATTATGTCCGGAACGCTGACATCGATCAGGCGCAGGCCGATCAGAGCGTCACGCTCGCGCAACACCGTCGGCCGCCCGAACGGGTACCGCAAGCTGCGATAGATATGCCCGACCTGACGTTTGGTGTAGAGCAACTGCCCATCGCTGCCCATGACGCGCTCCACGCCACTTTCTCCACCGCGGCGGACATTGGGTTCTTCAACCCATTCCCCGCGCAGGTTCCAGAAGTAGTCGAAACGATCCTGGGACACGACATCTGTTTCTGCCGCACAGTGCGCTGCCATCCGTTACCTCTTGCGTAATACGTAAACTCGCCACATGGCATAGAACGGTAAGAAATCCAGGCGTTGCTGGATGCGGAACCCCGCCTGCTCGAACTCCTTTTCGACGGTAGCAGCCGGTAACACAAATCTGTTTTGGTAACTTTCATGCCCGCGGTGTCCCTCGAGCCGCTTGCGTTTCCAGGCTTTGAAGTTGCCGTCCACCCACAGTGAAAGAATCACGCTGTCGCGGGTGACGCGCTCGAATTCACGAAAAATGGCCAATCGATGTTCGGCTTCACCGATGTGGTGGAGTAAGCGCATGCAGAAAATGCTGTCGACCGCGTTATCGGGCAGAGCGATCTCGAAAGCAGAAGTGTGCAAGGGTTGTACCCGTTTCACCACGTCGGCGGGTTGCGCCTGCAGGGCCGTCGCGATCATCGACTCGGAGTTGTCGGCCCCGATGATGGCGCGATTGGCTTTTTCCGCCAGCAATGGCCAGAAACGCCCCGCCCCACAGGGTAAATCGAGGACCAGCCCCGGTTCCCCAACCAGCTTGAGCGCCTGTCGCGCCAATTGCTCGTCACGCCAGTGCGACAGGCGGCGAGCGAAGCTAGCCTGATGTTTGCGCAAGTAGCGCTGAGCGTGTTCATCGTCGTACTTTTTCGAAAAATCGAGTTTGATCGGGCCATCCATCATCAGGTCTCCAGAACATCTGATGGACCTACGATAGGCAGTGCCGTGTCGGCGTCAGGTCATGCCTTTGTGAAAAAATCGTCATGTAAAACGTAAAATTATTTCGAGATTTTACATGATGGCAGCGCTAGCACTGGGCCACCACGGAAACCCTTGATCAAATCGCGCTCCGGCTCAATTCCACTTGAAAGCGGCAGCCATTGGGTTCCATGTTCGTCAGGCTGACGGTCCAGCCCTGGTTTTCGCAAATCCGCTGCACCAGCGAAAGCCCCAGCCCCAGGCCTTCGCCGCGCTTCTCGTTGCCCCGCACGAACGGCTGGAACATCGCTTCGCGTTTTTCCTCGGGAATGCCGACGCCGCTGTCCTCGACCACGAAACCGGTGGTCGTCAGGGTCAAGCGAATGAACCCTTGTTCGGTGTAATGCAGGGCGTTACGCAGCAAATTGCCCATGACCGCTTGCAGAAGGGTGGCGTTGTAGCAGGTGGCTGCCGGCTCCCCCGCGTCGAAGATCAGGCTCAACCCCTTGGCCTCGATCGGCTCGCGCCAGATCTGGAGCAGTCCGTCGGCCACCTGGCTCAGGGTTTGCTGCGGTGAGACGCTGGCGTCGTCACGTTGCGCGCGGGCCAGCATCAGGAATGTTTGCACCAGCTCACGCATTTCTTCGCAGGCTCGGGCGATTCGCTCGACCTGAGCACGACCCCGTTGATCGATACCAGGATTTTCCAGCAACAACTCACAGGAACTGGCCAGCACCATCAACGGCGTACGCAGTTCATGGCTGACGTCACTGGTGAACAAGCGCTCGCGGGACAACGCCTGGCGCAAACGCCCCAAGGTAGCGTCGAAAGCGACGGCCAGCTCCCCGACTTCATCGGCGGCGTAATCCGGTGCCAGCGGTGGTGCCAGCCCCAACAACTGGTCGCGGTGACGGACCTGACGGGCCAGCCGCACCACCGGCGCCATGACCTTGCGCGCCAGTACCCAGCCGAGAAATACCGCCAACGCCAGGCTCAGCACGAAACCCACCAGTACCACGGCAAACAGCACCCGCTCGCGCTCCTCGAAATCGCTCTGGTCCTGCATCAGCACGTAATGTCGGCCGTCGACGACCTCGACCATCGCGTGGTACGACAGCTGCTCGCGAAACACTTCGTGAAAACCAGGCGCCAGGGGGCGCAGATCCTTGGGTAATTCGAAGTCACCCGGCCCGCCACTGAAATAGAACAGCTGGTCCGGCTCCGGGCGATGGCTCCAGTCCGACACACTGTCCATCAGCAACAGGCGTTGCAGATCACCGCCCAGACCCGCCGAAATCAGTTTTTCTTCCACCAGGTGCACGGTCGCCACAATGCCCATGGCGAAGGCCCCTGCCACCAATGCGCTCATCAGCGCAAAGGCGATGATGATCCGTTGCGCAAGGCTCTGTCTAAACTCCATCACGGCCCTCGGCCAACCGATAGCCCACACCGTGCACGGTGTGCAGCAAGGGCTTGGCGAACGGTTTGTCGATCACCTGGCGCAATTGGTGGACATGGCTGCGCAAGCTGTCGCTGTCCGGGCAGTCGTCGCCCCACAGCGCTTCTTCGAGAATTTCCCGGCGAAGGACGTGAGGACTTTTCTGCATCAGCACGGCCAGCAACTTCAGGCCTACCGGATTGAGTTTCAGCAACCGCCCTTCGCGGGTGACTTCCAGGGTGTCGAGGTCGTAGCTCAGATCGCCAACTTGCAGGGTGCGGCGACCGCCACCCTGGGCCCGCCGCATGACCGCTTCGATGCGCGCCGCCAGTTCGGACAGGGCAAAGGGTTTGATCAGGTAATCGTCGGCACCGGACTTGAAGCCTTGCAGGCGGTCGTCCAGTTGATCGCGAGCGGTGAGCATGATCACCGGTGTGTCGCGGCGGGCGTCTTCGCGCAGGCGCTTGCACAGGGTGTAGCCGTCGATGCCGGGCAACATGATGTCGAGCACGATCAGGTCGTAATGCTCGGTGGCCGCCAGGTGCAGACCTGACAATCCGTCCTGCGCGCAATCCACGGTATAACCCTTGAGCCCCAGGTAATCGGCCAGATTGGCCAGGATATCGCGGTTGTCTTCAACCAATAGAATTCTCATGGGAACCTCCTGCGTACACAGTAACAGCCGTCTTGGCCCGCGCAGCTTAAGGCCAAGCGAGGCGCAGGGCCAGAACTGCGTGCAGATGAAAATCCCGCGGCGCATCGGTGCGACCACCAAAAACCGGACAATAAAAAACCCCGCCTGCTTTCGCAGGCGAGGTTTTCATATACGGGGTAAGGCTGGCTTACATCATGCCGCCCATGCCGCCCATACCGCCCATGTCTGGCATACCGCCGCCAGCTGGGCCGTCTTCCTTGATCTCGGCGATCATGGCTTCGGTGGTGATCATCAGGCTGGCAATCGACGAAGCCGCTTGCAGAGCCGAACGAGTCACTTTGGCCGGGTCCAGGATACCCATTTCGATCATGTCGCCGTATTCGCCGGTCGCAGCGTTGTAACCGTAGTTACCCGTACCCTGCTTGACCTTGTCGACAACTACGCTTGGCTCGTCACCGGAGTTGGCAACGATCTGGCGCAGTGGCGCTTCAACAGCGCGACGCAGCAACTGGATGCCCACGTTCTGGTCATCGTTGTCGCCTTTGAGCTCGGAGATAGCCTGCAGAGCGCGAACCAGTGCCACGCCGCCGCCAGGTACCACGCCTTCTTCAACGGCTGCACGGGTAGCGTGCAGGGCGTCTTCAACGCGGGCTTTCTTCTCTTTCATTTCAACTTCGGAACCGGCGCCAACCTTGATCACTGCAACGCCGCCGGACAGCTTGGCCAGACGCTCTTGCAGTTTTTCACGGTCGTAGTCGGACGAAGTATCAGCCACTTGCTGACGGATCTGCAGAACGCGAGCCTGGATGTCAGCCTCAACGCCGGCACCGTCGATCACGGTGGTGTTTTCTTTGGACAGGATCACGCGCTTGGCATTACCCAGGTGTTCCAGGGTAGTGCTTTCCAGGCTCAGACCGATCTCTTCGGAGATAACGGTACCGCCAGTCAGAACAGCGATGTCCTGCAGCATGGCCTTGCGACGGTCGCCGAAGCCTGGCGCCTTGACGGCTGCGACTTTAACGATGCCACGCATGTTGTTCACAACCAGCGTCGCCAGGGCTTCGCCTTCAACGTCTTCAGCCACGATCAGCAGTGGACGGCCGGCTTTGGCAACGGCTTCCAGCACTGGCAGCATTTCGCGGATGTTCGAGATCTTTTTGTCGACCAGCAGGATCAGCGGACCGTCCAGCTCGGCAGTCATGGTCTCTGGCTTGTTGACGAAGTACGGGGACAGGTAGCCACGGTCGAACTGCATGCCTTCAACGACCGACAGTTCGTTTTCCAGGCCCGAGCCTTCTTCAACGGTGATCACGCCTTCTTTACCGACTTTTTCCATGGCTTCGGCAATGATGTCGCCGATGGAGGTGTCGGAGTTGGCCGAGATGGTGCCGACCTGAGCGATGGCCTTGGTGTCAGCGCAAGGCTTGGACAGGGCTTTGAGCTCTTTGACGATCGCGATGGTCGCTTTGTCGATACCGCGCTTGAGGTCCATCGGGTTCATGCCGGCAGCGACGGCTTTCAGGCCTTCGTTGACGATCGATTGAGCCAGAACGGTAGCGGTGGTGGTGCCGTCGCCTGCGTCATCGTTGGCACGGGAGGCAACGTCTTTGACCAGCTGCGCGCCCATGTTTTCGAAGCGGTCTTTCAGCTCGATTTCTTTGGCAACGGACACGCCGTCCTTGGTGATGGTCGGAGCGCCGAAGCTCTTCTCGATGATCACGTTACGGCCTTTAGGGCCCAGGGTCGCTTTTACTGCGTCAGCCAGGACGTTGACACCGGCGAGCATTTTCTTGCGGGCGGAATCGCCGAATTTAACTTCTTTAGCAGCCATGATCGATATTCCTTAAATACTTTGTAGTAGCGGGAAAATGAGCGGGGATTCAGCCTTCGATAACAGCGAGAATTTCGCTCTCGCCGATGACCAGCAGGTCTTCGCCGTCGACTTTGACGGTGTTGCTGCCGGAGTACGGGCCGAACACAACCTTGTCACCCACTTTCACGGCCAGTGCGCGCACTTCACCGCTATCCAGTGCTTTGCCCGGACCTACGGCGAGGACTTCACCCTGGTTTGGCTTTTCAGCAGCCGAACCTGGCAGGACGATACCGCCAGCGGTTTTCTTTTCTTCTTCGCTGCGACGGACGACGACGCGGTCATGCAGAGGACGAAGCTTCATTGTCGATCTCTCCTAATTGTGGTTTTCATCGGCCGGTGTAGTCCCGGCGGGTTTAACAAATCCGGCGACGCCGGGTGCGGTTCGGCAAGCGAACCGCGGAAGTCTGTCTGGCGTAATTGCCAGAAACCTTGCGGTGACAGTTACATAAGGGCGGGCAAGCCTATTACAAGGGCGGGGGTCAAAAATTTTTCACGTTGCCGCACCGAAAACGAACACGGCACCCGAAGGTGCCGTGTGCTGAAACGACTACTTGGGATCGCGGTGTTCGAACTCGCCTTCGATCACGTCCGGTTCACGCCCCAGTGGCTGACGCGGGGCCGGACCGCCGCGGGGTTGCAGGTCATCGGCGAACGCACGCTGGCGGATCGCCTGCTCCTCGGCTCGCTGGCGCATCTTGTTGGCCAGCAACCGACGCGAGATCGGCAACAGCATGATCAAACCCAGCACGTCAGTGACGAAGCCCGGCAGGATCAACAGACCGCCGGCCAGGGCCAGCATCAGGCCTTCGAGCATGGTCTGGGCCGGCAGCTCGCCGCGGTTCAGGCTTTCACGGGCACGCAGTGCAGTGGCCAGACCGGCGACACGCAGCACGAACACGCCGAACATCGAGCCGAGAATGACCAGCAGCAGGGCCGGGAAAAACCCGATCGCCCCGCTCACCTTAACGAATACGAACAGCTCCAACACCGGAAACAGTACAAAGAGCAATAAAAAAGGGCGCATCAAATGGTTCCTCAACGCAAGAATGCCTTGCCAGTCTTCCCTAGATGACGTCGCCGTTTCGTGAATTCAAGCGTCGGCCACTGCATTTTTCGGCCAATGCTCGGCGTGAGCCAGGAAAACCAAGGCTTCCCGGACTTGTGTCGGCGTATTACACGGCGTCTGGAACGGCAGCCAGTACAGCCCCTGGCCGATGCGCAGGTGCATGCCTTCGGTGTCGATACCCGCCAGTTGCGCCGGTTCGGTCTTGGGCAGACCGGCCAGTTCGACGTAGTGGGCGATGGCCTTGGCGTGATCGGCATTCATGTGCTCGACCATGCTCACCTCGGCCTTGCCGGCGAACGGGTTGGCCAGGGTCAACTGGTCGACCCAGTGAATAGCGCCGAAACCGCCGATGTAACGGTGACGCACAGGCTTGAGTACCCAGAAATCGAAATCGTGAGCCTTGTGGTAGCTCTGCGAATCCGGGAAATAACGATAGTAACGGACAGCCGCGGCTTCGATCGCAGCCTCATCCTCGAGCTTTTCCGCTTCGGCGAGGTAGGTCAGGCGACCAACGGCTTGCACGTCTTCAGCCCCACGCTCGCCCACGAACAGTGAGCATTTTGGGTCTTTCTGCAGATTGTGGGTGTGCTGGGCGATACGGCTGATAAGGATCAGCGGCCAGCCCTGTTCATCCAGACAGTACGGAACCACGGAGCCAAACGGGAAACCGGGCATCGCCTTGGAATGCGTCGAGAGCACTCCACGGTATTCCTTGAGAAGCAATTGTCGTGCATTCTTGGCCGCTTCAACGCTCAATTTATGACTCCTTATATAGAATCCGTCAAAAAAAACGGACGGGCACCTGGGGTAAGTCCCAGCACGCCATCGGGCCGTTCTCATGTGCAACCAGGCCACATCAGGTGCAATTCGAGAGGGCCTCCAGGGAGGAAAACCACTCTGACTGCTATTGGGGCATACGAATGCAACTCACTGACAAAGTAATCATTATCACGGGCGGTTGCCAGGGTTTAGGCCGCTCCATGGCCGAGTATTTCGCCGGCCTTGGCGCGAAGCTGGCGCTGGTGGACCTGAACCAGGAAAAACTCGACGACGCCGTTGCCGCGTGCCAGGCCAAGGGCGTCGAAGCCCGCGCCTACTTGTGCAACGTCGCCAACGAAGAGCAGGTGACGCACATGGTCGCCCGGGTGGCCGACGACTTTGGTGCGATCCATGGCTTGGTCAACAACGCCGGGATCCTGCGCGACGGTCTGTTGGTCAAGGTCAAGGACGGCGAGATGACCAGGATGAGCCTGGCTCAATGGCAGGCGGTCATCGATGTCAACCTGACCGGCGTGTTCCTGTGTACCCGGGAAGTCGCGGCGAAAATGATCGAGCTGAAGAATAGCGGCACGATCATCAATATTTCGTCGATCTCACGTGCCGGCAATGTCGGCCAGACCAATTACTCCGCCGCCAAGGCCGGGGTGGCTGCGGCGACCGTGACCTGGGCCAAGGAGCTGGCGCGTTATGGCATTCGCGTGGCGGGCATTGCACCGGGCTTTATCGAAACCGAAATGACCTTGAGCATGAAACCGGAAGCGCTGGAGAAGATGACGTCAGGGATTCCGCTCAAGCGCATGGGCAAGCCTGACGAGATCGCTCATTCGGCGGCGTATATTTTCGAGAACGATTACTACACCGGGCGGATTTTGGAGCTGGATGGCGGGATGCGCATTTAAGCAACACCCAAAACAACTGTGGGAGCGAGCTTGCTCGCGATGAGGCCATAACATTCACCATTGATGGTGACTGTTACACCGCTATCGCGAGCAAGCTCGCTCCCACAGGTTTCAGTGTTGATTGATAGATATCAATCGTCGCTGATGGTGATGTTCGGCATCGCCGGCGATACCGCTTCCTGCAGCACGATCCGTGCGCCGACATGACGGGCCAGTTCCTGATACACCAGTGCAATCGGACTGTCCGGCTCGGCGATCACCGTTGGCTTGCCGCCATCGGCCTGCTCGCGGATGGCCATCGCCAGTGGCAACGAGGCCAACAGTTCGACGCCGTACTGGTTGGCCAGCTTCACACCACCGCCCTCCCCGAACAGATGCTCGGCATGTCCGCAGTTGGAGCAGATGTGCACGGCCATGTTTTCCACCACGCCCAGCACCGGGATGTTGACCTTGCGGAACATCTCCACACCCTTGCGCGCGTCGAGCAATGCCAGGTCCTGCGGCGTGGTCACGATTACCGCACCGGCCACCGGGACTTTCTGCGCCAGGGTCAGCTGGATGTCACCGGTGCCTGGCGGCATGTCGATGACCAGGTAATCCAGGTCGCCCCAGGCCGTTTGAGTGACCAGTTGCAACAACGCACCGGAGACCATCGGCCCGCGCCAGACCATCGGCGTGTTGTCGTCGGTCAGGAACGCCATGGACATCACTTCGACGCCATGGGACTGGATCGGCACGAACCATTTCTGATCCTTGATCTGGGGTCGGGTGCCTTCGGGGATACCGAACATGATGCCCTGGCTCGGACCATAGATGTCCGCGTCGAGAATTCCGACCCTGGCGCCTTCGCGGGCCAGGGCCAGGGCCAGGTTGGCGGCGGTGGTGGATTTGCCCACGCCGCCCTTGCCGGACGCCACGGCCACCACGTTCTTGACGTTGGCCAGGCCCGGAATCTGTGCCTGGGCCTTGTGCGCGGCGATCACGCTGGTGATGTCGACACGGGCAGTGGTCACGCCATCCAGGCCTTCGATGGCCATTTGCAGCATCTGTGCCCAGCCACTTTTGAACAGGCCGGCGGCATAACCCAACTCCAGCTGGACGCTGACGCGATCGCCCTGGATGTCGATATTGCGCACGCACCCGGCGCTGACCGGGTCCTGGTTCAGGTAAGGGTCGGTGTATTGGCGAAGGACGGCTTCCACCGCTGCGCGATTGACGGCGCTCATGGGCAACTCCGATAGCAAGACTGGAAAATCAGGCGGGTATCGTACCTGTTCTGATGGTCTGGCGGGATGCCCAAACCGTCACGCTCTTTGTTGGAGCCGGCTTGCTGGCGAAGGCGCCCCTTTGTAGGAGCGAGCTTGCTCGCGATGGTCGTTAACGATAACGCGTGTTTGCTGGGTAAACGCGGCGCTCTTGATTCCATCGTCAGAACGCCGCCCGGAGCAAGCTCGCTCCTACAAAGGGCCCCTCCGCCGGCAAGCCCTGCTCCTGCAAGTTACATCCAATGAAACAGGCTCACGGGGTGAAAAATATCCGCCAGCGCTTTATAGTGGCCGACCTCCGTTTCATCAAGTAGCCGAGCCCCATGTCCGAGCCACGCAAGATCCTCGTCACCAGCGCCCTGCCCTATGCCAATGGTTCGATCCATCTTGGCCACATGCTGGAATACATCCAGACCGATATGTGGGTGCGTTTCCAGAAGCACCGCGGCAATCAATGCATTTATGTCTGCGCCGACGACGCCCACGGTTCGGCCATCATGCTGCGCGCGGAAAAGGAAGGCATCACCCCGGAACAACTGATCGCCAACGTCCAGGCCGAACACAGCGCCGACTTTGCCGAGTTCCTGGTGGACTTCGACAACTTCCACTCCACTCACGCCGAAGAAAACCGTGAGCTGTCGAGCCAGATCTACCTGAAGCTGCGCGACGCCGGGCACATTGCCACGCGCTCGATCACTCAGTACTTCGACCCGGAAAAGAAAATGTTCCTGGCCGACCGCTTCATCAAGGGCACCTGCCCGAAATGCGGCACCGAAGACCAATACGGCGACAACTGCGAAAAATGCGGTGCGACCTACGCGCCGACCGACCTGAAGGATCCGAAGTCGGCCATCTCCGGCGCCACCCCGGTGCTCAAGGATTCCCAGCACTTCTTCTTCAAGCTGCCGGACTTCCAGGAAATGCTGCAAGCCTGGACCCGCAGCGGCACCCTGCAAGACGCCGTGGCCAACAAGATCGCCGAATGGCTCGATGCCGGCCTGCAACAATGGGACATTTCCCGTGATGCGCCGTACTTCGGTTTCGAGATCCCAGGTGAGCCGGGCAAGTACTTCTACGTCTGGCTGGACGCGCCGATCGGCTACATGGCCAGCTTCAAGAACCTCTGCGACCGCACGCCGGAGCTGGATTTCGACGCGTTCTGGAACAAGGACTCCACCGCCGAGCTGTACCATTTCATCGGCAAGGACATCGTCAATTTCCACGCGCTGTTCTGGCCAGCCATGCTCGAAGGTGCGGGTTTGCGCAAACCGACCGGCATCAACGTGCACGGCTACCTGACGGTCAACGGTCAGAAAATGTCCAAGTCCCGGGGCACCTTCATCAAGGCCCGGACCTACCTCGATCACCTGTCGCCGGAATACCTGCGCTACTACTACGCGGCCAAGCTCGGCCGTGGCGTCGACGATCTGGACCTGAACCTCGAAGACTTCGTGCAGAAGGTCAACTCCGACCTGGTCGGCAAGGTCGTCAACATCGCCAGCCGTTGCGCCGGTTTCATCCACAAAGGCAATGCCGGCGTGCTGGTGGAAGGCAATGCCGCACCGGAGCTGACCGAAGCGTTCCTCGCCGCTGCGCCAAGCATCTGCGACGCCTATGAGGCTCGCGACTTCGCCCGTGCCATGCGCGAGATCATGGGCCTGGCCGACCGCGCCAACGCCTGGATCGCCGACAAGGCGCCGTGGTCGCTGAACAAGCAGGAAGGCAAGCAGGACGAAGTCCAGGCCATCTGCGCCCTGGGCATCAATCTGTTCCGCCAGCTGGTGATCTTCCTCAAGCCGGTATTGCCGCTGCTGGCCGCCGATGCCGAGGCGTTCCTCAACGTCGCGCCGCTGACCTGGAACGACCACGCGACCTTGCTCAGCAACCATCAGCTGAACGAGTTCAAGCCGTTGATGACCCGTATCGATCCGGTAAAAGTGCAAGCCATGACCGACGCTTCGAAGGAAGACCTGACCGCCAGCCAGACCGACACCGGCGATGCGGCACCTGCCGGCAACGGCGAACTGGCCAAGGATCCGCTGTCGCCGGAAATCGAGTTCGATGCCTTTGCCGCGGTCGACCTGCGCGTCGCCCTGATCGTCAAGGCCGAACACGTGGAAGGTGCTGACAAGCTGCTGCGCCTGACCCTGGACATCGGTGACGAGCAACGCAACGTGTTCTCCGGGATCAAGAGCGCTTACCCGGATCCGTCGAAGCTGGATGGTCGCCTGACCATGATGATCGCCAACCTCAAGCCACGGAAAATGAAGTTCGGCATCTCCGAAGGCATGGTGATGGCCGCCGGTCCTGGCGGTGAAGAAATCTATCTGCTCAGTCCTGACAGCGGTGCCAAGCCGGGCCAGCGCATCAAGTAAGGTTCTGCTGTAAATCGATCCCACAGTCGTGCCTGGCGCGCCTGTGGGATTTTCATGTCTGGCCCACCCTTCGTCCTTGCCGGATAATGCCTAACCTTGTTAGACAGCTCCATTGGAAAGCCCCGTTCTTACCGGCACGATCATGACCGAGATACTGCTTACGCTTATCAGCGCCGCCCTGATCAACAACCTCGTGTTGCACTGGCCCCTGGGCGTCGATCCGCTGCTGGGCACCGAGCGCCGCCAGGTGCATGCGCTGGGTATTGCGACGACGAGCCTGATGCTGATTGTCGGCATGGCGAGCTACGCGCTTTACCACGGGTTGCTGGTTCCTTTTGGGCTGACGCCGCTGCGCCTGTTCGTGTTTCTGCCATTGAGCGTGCTGTTGATCGCACCCTTGTTGAAGTTGCTTGCCCGGTTGCTTAAGAAGCTTTCGTTCGAAGGCCTCTGGCCGCTGCTGCTGGGCAACGCCGGCGTGCTCGGCCTGGCGCTGATCAATGTTCAGAACGACAAGGGATTCTTCCACACCACGGCGGTGAGCCTGGGTGCCGGGTTGGGTTTCTGGCTGGTACTGAGCCTGTTCAGCGACTTGCGCCAGCGCACTCTTGATAACGATGTCCCCCTGCCCTTTCGCGGCCTGCCGATCGATCTGATCGGCGCCGGTCTGATCGCAGTGGCTTTTCTCGGATTCAGCGGGCTGATCAAAACATGAGTCTGATTCAACGCATCGACGCCCTCCTGCCGCAGACCCAATGTGGCAAGTGCGGCCATCCTGGATGCAAGCCCTACGCCGAAGGCATCGCCAGCGGTGAGCCGATCAACAAGTGTCCGCCGGGCGGCAGCGAAACCATCGCGGCCCTGGCTGAACTGCTGAAGGTGCCGGTGCTGGAGCTGGACGTGAGTCGCGGTGCGGCGCCCGCGCAAATCGCCTTTATCCGCGAAGCCGAGTGCATCGGCTGCACCAAATGCATCCAGGCGTGCCCGGTGGACGCCATCGTCGGCGCAGCAAAGCTGATGCACACCGTCATCGTCGATGAATGCACCGGTTGCGACCTCTGCGTAGCGCCCTGCCCGGTGGATTGCATCGAGATGCGACCACTGCCGCTGTCTACGGTAGTGCCGGTGGTCGGCGGCCTGGCGTTCAGTCTTGAACAGCAACAAGCTCGTGCCGCCAAACGCAATCACGCACGGCGCCGGTTCGAACGGCGCAACGACCGCCTGCGTCGTGAAGAAGAACACAAACTCGCCGAGCGCCAGGCCCGGGCGCTACGCGCCGCGTCGCAGCACAGTGACGCGGCGCTCGACCCGGTGCAGGCAGCCCTTGAGCGCGTGCGCGCGCAAAAGGCCGCCAATGCCGATGCGGCGTTGAAAAAGGCGAAGATCGATCTGGCGATGAGCCGTGCGCAACTGAACAAATCACTCAAGGCTTTCGGGCATCCGCCGACGTTCGAGCAGCAATCGCAACTGATCGTGTTGCAACAGCAGTTCGAAGCAGCCGAGCAGGCTTTGGTCAAACTGGAAAGCAGTGCGCCAGCAGTTCCGGCGCCTGCTGCCCCGATGAAACATGCAGATCTGAATCGGGCCAAGATCCAGTTGGCCATGCGCCGCGCCGAACTCAAGAAAGCTCAAGCCAGCGAAGCTCCAGCCGAACACATTGCCGCACTGGAGCGTGCTGTCACTGAAGCCGAGCATCAGGTGGACGCCCATGCCACTGCCTGAATCGGTCGACGAACGCCTTCAGCAGGCCATGAAACAGGTATTGCTGGCCACAGTGCCGGGGCTGCTGGTGTTGTTCTGGTGGTATGGCTGGGGCGTCTTGATCAACCTGATTCTGACGGGTGTGACCGCACTGACGGTTGAAGCGCTGGTGTTGCAGCTGCGCAAGCGCCCCATCCAGCCAACCTTGAGCGATGGCAGCGCCCTGGTTAGTGCCACGCTGCTGGCACTGGCGTTGCCCCCTTATTGCCCATGGTGGCTGACGGTCAGTGCTGCCGCTTTCGCGCTGTTGTTCGGCAAGCACTTGTATGGCGGCGTCGGCAAGAACCCTTTCAACCCGGCCATGCTCGGTTTTGCCATGGTGATGGTGACCTTTCCCCAACAGATGACCCACTGGCCGTCATCCCATGGCATGGACCTGCTCGGTGGTTTGCAGCAGGTGTTCGGGTTCAGTCTCGACCAGACGCCGGATGCCTGGGCTCAAGCCACGGCGCTGGACAGCCTGCGGATCAACAACAGCCTGACCATGGACGAACTCTTCGCCGGCAACCCGGCGTTCGGCCAGTTCGGCGGGCGCGGTATGGAATGGGTCAACCTGGCCTTTTTGGCGGGCGGCGCGTTTCTGCTGCAACGACAGGTATTCAGCTGGCATGCGCCGGTCGGCATGCTGGCCAGCCTGTTTATCATCAGCCTTCTGTGCTGGAACGGCTCCGGCTCCGATTCCAATGGCTCACCCCTGTTTCATCTGCTGACCGGTGCGACCATGCTGGGTGCATTTTTCATCGTCACTGAACCGGTGTCCGGCGCAAAAAGTCCCGTCGCCAAGCTGCTGTTCGGCGCGGGCGCGGGATTGCTGACGTATGTGATTCGCACATGGGGTGGCTATCCGGACGGCGTGGCCTTTGCCGTACTGCTGATGAATCTCTGTGTACCGACCCTGGAGCGGTACAGCGCCTCCAGGCAGGAGCGGGCTGCGTCATGAATCGTGCGCCTGGCGTGGTGATCCTGGTGTTGCTGACGGGTCTTGGGATCGGCGCGACATACTTCGTGCAGCACATCAGTGCGCCGCGCATTGCCGCCGAACAGCGCTTGATCGACAGCCGCAACCTGCTCGACCTGCTTCCCCCCGACAGCTACGACAATCAGCCTCTGGAACAGCCACTGGGCCTGGCCGGCATTGTCTTGCCCAGCAGCACACTGCTGGGTGGCTACCGGGTGACCAAGTCGGGCCAACCCAGCGCCGTATTGCTGCGCAGCCAGACCCTGGGTTATGAAGGTTCGATCGAGCTGCTGATCGCCATCGGCGCAAATGGCCGGTTGCTGGGCGTCAAAACCCTCAGACAATCGGAAACGCCGGGGTTGGGTGGCAGGATTGCCGACTGGCCAAACGCCTGGCTTCAGGTCTTTGCCGGCAAATCGCGAGCCGAACCCGGCGATGCAGGCTGGGCCCTGAAAAAAGATCAGGGAGCATTCGATCAGATCGCGGGCGCGACCATCACTTCAAGAGCGGTGATCCACGCCATTCATGACGCGTTGAGCTACTTCGATGAACACTCGCAACAGCTGATCGGGAGCAGTGCCCATGAATAACTCATCGACGCTGCAAAATTCGCTGATGCTGGCACCCCTGATCGGCGCGACGGACTCACTGATGAAGGCGCTGGGCCTGTGGCTGATGTTCATCGTGGTGAGCAGTGTCTTTGGCCTGTGCATGGCCGCCTTGCGCGCTCGACTGATGCCCGCGGCACAGGTAGTGGCTGGCGTCGTGCTGGCGGCAACGCTGACCAGTTGCGCCGAACTCGGCGCGCAGGCCTGGTCGCTTCAATGGCATCAACATATGGGGATCTATGCAGGATTGATCGCCCTGCAATGCGTCGTCATGGACCAAACCGGTTTTTTCCAGCGTACAGGCCCTGATCGCCTGCGCCTGTGCGCCCTGTTCGGCGCGTTGTTAACGGGTATGGGCCTGCTGCGAGAGCTGATCGGCAGCGGCACACTGGGCAACCACCTGCCCTGGCTGGCTGGCGCCACATCACCGGACTGGCAAGGCTGGGTCCTGACCGCCGACGGTGGCATGCGCCTGGCTATCCTGGCGCCCGGCGGGTTCATTCTGCTCGGGCTGCTGCTCGCCGCCTGGCAGGCCTGGGCGCGCCCGACGCCTTCACACTGACTGTCCTCGAGGAAACTCACTGCCCATGAATGCTGCAAAACGCCGGGAAATTTTCCGCAGGTTTCACGAAGACAACCCGGAACCGAAGACCGAACTGGCCTACTCGTCGCCGTTCGAATTACTGATCGCCGTGATCCTTTCGGCACAGTCGACCGATGTCGGCGTCAACAAGGCCACCGCCAAGCTCTATCCGGTGGCCAATACGCCGGCTGCGATTCATGCCTTGGGCGTCGAAGGCTTGTCGGAATACATCAAGACCATCGGCCTGTTCAACAGTAAAGCGAAAAACGTGATCGAGACCTGTCGTTTGCTGCTGGAGCGTCATGGCGGCGAAGTGCCGCAAACCCGCGAAGAGCTGGAAGCGCTGCCCGGCGTCGGTCGCAAAACGGCCAACGTGGTGCTTAATACCGCATTCCGTCAGCTGACCATGGCCGTGGACACCCACATCTTCCGGGTCAGCAACCGAACCGGGATTGCTCCGGGCAAGAATGTGGTCGAGGTTGAAACAAAACTGATGAAGTTCGTGCCGAAGGAATACCTGCTCGATTCCCATCACTGGCTGATTCTCCACGGTCGCTACGTCTGCCTGGCTCGCAAGCCCCGCTGTGGCAGTTGCCGGATTGAAGACCTCTGCGAATACAAGCACAAGACTTCGGACGATTGAGGCGCTATTAGGTTTATTGATTTATCGATTGAAAAAATCTTTTTTACCCGCCGCTCGAATGTCGATATAAGGGGCCCCAAAGGCAGTCTTAGCCTGGAGTTGACCCTATGAGTACTGGCAAAGAGCAATTGGACGTAGAAGACGACTTCACCCCCGTTGAGGCTGATGACGCCGAACCTGTGGTTGAAGTGGCAAAGACCAACCTCAGCAAACGCCGCACCATTGACAATCTGCTGGAGGAGCGCCGACTGCAAAAGCAATTGGCCGATTACGATTTTGACCTATGACACCTTAAAAGCCTCCCTAAACGGAGGCTTTTTACCAAGCGCCGCCCCCGATAAACGCCTCTAACGCTTAACGTCAACGCTGCCGCCGTTACACCAGACCATTGCGTTGCGCCAATTCGATCAGATCAACCAGGGAGCGCGCATTGAGCTTCAATAACAAGCGAGTCTTGTAAGTGCTGACGGTTTTGTTGCTGAGGCACATTCCATCGGCAATCTCCTTGTTGGTTCTTCCCTGGGCCAATTGCTGCAACACCGTCATTTCCCGCCCCGACAGACGATCCACCATATCGGACTCACTGGCATTCCCCAGACTGCAACGCACAGTGTGCAGGGCTTGATTCGGGAAATAACTGTAGCCTGACAACACGGCCTTTATTGCACTAAGCAACTCCGTGAGATCCTGTTGCTTGCAGACATATCCGGCTGCCCCCGACTGCATGCAACGCATGGAGAAATGACCCGGTGCCTGGGACGTCAATATCAATACTTTCATTGGCATTGCCGCCGATGTCAGACGTGCAATGACTTCCAACCCATCGAGTTTCGGAATGCCAATATCGAGAATGACAATATCGGGCAGGAGTTCGCGAGCAAGTTGTAACGCATCCACGCCATTATCTGTTTCTGCAATGACTTCGTAGCCATGACGTTCCATCAGCATACGTACCGCGAGACGAATGACGGGGTGATCATCCACGATCAGCACTTTATTCATGGGCAAGTCCAATTTCGCTGTTCGAATTTTTAGAGCCCGCACAATAGCCTAGTCGTTTCACCCATGGCATGCCGCCCCCCCCGGCCACCCACAGCAAGAGACATTCCCTACACACAACACAGATTATTCCTACAAAAATTCTTCGAATACACTGCTTCCGAAAACTCATCAGCTGCCCGATCTGTCACGCCTCGACAGTTTTTTGTATCTATATGCGACCACATAACAAACGAAAAGACTCAGGAGCCAAAAATCAGGCCTGCAACGATACTTGAACTATCTTGAAAAGTAACCGATATTTTCCAAACCAGAGCGCACATCAAAAACCATATCTTTCCAACCCCCCATTCACACAGCCAAATAACAATAAAGAACCTAATATAATGTAACAGATATACCCGAAACACTAATAAGCAGTTACCCTCTTGAGTAGCAGACCTAAACCTTTCCCACAAACCCATGAGCAAAGACAAACTTAAATGAGAATAAAACATGGAAAATATCAAACAAAGGATCACCAACCCCCTGACACTCATTGCGATATTCGCAACACTGTCTGAAACTTCAGCGGCTATCTCCCTGCCCTTCCTTGATGATGAAGAAAGAGATACCTACATCTGGTTCTTGATCAGCTTTCCTTTTTATTTGCTCTTTCTTTTCTTTGCCACACTCAACTTCAATTATCGGTCGCTTTATGCACCCTCCGATTTTGAAAACGGCGAACACTTCATCAAAGCCATGAACAATGCCGATCGCCCGGGCAAGACCGACTCCAGGCTGACATCAAAAAAAACGGCACGAAGGCAACCGAAGATTGATCCCGACCCCACACCCCCACCCTGTTGCGCACAGGACCTTCCAGGGACGGATCTGCAAACTGCGGCGGAGCACCACGTCCGCCTGCCGGAGCGGTTCAAAGACCTGTACATCGTCGATGTACGCGGGATGAGCCAAAAAATCGAGCTGGGCGCCTCGGTGGAGAAGATTCAACAGGAACAGGGAAAACCTGCGCACGCAATCGTGTTCATCACCTGTACTGAGTCAGAGAAACTACTGAAGGAGAGCTCATTCAAACAGGTAAAAAACACAAAGAAGCACAGTGGTGCGTCGCTCTATGTTGCTTACAATTTGAATTCAAATGGCGTGACGGTCATTGATCAAACGCGTCCCTGACGCAGAGCGGTCAATGGCGAATGAAAACCGGTAGAGGACTGGCAGGAAAGTCAGCACGCTGCATCGCAATGTCAGGCAGAACATCCCCCATTCAGAACTGTGGCCTTGTCGACGACAAGGCCACAGATTCAATCACGGCGCAGCAGCAAGCGCTCTGACATCTCAGAACAGCTTGCGGCCTTTGTTCGCCGCAATACGCATGCGCAAGGCGTTGAGCTTGATGAAGCCCGCCGCATCGGCCTGGTTGTAGGCGCCGCCATCTTCCTCGAAGGTCGCAATGTTGGCGTCGAACAACGATTCGTCGGACTTGCGGCCAGTGACGATCACGTTGCCCTTGTACAGCTTCAGGCGCACGACGCCGTTCACATGGGCCTGGGAGGCATCGATCATCTGTTGCAGCATCAGACGCTCAGGGCTCCACCAGTAACCGGTGTAGATCAGGCTGGCATATTTAGGCATCAGCTCATCCTTGAGGTGAGCCACTTCGCGGTCCAGGGTGATCGATTCGATCGCACGGTGAGCGCGCAGCATGATGGTGCCGCCCGGGGTTTCATAGCAGCCGCGGGACTTCATGCCGACGTAGCGGTTCTCGACGATGTCGAGACGGCCGATACCGTGTTCGCCACCGATACGGTTCAAGGTCGCCAGCACGGTGGCCGGGGTCATTTCGACGCCGTCCAGCGCGACGATGTCGCCGTTGCGGTAGGTCAGTTCCAGGTACTGCGCCTTGTCAGGAGCCTTCTCCGGGGAGACGGTCCATTTCCACATGTCTTCTTCGTGCTCGGTCCAGGTGTCTTCCAGCACGCCGCCTTCATAGGAGATGTGCAGCAGGTTGGCATCCATCGAGTACGGGGATTTCTTCTTGCCGTGACGCTCGATCGGGATGTTGTGCTTTTCAGCGTAATCCATCAGCTTTTCACGGGACAGCAGGTCCCATTCGCGCCACGGCGCGATGACCTTCACGCCTGGTTTCAAGGCGTAGGCGCCCAGTTCGAAACGCACCTGGTCGTTACCCTTGCCGGTCGCACCATGGGAAATGGCGTCGGCGCCGGTTTCGTTGGCGATTTCGATCAGGCGCTTGGCGATCAACGGACGGGCGATGGAAGTACCCAGCAGGTACTCGCCTTCATAAACGGTGTTGGCGCGGAACATCGGGAACACGAAATCACGCACGAATTCTTCGCGCAGATCGTCGATGTAGATTTCTTTTACGCCCATGGCCTGAGCCTTGGCGCGGGCCGGTTCGACCTCTTCGCCCTGACCCAGGTCAGCGGTGAAGGTCACGACTTCACAGTTATAAGTATCCTGCAGCCACTTGAGGATCACCGAAGTGTCCAGGCCGCCGGAATACGCCAGAACGACCTTGTTTACGTCCGCCATGCCATCACTCCACGGGGTTCTACGGAAAGCCGTCAAGTCTACCGGTCATGCAGAATAATTTACAGGGGCGCGACAGCTTATGACGACGAAGCGACAGATTATGTCAAGCGAGCGACTATGGCAGCGTTCTCAGGACGTCGATGCCGCGCTCACCGTCGCCGTGGCGCGAGGGGCCGGCTTTTCGGTCGGCGCCATCCGCGCGAGGTGGACATTGACCCGACGGTTTTTCGCCCGGTTGGCGGCAGTGGTGTTGGGCGCCAAGGGGTAACGTTCGCCGTGGAAGCGCAGGGTGATCTGCGACTCCTGGATACCGTTGGCCTTGAAGAACTCCATGACCGCCAAGGCCCGGCGTCGCGACAGGTCCCGGTTGGTCAGGCGGTTGCCGCTGTTGTCGGAGTGACCGTCGAGTTCGATGTGATTGACCGTCGGGTCGGCCTTCATGAACTCCAGCATCTCCTGCAATTGGGCCTTGGCCTGCCCATCGAGATCGATGCTTTGGCCGTGGAAGCCGATCCGGGATTGTTTGACCTGTTCGAAATTCTTCGGCAACAGCCTCGCTACACAGCCCTGATATTCGCTGAAGGCCTTGCTGAACTTGACCGGCAACAGACGCACTTCCGATACCCGGCCATCGCCCGAAGAGTGCCGCAGAACCGGACTGCGGCCATCCATCAAGCCATTGATCAAGCGAGCGGCCTGCACTTGCGAACTCCTGAACAGCACATTGCCGCTACCGATTTGCACGGCACCGAGATTGATGTCGCCACGCCCCGGCTGCCATGGCGCCGCAGCCGCCAGCAAGGTCGCCGAACCACCGCCGATGATCGCGTTATAAGCCTTCAGTCGAAATGTTGCCTGCTCACCGGCGCGACGCACGAACTCACCCGCGCCAAAATCGGTGATCGGCTGACTCAGGCGGCATTCGAACTTGTCACCTTCGACCGTCCACTCGATGCTCTCCAGGCGAGTCTGGAACGTGAGCGCCATCGCAGGAAGGCTGGCAAACACACTGAGCAAGGCTAAATACCACTGGCGCACGGGAGGCTCCACAGACTTCCACAACAAAAAAGACCGACACACAAATGTTCACGGCATACCCGTTGAATATCGGAAGCTTCCCGTAAAACTTGATAGCGAGTGCCTGAAAGTGTCTTTTCCGGTAGCATTCCCCAGAGTTTGACCCGCCTGGAATCCCCTCATGTCCGACCGCCTGACCCTGCTGCGTCCCGACGACTGGCACATTCATCTTCGCGATGGTGCCGTGTTGACCAATACCGTTGCGGATGTTGCGCGCACCTTTGGTCGCGCCATCATCATGCCCAACCTGGTACCTCCGGTGCGCAACGCCGCTGAAGCCGACGGCTATCGCCAGCGGATTCTCGCTGCACGCCCGGCTGGCAGTCGTTTCGAACCATTGATGGTGCTTTACCTGACCGACCGCACCCAGCCCGAAGAAATTCGCGAGGCCAAGGCCAGCGGTTTCATTCACGCCGCCAAGCTGTACCCGGCCGGCGCGACCACCAATTCGGACTCTGGCGTCACCAGCATCGACAATATCTTCCCTGCACTCGAGGCCATGGCCGAAGTCGGGATGCCCTTGCTGGTCCACGGTGAAGTCACCCGTGGCGATGTCGACGTGTTCGATCGCGAAAAAATCTTCATCGACGAGCACATGCGTCGTGTGGTCGAGCGTTTCCCTACGCTCAAAGTGGTGTTCGAACACATCACCACCGCTGACGCCGTGCAGTTCGTCAATGAGGCCTCGGCCAACGTCGGCGCGACCATCACCGCCCATCACCTGCTGTACAACCGCAACCATATGTTGGTGGGCGGGATTCGGCCGCATTTCTACTGCCTGCCGATTCTCAAGCGCAATACGCACCAGGAAGCGCTGCTCGACGCCGCCACCAGCGGTAGCGACAAGTTCTTCCTCGGCACCGACTCGGCGCCCCACGCCCAGCATGCCAAGGAAGCCGCGTGCGGCTGTGCCGGTTGCTACACCGCTTATGCCGCGATCGAGATGTACGCCGAAGCCTTCGAACAGCGTAACGCGCTGGACAAGCTCGAAGCCTTTGCCAGCCTGAACGGCCCGCGTTTCTACGGCCTGCCGGTGAACACCGATCGCATCACCCTGGTCCGCGAAGAGTGGACCGCCCCGACCAGCCTGCCCTTTGGCGAGCTGACTGTAATCCCGCTGCGCGCCGGTGAAAAACTGCGCTGGCGCCTGCTGGAGGAACACGCGTGAGTGAAGACCATTTCGACGACGAACAGGACGGTCAAGGCGGCGGAGGTGGTTCGCGCCACCCGATGGCTGAGCGCTTCCGTGGGTACCTGCCAGTTGTTGTCGACGTTGAAACCGGGGGTTTCAACTCTGCCACTGACGCCTTGCTGGAAATTGCCGCAACTACCATCGCCATGGATGAAAAAGGGTTTGTTTACCCCGACCACACCTACTTCTTTCGCGTCGAGCCGTTTGAAGGCGCGAACATTGAAGCAGCGGCCCTGGAATTCACCGGGATCAAGCTCGATCACCCGCTGCGCATGGCTGTGAGTGAAGAAGCGGCGCTGACCGATATCTTCCGCGGCATCCGCAAGGCCCTGAAGGCCAACGGTTGCAAGCGGGCGATTCTGGTCGGGCACAACAGCAGCTTCGATCTGGGCTTCCTCAACGCGGCGGTTGCGCGTCTGGACATGAAGCGCAACCCCTTTCATCCGTTCTCCAGCTTCGACACGGCAACCCTGGCTGGCCTGGCTTACGGCCAAACCGTACTGGCCAAGGCCTGTCAGGCAGCCGATATCGATTTCGACGGTCGCGAGGCCCACTCGGCTCGTTATGACACCGAGAAGACGGCCGAGCTGTTCTGCGGCATCGTCAACCGCTGGAAACAGATGGGCGGCTGGGAAGACTTCAACGACTGACCGTAACGACCATAAAAAAACCGGCCTCCAGGGCCGGTTTTTTTATGCCTCGAACCTGCCTTACAGCGCAGCAGCGTTCTCGGTCAGGTAAGCCGCAACGCCTTCGGTCGAAGCGGTCATGCCCTTGTCGCCTTTTTTCCAGTTGGCAGGGCAAACTTCGCCGTGCTCTTCGTGGAATTGCAGAGCGTCGACCAGACGGATCAGCTCTTCGATGTTACGGCCCAGCGGCAGGTCGTTGATGATCTGCGAGCGGACAACGCCTTTATCGTCGATCAGGAACGCGCCACGGAATGCCACGCCGCCTTCGGACTCAACGTCGTAGGCCTTGGCGATTTCGTGCTTCAGGTCGGCTGCCATGGTGTAACGGACTTCGCCGATGCCACCATTGTTGACCGGGGTGTTGCGCCAGGCGTTGTGAGTGAAGTGCGAGTCGATCGAAACGGCGATCACTTCAACATTGCGTGCCTTGAAGTCGGACATGCGGTTGTCCAGCGCGATCAGCTCGGACGGGCAAACGAAGGTGAAGTCCAGTGGGTAGAAGAACACCAGGCCGTATTTGCCTTTGATGGCCGACGACAGGGTGAAGCTGTCTACGATTTCGCCATTGCCGAGTACGGCCGGTACGGTGAAGTCAGGGGCTTGCTTGCCTACGAGTACGCTCATTGGATATCTCCTGGTGTAAAAACGTGAAGTTCCGGGTTTGCGCCAGCCTGCCACCGTCAGGCGACAGCCCTGTGACACGCACCCGCTTCATAAGGACCGGCCATCATACACTGCGTTTTTGAGCTGTCCTTAACGGTTTTTCGCAGACAGGTTAAAATGCTTCCCGGCGCTTACTGGCACATTGCTTTGGAAAAAACCGTTCGTCGGTCGCGCGCCCTCATAACGCGAAGCTGTCAGAAACCACTTTGACAATCATTCTCGTTAACATTAAGATCCATCGCAATTGAGTCACAACCAGCGACGGTTTTCACTTATGTATGTCTGCCTCTGCACTGGCGTCACCGACGGCCAAATCCGCGATGCAATCTATGAAGGATGCTGTAGCTACAAGGAAGTCCGCCAGGCTACCGGTGTTGCCAGCCAATGCGGCAAATGCGCCTGCCTTGCCAAGGAAGTGGTCCGCGAAACCCTGACCAAAATACAATCGGCCCAGGCTGCGATTCCTTATCCTGTAGAATTTACCGCTGCATAAATACCGTATTTCAAAGAACCGGACAGATGTCCGGTTTTTTTATGCCTGAAAATCAATCAGTTACGCTCTAGACGCGGAATACAAACATTCTTATTCCGATTAATTTTCACTTAACTTTCAATAACTTAGGTTTGACACTCTTACTTGTGCGGCTCAAACTCTGACTTATAGACAGCTAATACAGGGCAGGACCCCATCATGAAAGGCGACATTACAGTCATCCAGCATCTCAACAAGATCCTTGCCAATGAGCTGGTCGCGATCAATCAATACTTTCTGCATGCGCGCATGTACGAAGATTGGGGTCTGAACAAGCTCGGCAAGCACGAATACCACGAATCCATCGACGAGATGAAGCACGCGGACAAGCTGATCAAGCGCATCCTGTTCCTCGAAGGTTTGCCTAACGTCCAGGACCTGGGAAAGCTGCAGATCGGCGAACACACCCAGGAAATGCTTGAGTGCGACCTGCGTATCGAAAAAACCGGGCATGCCGATCTCAAGGTGGCGATCGCGCATTGCGAAACCGTTGGCGACTTCGGTAGCCGTGAACTGCTCGAAGACATTCTTGAGTCCGAAGAAGAACATATCGACTGGCTGGAAACCCAACTGGGCCTGATCGATAAAGTCGGTCTTGAGAACTATCTGCAATCGCAGATGGGCGAAGAGTAAACCAGCGCCCCCGCTCTTGCTCCTACAGCCAAAAAAAGCCCCGCTCTCTTTTAAAGAGGCGGGGTTTTTTATGCCTGCTCTTGTAGGAGCGAAGCTTGCTCACGAAGAACGATGACGCAGTATTTCCTGTAGAACGAGGCACCCTGTTCGCGGGCAAGCCTCGCTCCTACAGGAGGGACCGGATCAGGCTTCGCTCTTGTTCGCAGCAGCAGCTTCGACAGCAGCCTTGATCGTGGCCTGCAACGAACCGTCTGCAGCCATCTCGGTCATGATGTCGCTACCGCCGACCAGCTCACCACCGACCCACAGTTGCGGGAAGGTTGGCCAGTTGGCGTATTTTGGCAGGTTGGCGCGGATTTCCGGGTTCTGCAGGATATCCACGTACGCAAACTTTTCGCCACACGCCATCACGGCCTGCGCGGCTTTCGCGGAGAAGCCACACTGCGGGGCATTCGGCGAACCTTTCATGTAAAGCAGAATGGTATTGTTGGCAATCTGCTCTTTAATCGTTTCGATGATATCCATGGAGCACCTCGGCTGAACTTTCCGACTCGATGGTCGGCACGGTGGCGCATTGTAACGGAAACCCGAGCGCCATGCTCGGCCTCCCCGACAGACTTGATCAAGCCGCCGCCACGGTGACAGGCACACCGTTCAACGCCGCATTGCCCGACAACTCGTCGAGCTGACATTCATCCGTCAGGTCGTTGGCACTGGCGCCTGGCTGGCCACTGGCGATCGTCATCTGCACGCCCGGCCGCGCATGGCCCCAACCGTGAGGCAGGCTGACCACGCCTTTCATCATATCCAGGCTGCCCAGCACTTCAACTTCGATGACACCGACCCGCGAACTGACCCGAACTCGTTGCCCGTCGTTGAGCCCACGACTGGCCAGATCGTCCGGGTGCATCAGCAACTGATGGCGCGGCTTGCCCTTCACCAGACGGTGATAGTTATGCATCCACGAGTTGTTGCTGCGAACATGACGGCGGCCGATCATCAGCAGCTCATCGAAGGCCGGGACTTGCAAGGCGGCGAAACGCGCCAGGTCGGCAAGGATCGCCGCCGGTGCAGCCTGAACTCGCTGGTTGGCGGTTTTCAGACGTGGAGCCAGGTTGGATTTCAGCGGCCCGAGATCGACACCATGCGGATGATCGAGCAGGGTCGCCAGCGACAGCCGGTGTTGCGACGCATCGCCATACAGCCCCGCCCGCAAGCCGCGATCGATCATCTGCGCTGGCGGGATCGTCGGTTTCAGTTCCTTGCCGGTCTTCGCGGCAAACGCCTTGGCCAGCCCGACGAAAATCTCCCAGTCATGCAACGCACCTTCCGGTTTGGCCAGAATCGCGCGGTTGAAGCGCGTCACGTTACGTACCGCAAACATATTGAAGGTGGTGTCGTAGTGATCGTTTTCCAGCGCCGAGGTCGACGGCAGGATCAGGTCGGCATACCGCGTGGTTTCATTGATGTACAGGTCGACGCTGACCATGAACTCCAGCCCGTCGAGCGCCTGTTCCAGTTGCCGGCCGTTGGGGGTGGAGAGCACCGGATTGCCCGCCACGGTGATCAGCGCCCGAACCTGCCCTTGCC
Source organism: Pseudomonas silesiensis (assembly GCF_001661075.1). Lineage (NCBI taxonomy): Bacteria > Pseudomonadati > Pseudomonadota > Gammaproteobacteria > Pseudomonadales > Pseudomonadaceae > Pseudomonas > Pseudomonas silesiensis. The sequence goes on from NZ_CP014870.1 coordinate 5,347,571, forward strand.
CTTCGGTGAGCATCTCTTCGGCCAGCGCCGACACCGGCAGTTCGCCAGCGTATTCGGGACGCCCGGACACCCGGCTCTGCCACAGATTGAAATGCCCGCCCGAAGTCGAGGCCACCAGGTCCACGGCAGGCTCGGTGCACAATGCCCCGCCCACTCGATCAAGATTGCCGGTCACCAGATTGATCAGCTGCACCAGCCAATGGCACAGGGTGCCAAACGCCTGGGTCGAAACGCCCATGCGCCCGTAGCAGACCGCTGTCGGCGCCGCCGCGAAGTCCTGCGCCAATTGACGGATCTGTTCAGCCGGTACGGCGCACAGCGGGCTCATGGCCTCGGCAGTGAACCCCTTCACCGCTGCACGCACCTCCTCCAGACCGTCTACAGGCAAATGACTGTCGCGGGTCAGGCCCTCAGCGAACAGGGTATTGAGTAACCCGAACAGCAACGCCGCATCGCCACCCGGACGCACGAACAGATGCTGATCGGCCATCGCCGCCGTTTCGCTGCGGCGCGGATCGACCACCACCACTTTGCCGCTCCGGGCCTGAATGGCCTTCAGGCGTTTTTCCACGTCCGGCACGGTCATGATGCTGCCGTTGGACGCCAGTGGATTGCCGCCGAGGATCAGCATGAAATCGGTGTGATCGATGTCCGGGATCGGCAATAGCAAACCGTGGCCGTACATCAGGTGACTGGTCAGGTGATGGGGCAACTGGTCGACCGATGTCGCAGAAAAGCGGTTGCGGGTTTTCAACAGGCCGAGAAAGTAGTTGCTGTGGGTCATCAACCCGTAGTTGTGCACGCTGGGATTGCCTTGATAGACCGCCACCGCGTTCTGCCCGTGACGCTCCTGAATCGTCGCCAGGCGTTCGGCGACCAGGTTGAAGGCGTCTTCCCACTCGATAGGCAGCCATTCGCTGCCGACCCGCCGCATCGGCTGCCGCAGGCGATCCGGATCATTCTGAATATCCTGCAGCGCAACGGCCTTGGGGCAGATATGCCCGCGGCTGAACGTATCCTGGGCATCACCCTTGATCGAGGTGATCTGCACGCGGCCTTCGACCTCGGTGGTTTCGATGGTCAGGCCGCAGATGGCTTCACACAGGTGGCAGGCACGGTGATGGAGAGTCTTGGTCATGGCCAGTCTCTGTCTTGTTCTGGGCGGGCATTGTCGGCCGCGGGAACAAAACTATGGCGCGTGCCCCGTCGCTACGCCAGCGACGTTCGTCTTGTGAATCGGCAGCCATCAGGCCAGCCGATGGCTGCCCCGAATCAGTTGGGCGGGGGGCCAGGCGGGGCCTGCAATTGAATTTCCTGAACGGTTTCGATCTGCTCCTGGGCAAGATGCACGCCAGTCAGCTCGCCGATCAGTCGCCAGTGCTCGTCGAGGCCGGTGCTGATGGTCGCCATGCGGTCGATCATCCGCCGGCCGGCGCCCTTGGTGACTTCATCGTTACTGCGCATCAACTCGAAGGACATCGAGGTCATGGACGCGGTGAGATGGGTCAGGGAGCGGGCCGTGAGGCTGAGTAATTCCATTAACTGCTGTTCTTTCGATTCCATTCCAAAGCCTTCCCTGCGTCGCTTGAACCTTAGTTATAACCCAGCCCTCTGCTTTATCAAATGTTTCAGACCGCCAAAGCTCGACTGGAGGCCAGAAACCGACCGTCGCCCTGCCCTCGCCGCCCGGTTTTATTGCAAAGCCCTGCAAGCCCAGTGTACAAATGACGGGCTGCTGTCAGGAAACCGGCTTCAAAAGCGCTACTGCGGTCACCCCGTAGCCCCTCTGAAATCCCCGTACACCGTAGCCCATTGGAAAAACGCGACATTTAATGTCAATATCGCGCCTTCCCCTATTTCGTCGCCCCGTGCGGCTTACGCCGCAGGTCTCGCCCGTTTTTTTAATTAAACAAGGCTTTGAGTATCTGCGGTCTGTTGCAAAAAGGTAGTCAATGATGAGCGCAAGGCACTTTCTCTCCCTGATGGATTGCACGCCCGAAGAGCTGGTCAGCGTGATCCGTCGAGGCGTTGAGCTCAAAGACCTGCGTAACCGCGGCGTACTGTTCGAGCCCCTCAAAAACCGCGTGCTCGGGATGATTTTCGAGAAATCCTCGACCCGCACCCGTATTTCGTTCGAAGCCGGCATGATCCAGCTCGGTGGCCAGGCGATCTTTCTGTCGCCGCGCGACACGCAACTGGGCCGTGGCGAGCCGATCGGCGACTGCGCCATCGTGATGTCGAGCATGCTCGATGCCGTGATGATCCGCACCTTTGCCCACAGCACCCTGACCGAATTCGCCGCCAACTCGCGCGTGCCGGTGATCAACGGCCTGTCCGACGACCTGCACCCCTGCCAGTTGCTGGCGGACATGCAGACGTTCCTCGAACATCGCGGCTCGATCCAGGGCAAGACCGTGGCCTGGATCGGCGACGGCAATAACATGTGCAACAGCTATATAGAAGCGGCGATCCAGTTCGACTTCCAGTTGCGTGTCGCGTGCCCGGAAGGCTTCGAGCCCAATCCGGAATTCGTGGCCAAGGCTGGCGATCGGGTGACCATCGTCCGCGATCCGAAGGATGCCGTGCGCGGCGCCCACCTGGTGAGCACCGACGTCTGGACCTCCATGGGCCAGGAAGAAGAAACCGCCAAGCGCCTGAAGCTGTTCGCGCCGTTCCAGGTGACCCGCGCCCTGCTCGACCTGGCTGCCGAGGACGTGCTGTTCATGCACTGCCTGCCCGCTCACCGTGGCGAGGAAATCAGCCTTGATGTGCTCGATGACAAGCGCGCCGTCGCCTGGGATCAAGCGGAGAACCGTCTGCACGCACAAAAGGCCCTGCTCGAGTTTCTGGTCGAGCCGGCGTATCACCACGCATGAGCCATCCCTTACTGCTTAACCTGCGCAACCTCGCTTGCGGCTATCAAGACCAGCGGGTGGTACAGAACCTCAACCTGCATTTGAATGCCGGCGATATCGGTTGCCTGCTCGGCTCTTCGGGCTGCGGCAAGACCACCACCCTGCGGGCGATTGCCGGTTTCGAACCGGTGCACGAAGGTGAAATCCAGCTGGCCGGGGAAACCATATCCCGGCCCGGCTTCACCCTCGCTCCGGAGAGGCGCCGGATCGGCATGGTGTTCCAGGACTACGCGCTGTTTCCGCATTTGAGCGTGGCCGAGAACATTGCCTTCGGGATCCGCAAGCATCCGCAGAAGAATCGCGTCATCGAAGAGCTGCTGGAACTGGTCAACCTGAAAAACCTCGGCAAACGCTTCCCCCATGAGCTATCCGGTGGCCAGCAGCAACGTGTCGCCCTGGCCCGTGCCCTGGCGCCGGAGCCGCAACTGCTGCTGCTCGACGAACCCTTCTCCAACCTCGATGGCGAACTGCGACGCAAGCTCAGCCACGAGGTGCGCGACATCCTCAAGACCCGTGGCACCAGCGCGATCCTGGTGACCCATGACCAGGAAGAAGCCTTCGCGGTGAGCGACCATGTGGGGGTTTTCAAGGAGGGTCGCCTGGAACAATGGGACACGCCCTACAACCTGTATCACGAACCGCTGACGCCTTATGTCGCCAGTTTCATTGGTCAGGGCTATTTCATTCGCGGTCAGCTGAACAGCCCGGAGTCGGTGCAGACCGAGCTCGGCGAGCTGCGCGGCAACCGGGCCTACACCTGGCCGATCGGGGGGGCCGTTGACGTGCTGCTGCGTCCGGATGACATCGTTTATGCACCGGACAACGGCTTGAAGGGGAAAATCGTCGGCAAGTCGTTCCAGGGGGCGTCGACCTTGTATCGCCTGCAGATGCCGACGGGGGCGCAGCTGGAGTCGATTTTCCCCAGCCATGCCGATCATCAGGTGGGTGACGAAGTCGGCATTCGTGTTGCGGCTGAACACCTGGTGCTGTTTCAGGCCACCGGCAGTATCGCGGCGCAGATTCCGGCCAGCGAATCTGGTGTCCGTCGGTACAGCGCTGCCAGTTGAAATCTGAAATCTGACATGGAATTGGAGATCTGTAGGAGCGAGGCTTGCCCGCGAAGGCGTCAGTCCAGCCACTGATGATGTCGCCTGACACGACGTCTTCGCCGGCAAGCCGGCTCTACAGGGATCGGAGTCAACCCAGGATCAGCGTGCCGCTCGCAACAAGCGTCGCATCCCCGCCAATCTTCACCCGACCCCCTTCCAGCCGGCAGAACAACTGCCCTCCCCGCGCCGAACATTGGTAAGCCGTCAGGTCCGACTTGCCCAAACGTTTCGACCAATAAGGAATCAGGCTGCAATGGGTCGATCCGGTCACCGGGTCTTCGTTGATGCCGATCGCCGGGGCGAAGTAACGGGAAACGAAATCGTGCTTGTTGCCCCGTGCGGTCACAATGGCGCCCAGCCATGGCAGTTTCGCCAGGGCGACCATGTCTGGCTGGCAATCGAGCACCGCTTGTTCCGACTCCAGCACCACAAACAATTCATTCGAACCCAGCACATCGACCGCTTCAACTCCGAGCGCACGCTCGACGTCCAGGGTCACGCCCACTTCCGACGGGAAGATGGCGGGGAAATCCAGCCATAAGCGCCGACCCTCACGGCTGACACTCAACGGGCCGGACTTGCAGATGAAGTCCAGACGCTCGACCGGCTCCCTGTAGATCTCAAACAGCACGTAAGCGCCGGCCAACGTCGCGTGACCGCACAACGGTACCTCGGTACTCGGGGTAAACCAGCGGATGTGCCAGTGCTGCCCTTCACGCACCACAAAGGCGGTTTCGGCGAGATTGTGCTCGGCGGCGATCTTCTGCATCAACTCGTCGGCGAGCCAGGCATCGAGCCGATAAACCATCGCCGGGTTGCCACTGAACAGTCGATCACTGAACGCATCGACCTGATGAAACTCAAGCTGCATAACCACCTCCCTTTGTTTGTTTACCAAGCATGCAACCGCGGGAAACCAGGCGCCAGTGACAGAGCCGGGCAATTTTCACCAGACAGCGCCTGTCGGATTGCCCTGCTCAGGCGCGGCCGATATCAGCGAACTGCGCCCGGGTGTGTTCGGCCAGCACGGCAGGTGCCAATTCGACTTCCAGCCCCCGTCGACCGGCGCTGACAAAAATGCTCGCGAAAGGCTGGGCCGATTTATCGATAAAGGTGCGTAAACGTTTTTTCTGCCCCAGCGGACTGATCCCACCCAACAGGTACCCGGTAGATCGTTGTGCCGCCGCGGGATCCGCCATTTCGACTTTTTTGACGCCCGCCGCATGCGCCAACCCCTTCAAATCGAGACTTCCGACGACCGGCACCACCGCCACCAGCAATTCACCCTTTTCACTGGCTGCCAGGAGTGTCTTGAACACCTGCGCCGGGTCCAACCCCAATTTCTCCGCTGCCTCCAGCCCATAGGACGCTGCCTTTGGATCATGTTCGTAACTGTGCACGCGATGTTCGGCACGAACTTTTTTCAACAAATCCAACGCAGGGGTCATGGCAGCTCCAGGCTTGTCGACAGAGGAAAAATACTGCGCTGGATTCTAGGACATTGCTCGACAAATGGCTCTATTGCAGTGGTGTTTCACCTGTTTGGTGCAGGCTTGTGCCGTTCGTCCATGTTCAGCCCGCAGCGTGAACGATGTGGTCATTCATGTGACTAACAGTTCGATTGTGACTGACGGTTCACTTTCGACCTTTGACAGCAGCGTTTCTTGTCTATATTTTTTCGAATACGAATACGGTACAAATGTCCCATCGCTGTACCCAGCAGCAGGCCGAGAACAGGATGGGGATCCTGCCTTGGTGAAAATCGCGCTTTATGAAAAAGCGCCAGACAACAACAAAAACGAGGTTTTCAATGACAACTGCTTTACAACAACCGTCGCTCTCGAGCCAATGCATGGCCGAATTCCTGGGTACTGCGCTACTGATCTTCTTTGGTACGGGTTGCGTTGCCGCGCTCAAGGTCGCGGGCGCCAGCTTTGGCCTTTGGGAAATCAGCATCATCTGGGGTATTGGCGTGAGCATGGCGATCTACTTGACCGCCGGTGTTTCCGGGGCGCACCTCAATCCTGCCGTCAGCATTGCCCTGAGCATTTTCGCCGATTTCGAAAAGCGCAAACTGCCTTTCTATATGCTCGCCCAGATCGCTGGCGCTTTCTGTGGCGCGTTGCTGGTGTACACGCTGTACAGCGGTTTATTCTTCGATTATGAACAAACCCACCATATGGTGCGTGGCACTCAAGCCAGCCTCGAATTGGCGTCAGTGTTCTCAACCTTCCCCAACCCGGTCTTGACCACGGCTCAAGCCTTCCTGGTGGAAGTGATCATCACCGCCATCCTGATGGGCGTGATCATGTCCCTGACCGACGACAACAATGGCCTGCCGAAAGGCCCGCTGGCCCCATTGCTGATCGGCCTGCTGATTGCCGTGATCGGCAGCTCGATGGGACCGCTGACCGGTTTCGCGATGAACCCGGCACGTGATTTCGGCCCCAAGCTGATGACTTTCTTCGCGGGCTGGGGTGAAATTTCCCTCACCGGCGGACGCGATATCCCGTATTTCCTGATTCCGATTTTTGCACCGATTGTCGGTGCCTGCCTCGGTGCTGGCGCCTATCGCGGGCTGATTGCCCGTCATCTGCCCAGCCCCATGCCTGGTACAACGGACGCAGCACCCGCCATTGACGGCAAACCAAGAACTTCTTGATAGCGTTGGCGTGCGATCCTGCCCACTTCGATCCCGCGCCTGATCCCACTCCCTTATTTCGTCCAAGGCAATCGACATGACCGACATTCAGAATAAGAACTACATCATTGCCCTCGACCAGGGTACGACCAGCTCCCGCGCGATCATTTTCGACCGTGACGCGAATGTGGTCTGCACCGCACAGCGCGAATTCGTCCAGCATTACCCCCAGCCCGGCTGGGTCGAACACGACCCGATGGAAATCTTCGCCACCCAGAGCGCGGTGATGGTCGAGGCCCTGGCTCAAGCCGGCCTGCATCACGACCAGGTAGCGGCCATCGGCATCACCAACCAGCGTGAAACCACCGTGGTCTGGGACAAGATCACCGGCCGCCCGATCTACAATGCGATCGTCTGGCAGTGCCGGCGCAGCACCGAAATCTGCCAGCAGCTCAAACGCGATGGTCATGAGCAATACATCAACGACACCACCGGCCTGGTCACTGACCCGTACTTCTCCGGCACCAAGCTCAAGTGGATCCTCGATAACGTCGAAGGCAGCCGCGAGCGCGCACGCAAAGGCGAATTGCTGTTCGGCACCGTCGACAGCTGGCTGATCTGGAAATTTACCGGCGGCAAGGTGCACGTCACCGACTACACCAACGCCTCGCGCACCCTGCTCTTCAACATCCACACCCTGGAGTGGGACGCGAAGATGCTGGAGGTACTGGATATTCCGCGTGAAATGCTGCCGGACGTTAAGTCCTCGTCCGAGATCTACGGCCACACTAAAAGCGGGATTGCCATCGGCGGTATCGCCGGCGACCAGCAAGCCGCCCTGTTCGGTCAGATGTGCGTCGAGCCGGGCCAGGCGAAAAACACCTACGGCACCGGCTGCTTCCTGCTGATGAACACCGGCGATAAAGCCGTGAAGTCCAAACACGGCATGTTGACCACCATCGCGTGCGGCCCCCGCGGCGAAGTGGCTTATGCGCTGGAAGGTGCCGTGTTCAACGGCGGCTCAACCGTTCAATGGCTGCGTGACGAACTGAAGGTCATCAACGACGCCCATGACACCGAATACTTCGCCAACAAGGTCAAGGACAGCAACGGCGTGTACCTGGTACCCGCCTTCACCGGCCTGGGCGCGCCCTACTGGGATCCGTATGCCCGCGGCGCATTGTTCGGCCTGACTCGCGGCGTGCGCGTGGATCACATCATTCGTGCCGCATTGGAGTCGATTGCCTACCAGACCCGCGACGTACTCGATGCCATGCAACAGGACTCCGGCGAACGCCTCAAGTCCCTGCGTGTGGACGGCGGCGCAGTGGCGAACAACTTCCTGATGCAGTTCCAGGCCGACATCCTCGGCACTCAGGTCGAGCGTCCGCAAATGCGCGAAACCACGGCATTGGGCGCCGCCTACCTGGCCGGCCTGGCCTGTGGCTTCTGGGGCAGCTTGGACGAGTTGCGCGGCAAGGCGGTGATCGAGCGCCAGTTCGAACCGACCCTGGAAGAAAGCGCCAAGGAAAAACTCTACGCCGGCTGGAAAAAAGCCGTCAGCCGCACGCGCGATTGGGAACCGCACGAAGGCGCCGAATAAGCCAACCCGGGTATTCGTATCGGTATGTAACTGGCAGGGAGCAGATTCCTCCGGCATCATGGGCAAATTTTGCACGGCAGCCCAAAGGACGCCCCATGAATCTGCCTCCCCGTCAGCAGCAAATCCTCGAACTGGTCCGCGAACGCGGCTATGTCAGCATCGAGGAAATGGCCACGCTGTTCGTCGTTACACCGCAAACCATCCGCCGCGATATCAATCAGCTCGCGGAAGCCAATCTGTTGCGTCGCTACCACGGCGGCGCAGCCTACGACTCCAGCGTCGAAAACACCGCCTACGCCATGCGTGCCGACCAGATGCGCGATGAAAAACAGCGTATCGGCGAAGCCATTGCCGCGCAAATCCCCGATCACGCCTCGTTGTTCATCAATATAGGCACCACGACCGAATCGATTGCCCGGGCGCTGCTCAATCACAATCACCTCAAAATCATCACCAACAACCTGCACGTGGCCTCGATGCTCAGCGCCAAGGACGATTTCGACGTGCTGCTGACGGGTGGCAATGTGCGGCGTGACGGCGGTGTGGTCGGCCAGGCCAGTGTCGACTTCATCAACCAGTTCAAGGTCGACTTCGCCCTCGTGGGTATCAGTGGTATCGATGAGGACGGCAGTCTGCTGGACTTCGACTACCAGGAAGTACGGGTTTCCCAGGCGATCATCGCCAATGCGCGCCAGGTGATTCTGGCGGCAGACTCCAGCAAGTTCGGGCGCAATGCCATGATTCGTCTGGGGCCGATCAGTCTGATCGATTGCCTGGTGACCGATCAGCAGCCGGTGCCGGCGCTGGCGCAGTTGTTGAGCCAGCACAAGATTCGGTTGGAGGTCGTTTAACCGCGAAAGCGGTTAAACGACCTGTAGGAGCCAGGCTTGCCGGCGAAGGCATCCTCGAGTACGCCTTCGCCGGCAAGCCTGGCTCCTACAAAGATTGCGTGAAACCTGTGGGAGCGGGCTTGCCCGCGATGACGATCGCCTACGCAATACACCTCTTGCGCCTTATCGCGCACTTAAATGTTCGAAAATTTTCCTTTCCTAGCCCTTCGATTAGTATTTTCAATCGAAGTTAACTGGCTGTGGGCGACTTTATGGGCTACCATTTTCGCAAATGAACATTAATGTTCGAAATCAAATACCGAAAATAAAGCCCGAGGCCAGCCGATGCCCACTTCTACCTTGCCTACGCCCCCTCTCGCCGAGGTTTACGATATCGCCGTCATCGGCGGCGGAATCAATGGCGTGGGGATCGCAGCGGATGCCGCCGGTCGCGGTCTTTCGGTGTTCCTTTGCGAAAAGGATGATCTGGCCAGCCACACCTCGTCGGCCAGCAGCAAGCTGATCCACGGTGGCCTGCGCTATCTCGAACATTACGAATTCCGCCTGGTGCGCGAAGCCCTGGCCGAGCGCGAAGTGCTGCTGGCCAAGGCGCCGCACATCGTCAAGCAGATGCGCTTCGTGCTGCCGCACCGACCGCACCTGCGTCCAGCCTGGATGATCCGTGCCGGCCTGTTCCTTTATGACCACCTGGGCAAACGGGAAAAGCTCGAAGGCTCGAAGAGTCTCAAGTTCGGCCCGGACAGCCCGCTGAAAAGCGAAATCACCAAAGGCTTCGAATATTCCGATTGCTGGGTCGACGACGCGCGCCTCGTGGTGTTGAACGCCATGGCCGCCCGCGAGAAAGGCGCCCACGTTCACACCCAGACCCGTTGCGTCAGCGCTCGTCGCACCAAGGGTCTGTGGCACCTGCATCTGGAACGTGCCGATGGCAGCCTGTTTTCGATCCGCGCCAAGGCACTGGTCAATGCGGCAGGCCCGTGGGTCGCCAAGTTCATCCGTGACGACCTGAAAATGGAATCGCCGTACGGCATCCGCCTGATCCAGGGCAGCCACCTGATCGTGCCGAAACTGTATGAAGGCGAACACGCGCACATCCTGCAAAACGAAGATCAGCGTATCGTGTTCACCATTCCGTACCTGAACCATTTCACCCTGATCGGCACCACCGACCGCGAGTACACCGGCGATCCGGCCAAAGTGGCGATCACCGAGGGCGAAACCGATTACCTGCTCAAAGTGGTCAACGCTCACTTCAAGAAACGCATCAGCCGCGACGACATCCTGCACAGTTATTCCGGCGTTCGTCCGCTGTGCAACGACGAATCCGATAATCCGTCGGCCGTGACCCGCGACTACACCCTGGCATTGTCGGGCACTGGCGAGGAAGCGCCGCTGCTGTCGGTGTTCGGCGGCAAGCTGACCACCTACCGCAAACTGGCCGAGTCGGCGCTGGCGCAGCTGGCTCCCTACTTCAGCCAGATCAAGCCAAGCTGGACCGCGACGGCCACCCTGCCCGGCGGCGAAGACATGACCACCCCGCAAGCCTTGTGCGCGAAGATCCGCGACACGTTCGACTGGGTGCCGACCGAGATCGCCCGCCGCTGGGCCACCACCTACGGTAGCCGTACCTGGCGCATGCTTGAAGGTGTGCAGAGCTTGACTGATCTGGGCGAACACATCGGCGGCGGTCTCTATACCCGCGAAGTCGATTACCTGTGCAGTGAGGAATGGGCGACCACCGCGCATGACATTCTGTGGCGTCGCAGCAAGCTCGGCTTGTTCACCACACCGGCAGAACAGCAGAAGCTGGCGGACTATCTGAGCAAGGTCGAACAGAACCGCAGCAAGATCGAAGCGGCCTGATCGGCAAGCCGGTTGAAGCAAAGCCCCTGAATCCTGCGATTCAGGGGCTTTTTTTGCATGCTGGATGACTCCAGCGCCCCCCTGTAGGAGCGAGGCTTGCCCGCGAAGGGATCGCCGCGGTCTGCCTGAATATCCGCGTCATCGTTCTTCGCGGGCAAGCCTCGCTCCTACGGGGGCGCGTTGCGTTCGCATTCGGTTTTCCGAACGCGACCTGCCGGTCAATTCGGTTTACCGGATCTTCGGCCACAGAAAACCATGCCATTAATATTTAATACCCTTATAAATCAATAGGTTGACCTGTAGCGCCTGGCCTGGCACGAGTCATGCTCTACACTCTTGGACGAATGCCTGTTGCGCGGACTCTTCAGTAGCCGGCAGCCATTCGAAGCACAAAAGGGCCGATGAACTGGCTCCATAAAAAAAACAATGTCGAGGAAAATTTGATGCGCATCGTTCCCCATATCCTGGGCGCAGCCATTGCTGCCGCTCTGATTAGCACTCCAGTTTTTGCTGCCGAACTCACCGGCACACTGAAGAAGATCAAGGAGTCCGGCACCATCACCCTCGGGCATCGTGACGCTTCCATCCCGTTTTCCTATATCGCGGACGCTTCCGGCAAGCCAGTTGGCTACTCCCACGATATCCAGTTGAAAATCGTTGAAGCCATCAAGAAAGACCTGGACATGCCCAACCTCCAGGTCAAATACAACCTCGTGACTTCGCAAACCCGTATCCCGCTGGTGCAGAACGGCACCGTGGACGTCGAGTGCGGCTCCACCACCAACAACGTCGAGCGCCAGCAGCAGGTCGACTTCTCTGTCGGCATCTTCGAAGTCGGTACTCGCCTGCTGTCCAAAGCCAATTCGGAGTACAAGGACTTCGACAATCTGAAAGGCAAGAACGTCGTGACGACCGCCGGCACCACGTCCGAGCGCATCCTCAAGTCGATGAACGCCGACAAGCAGATGGGCATGAACGTGATCTCCGCCAAGGACCATGGCGAGTCCTTCCAGATGCTGGAGACCGGCCGCGCGGTGGCCTTCATGATGGATGACGCCTTGCTGGCCGGTGAAATGGCCAAGGCCAAGAAGCCTGCCGACTGGTCTGTGACCGGCACTGCCCAGTCCTACGAAATCTACGGCTGCATGGTCCGCAAAGGCGACGCACCGTTCAAGAAGGCGGTCGACGACGCGATCATCGCCACCTACAAGTCGGGCGAGATTAACAAGATCTACGAAAAATGGTTCATGCAGCCAATCCCGCCTAAAAACCTGAATCTGAACTTCCCCATGAGCGACAAGATCAAGGAATTGATCGCCAACCCGACCGATAAAGCGGCTGACGAAAAGAAATCCTGATTTCTGACTAACCTTATCTCCTGAGAGGGCCGCTGCCCTTTCAGGGATGGTCACTCCCTGCTGGCATTTTCTGGAAACACTCGAACCGGTGGCTGTCGAGCCGCTCGTGTGTGCCTGATCTTTAGATCGGGCGGGAACGGAGCTTCCCCTGGCGGGCATTTGTACATCGATCGAATCCGAGGGGAGACCCTAATGAATTACAACTGGGACTGGGGCGTATTCTTCAAGTCCACCGGCGTGGGCAGCGAGATTTATTTCGACTGGTACCTCTCCGGCTTGGGCTGGACCATCGCCATCGCCGTCGCCGCCTGGATCATCGCGCTGCTGCTGGGCTCGATCCTGGGTGTCATGCGCACGGTGCCGAACCGCATCGTGTCGGGCATCGCGACCTGTTACGTCGAACTCTTCCGTAACGTGCCGCTGCTGGTGCAGCTGTTCATCTGGTACTTCCTGGTACCCGACCTGCTGCCGCAAAACCTGCAGGACTGGTACAAACAGGACCTGAACCCGACCACGTCGGCCTTCCTCAGCGTCGTCGTGTGCCTTGGCCTGTTCACCTCTGCTCGCGTTTGCGAACAAGTGCGTACCGGTATCCAGGCGTTGCCTCGCGGCCAGGAATCCGCTGCCCGTGCCATGGGCTTCAAGCTGCCGCAGATCTACTGGAATGTGCTGCTGCCCCAGGCTTACCGGATCATCATTCCGCCGCTTACCTCGGAATTTTTGAACGTGTTCAAGAACTCCTCCGTGGCCTCGCTGATCGGCCTGATGGAACTGCTGGCGCAAACCAAGCAGACCGCCGAGTTCTCCGCCAACCTGTTCGAAGCCTTCACCCTGGCGACGCTCATCTACTTCACCCTGAACATGGGCCTGATGTTGCTGATGCGCGGTGTCGAGAAGAAAGTTGCCGTACCGGGCCTGATCTCCGTAGGGGGTAAATGATGGAATTCGACTTCTCGGGCATCATCCCGTCCCTGCCGGGTTTGTGGAACGGCATGGTCATGACCCTGCAACTGATGGCGCTGGGCGTCGTCGGCGGGATCATCCTCGGCACTATCCTTGCGCTGATGCGCCTGTCCCACAGCAAACTGCTGTCGAACATCGCTGGCGCCTACGTCAACTACTTCCGTTCGATCCCGCTGCTGCTGGTCATCACCTGGTTCTACCTGGCGGTGCCGTTCGTGCTGCGCTGGATCACCGGCGAAGACACGCCGATCGGCGCGTTCGCCTCGTGCATCGTGGCGTTCATGATGTTTGAAGCAGCGTACTTCTGCGAAATCGTCCGGGCCGGCGTGCAGTCGATTCCCAAGGGCCAGATGGGTGCTGCCCAGGCGCTGGGCATGAACTACAGCCAGATGATGCGCTTGATCATCCTGCCACAAGCGTTCCGCAAGATGACCCCGCTGCTGCTGCAACAGAGCATCATCCTGTTTCAAGACACCTCGCTGGTGTACGCGGTCGGCCTGGTGGACTTCCTCAATGCCTCCCGTGCCAGTGGCGATATCATCGGGCGCTCCAACGAGTTCCTGATCTTCGCCGGTTTCACCTACTTCATCATCAGCTTTGCCGCCTCGCAGCTGGTCAAGCGTCTGCAAAAAAGGTTCGCCGTATGATCTCTATCAAGAACGTCAACAAGTGGTATGGGGACTTCCAGGTACTGACTGATTGCAGCACCGAGGTCAAAAAAGGCGAGGTGATCGTGGTGTGCGGGCCGTCCGGCTCCGGTAAATCCACCCTGATCAAATGCGTCAACGCCCTGGAACCCTTCCAGAAAGGCGATGTGGTGGTCGATGGGACTTCCATCGCCGACCCGAAGACCGACCTGCCGAAACTGCGCTCGCGCGTCGGCATGGTGTTCCAGCATTTCGAACTGTTCCCGCACCTGAGCATCATGGATAACCTGACCATTGCGCAGATCAAGGTGTTGGGGCGGAGCAAGGACGAGGCCTCCAAGAAAGCCCTGCAATTGCTTGAGCGCGTCGGTCTTTCGGCCCACGCCAAAAAGCATCCCGGGCAACTCTCCGGCGGTCAGCAGCAGCGCGTGGCGATTGCCCGTGCGCTGGCGATGGACCCGATCGTCATGCTGTTCGACGAACCGACTTCGGCGCTCGACCCTGAAATGGTCAACGAAGTGCTGGACGTGATGGTGCAGCTGGCCCACGAAGGCATGACCATGATGTGCGTGACCCACGAAATGGGCTTTGCCCGCAAAGTGGCGGATAGGGTGATCTTCATGGATCAGGGCAAGATCATCGAAGACTGCAAGAAAGAGGAGTTCTTCGGCGACATCAACGCGCGTGCCGAACGGACGCAGCACTTCCTTGCCAAGATCCTGCAGCACTAGAAAGGGCACCGCTCCCCCCCTGTAGGAGCTGGCTTGCCAGCGAAGGCGGCTTCAAGCCTTGCGGCGCCCATGAAGACGCCTTCGCCAGCAAGCCGGCTCCTACAAAAGCGGAAACGGTTTGTCTGGCACACCGCGTCGTCTGCTTCGCCAGCAAGCCGGCTCCTACAAGGGAATGTGTTGTGGTTGACCCAAGGCATCTGTGATGAAATGCGACCCCACTCTTTACCGCGCCGCGCCGCCATCACTCGCCGTGAAACCTCGTCTGATTCGCCATCTGTTCCTGCCGCCGCTGGTCATCGCCCTGATGATCGGCTTGGGTTACCTCGGCTTCTGGATCAGCGAGCACTACGGGATCCGCAGCCTCAGCGAGAACGGCCAGCGACAGCTGGAATTGCACGCCCGCGCCGTCGAGAGCGAGATCAGCAAGTACACCTACCTGCCCAGCCTGCTGGAACTCGAATCCAGCGTTTCCAGATTGCTGGCCGACCCGTCAGCCGAACACCGGCAAACGGTCAACGAATACCTCGAAGGCCTGAACCGGCGCAGCCGCAGTCGGGCCATCTATGTGATGGACACCACCGGCCGCGTCATGGCCACCAGCAACTGGCGCGACGTCGACAGTTACCTGGGCGAAGACCTGTCCTTTCGCGCCTACTTCCAGAACGCCGTTCGTGGTCAGCCGGGACGCTTCTATGGCATCGGCAGCACCAGCGGCGAGCCGGGTTATTACCTGGCCCACGGCCTGGAAGAACGCGGCAAGATCATAGGCGTGGCGGTGGTCAAAGTCCGCCTCGAAGCCATGGAAGAACGCTGGCAGCGGGCACGCCTGGAGGCCTTCGTCAGCGACGAGAACGGCATCATCATTCTTTCCAGCGATCCGGCGCGTCGCTTGAAATCGGTGATACCGCTCAGCGAACAGACCAAGGAAAAACTGGCCCGCAGCCTGCAATACTACTGGTTCCCGCTGAACGAGCTGCAACCGCTGGCCCGGGAAAAACTGGCCGAAGGCGAAGAAAAACTGACCTTTCCGGCCAACAGCGAGCTGGAGTCCGAAGAAGAAAACATCAGCTACCTGTCGCAAACCCGCCCGCTGAGCGACACCCCGTGGAATTTCACCCTGCTCACCCCCCTGCAGGATTTACGGCGTGAAGCGATCAATCAGGGGATTCTGGTGGCGGTGGCATTTGCCCTGGTGGCGTTCCTGCTGATCGCCTGGAACGAGCGGCGCAAAGTGATCGCCACCCGCCTCGCTGCCCGGGAAGCCTTGCAGGAAGCCAACAATCAACTGGAGCGTCGGATTACCGAACGCACCACCGACCTGCGCGCCAGCAACGAACGGCTCAAGGGCCAGATCCGCGAACGCCGGCAGGCCGAAGAGACCTTGCGCCGCGCCCAGGATGAACTGGTGCAGGCCGGCAAACTCGCCGCCATCGGCCAGATGTCCACCAGCATCGCCCACGAATTGAACCAGCCGCTTGCCGCCCTGCGGACCTTGTCCGGCAACACCGTGCGGTTTCTCGAGCGCGGTCAGCTGGACGTTGCCAGCACCAACCTCAAGACCATCAACGAACTGATCGACCGCATGGGCCGGATCACCGCCAGCCTGCGTTCCTTTGCCCGTCGTGGCGACGACAAAGGCCAGGCCAGCGTCGGCAAGGCGGTGGACGCGGCCCTGCAAGTGCTTGGCAGTCGGGTGGAAGGCGCGCACCTGCAACTGCACAGCGACTTCGCCGACAGGCAGGTGCAGATCGACCAGACCCGACTGGAGCAGATCCTGGTCAACCTGATCGGCAACGCCCTCGATGCCATGCAGGCCCAACCCTTGCCGGAGTTGTGGCTCGAAGGCGAAGTATTCGATGGCAAATACCGCTTGCGCGTGCGCGATAATGGCCATGGCATCGACGCCGAGGCGCGCAAGCATCTGTTCGAACCCTTCTTCACCACCAAACCCGGCGAACAGGGCCTGGGCCTCGGCCTGACGCTGTCGGCGAGCCTGGCCGCGGCCACCGGCGGCCACCTGGGCGTCGAACACCCGGCCAGCGGTGGTACCACCTTTGTCCTCAGTTTACCGTTGGTAAGCCCCCTTCACGCCGAGCCAATATGAATAACGACCTGAGTGTGCTGATCGTCGAAGACGACCCCCATGTGCTGCTCGGCTGCCAGCAGGCGCTGACCCTGGAAGACATTCCCTGCGTAGGTGTCGGCAGCGCCGAAGAAGCGCTGGAGCGCGTCGGCGATAACTTTGCCGGGATTGTCATCAGCGACATCCGCCTGCCGGGCATCGACGGCATGGAGCTGCTGACCCGGCTCAAGGCCCGTGATCGCAGCCTGCCGGTGGTGCTGATCACCGGTCACGGCGACATTTCCATGGCCGTCGGCGCCATGCAGAAAGGCGCCTACGACTTCATGGAGAAACCCTTCTCTCCCGAACGTCTGGTGGATGTCGCCCGCCGTGCGCTGGAACAACGCAGCCTGGCGCGGGAAGTCTCGTCGTTGCGCCGGCAACTGGCGGAACGCGATTCCCTGGAAGGCCGCATCATCGGCCGCTCGCCGGCCATGCAGAACCTGCGGGAACTGATCGCCAACGTCGCCGATACCTCGGCTAACGTGCTGATCGAAGGCGAAACCGGCACCGGCAAGGAACTGGTCGCGCGCTGCCTGCATGATTTCAGCCGCCGACATACCAAGCAGTTCGTGGCGCTGAACTGCGGCGGCCTGCCGGAGAACCTGTTCGAAAGTGAAATCTTCGGCCATGAAGCCAACGCGTTCACCGGCGCCGGCAAACGGCGGATCGGCAAGATCGAACACGCCGACGGCGGCACGCTGTTCCTCGATGAAGTGGAAAGCATGCCCCTGCCGTTGCAGATCAAACTGCTGCGTGTGTTACAGGAACGCACCCTCGAACGCCTGGGTTCGAACCAGAGCGTGGCGGTGGATTGCCGGGTGATCGCGGCGACCAAGTCCGACCTGGACGAATCGAGCAAGGCCGGCGAATTCCGCAGCGACCTGTATTACCGCCTGAACGTGGTAACCCTGGAACTACCACCGCTGCGCGAGCGCCGCGAAGACATCCTGCAACTGTTCGAACACTTCCTGCAGCAGTCGTCCCTGCGCTTCGATCGCGTCATGCCGGAGCTGGACAACCAGACCCTGTCGAACCTGATGAGCCACGACTGGCCAGGCAACGTGCGCGAACTGCGCAACGTCGCCGAGCGTTTCGCGCTCGGCCTGCCGGCCTTCAAGAAATCCGGTAACAGTGGCAACAATCAGGGCCTGGCCTTCGCCGAAGCGGTGGAAGCCTTCGAACGTAACCTGCTGGTCGACGCCCTGCAACGCAGCGGCGGCAACCTGACCCAGGCCAGCCAGGAACTGGGGATGGCCAAGACCACGCTGTTCGACAAGGTGAAGAAATACGGGTTGAGTCACTGAGGGAGCTGAGCCGCGGCCGTAGCTGGCTTGTCGGGGGTACACAAAAATCCAATGTGGGAGCTGGCTTGCCAGCGAAGAGGCCGGCACATTCAATATCATTGTCGCCTGACACGCCGCCTTCGCTGCGGTGCGGCGATCCGACAAGCCAGCGCCTACAGAGGGTTCAGGGGGTTCAGGGGGTTACAGGAGATTTGGCGCCGGCAGCGGATCAATCTGCGCCCAATGCGAAGTATCTTCGCGGTGGGCCTGCAAGTACGGCAACACCGCTCCCAGCAACGGCGCCTTGAACGCTTCCTGGAATCGATGGGCCAGGCCCGGAATCAGCTTCAACCGACTGCCGCGGATATGCGCCGCCAAGTGGACGCCATGCATCACCGGCAACAGCGGATCGGCAGTGCCATGCACCACCAACGTCGGTACCCGTAACCGATTGAGCAGCGTCACCCGGCTCGGCTCCGCGAGGATCGCCATGATCTGGCGCTCCACGCCCTGGGGATTGAACGCCCGGTCATAAGACTGCGCCGCCTGATCCAGCAAAGCCTGTCGATCATCGCTGACCGTCGGGCTGCCCAGTGCTGCCAGCAGATCGGCCTGCTGCTCGAGCGCCACTTCGCGATTGGGCGCGCTTCGGCGTGAAAGGAGCTGCACCAGCGCCGCACTCGGTGCCGGCAAACCTTCGGCACCGGAGCTGGTCATGATCAGGGTCAGGCTCTCGACCCGCTTTGGCGCCATGGCCGCCATATGCTGGGCGATCATGCCGCCCATGCTGGCGCCCAGCACGTGGAACTGCTCGACGCGCAAGGCATCCATCAGCCCGAAGGCATCGTCGGCCATGTCGGTCAGGGTATAGGGCGCCGCCACCGGCAGACCGAGTTTGTAGCGCAGCACTTCGAAAGTCAGGTTGGCATCGACGGGCGTTTGCCGCCAGGTTGAGAGGCCGACATCGCGATTGTCGTAGCGGATCACCCGAAAACCCTGCTGACACAACGCGACCACCACCTCGTCCGGCCAGTGGATCAACTGCCCGCCCAGGCCCATGACCAACAACAATGCCGGATCCGATGCACGGCCGATGCTCTGGTACGCCAGGCTCACCTGCGCCAGATCGACCCGTTCGGTTGGAACGTTCACCTCACAACGAGACGCCGCCAAGGAAGGCAGGCTGAACAACGCGGCCAGAAATACGGCCGCCGACAGAAACAAAGCATGCATGAAAAAACACCAAAACGCAGAACCCCAGTAGAGCGCGAGTCTGATGATATTCGTTCAATCGCGCTGCCACAGTTGCGTGACAGTTTGATGAATGTCGCCGAATGGTCGGTGCGGTAACTATGTAGTGCCTATGCCCCGCCGGACTTGCCTTAAATGGCTCGCTCAAGGAGTGGAAACCGCCGCTCCACCACTGTGAGCCCTATTGCCATGACCGAAAGACTGCTCTTCGACGACCCCTTTGCGTCACCGACTGTCCTGCCATCCTTCTCCCCATTGCCGTCCCTCCCCGACGAAAGCCTGTTTCTAAAGGCCTGCGCACGCTGGCGCGAAAGCAGCCAAGGCTTGCGTGAGCTGATGGCCGACAGCCCGGGCATCCGCGACACGCTCGAGCAACGGCTCAAACAGCAACTGGATCTGGGCGGGCAACACGCCGGCTTGCTGTTTGCCGCCACCGATCAGCAGCCGCAACGATTTGTCAGCTTTACCCAGGCCTGCGCCTTCGTTCTGCAACACCCGACACTGGAGACCACGCTGGATCAGGACTGCACTGTGACCGGCCTGAATCAAAGCCACGCCTTGTCGTCCCTGACCCCGCTGCAAATACTCGAACGACTGAAGACGCTTGACCCGGTACAGGCACACAGCGAACGCTGGACAACCTTCTGGGAGCAGCGTGCTCCCGGCACGGCAGTGTCGCGAAAAGAGCGGGCCACGCAGCTGTACCGTCAGCATTTCGAAGCGGCCGCCCACCTGGCTCTGGCCCGAAAATCTCTGACCGCAGAACAGTTCAAACCCCTGCAGTTGCTCCTCGACCCGCCCGTTGGCGCGCTGACGCTGGACAACCAGCCCGTCCACACCGAGCAACTGGCGCTGATCTTGAGCAACGGCAGCAGGATCAAACCCAAAGGCGCGTGGGTCATCAGCGTGGGAGACCCGGCAACGGTCGCCCAATGGCTGTATCTGCCCAGCCGGCCCGTCGCCATCCAGCGATTCGACACCCGCAGCGACATGGAAACCTGGCTGTCCCGGCAGACCCTCGTCCCTACCGGCTTGCCCACCGACAACATTCGCTATGAATACACCGTCAGCACCGACCCCATGACCGTGGGTGCCAGCGAGCTGTTTGCGGATCGGTCGCAATCCCAGGTCACCAGCCTGCGTCATGGAACGCCCGGCCAATCCGGGCTGGCGGCGCATGGCGCGCAATCGCTGGTCCAGGCCGACCGGATAGACCAACAGCGCAGCCACCTCACCGTCTTCGCTTCCCCTCCCAAGCTGGAAGCTGCCGATGGCAGTACCGGAACCGATCAAGCATCGCTGTTCGGCAGCCTGTATGCCGATATCCCCTGGTCGTTGCGTCAGGCGGCACTGAAACAACAGCGCGATGCACTCGAAACACTGGTGGAAGAAGTGGGTGAAAGCGCGGCCCTGCAACAGATCAAGGCTTCCCTTGGCGCGTTGGAAACCGCCGAACAAGCCGCTGACAAGGCTGCTTCCGGATTACTCAATCGGTCGCGAGTAGCGGATCTGGTCACTTTCCAGAGCGAATTCACCGCCCTGCACAGCGCCCACAAGACCGGACTGCACGCCGAGGCCGCACTGCAATTGGCGCTCAAACAACTGGATGAGGATGAGTACACGCTGCTCAAGGCCCTGCTGGATACCCCCGACGATCCCGGCCCGGACGCGGTAGCGGCCAGTGTGACCCTGTCGATGAGTCAACAGGACGGCGACAAGACCACGCTCAATACCCAGGAACTCAACGGTGTATTTATCGTGACCCACGCGGATGCGCTCGCCGATGCCAACGCGCCGCACAGCGTGC
Source organism: Pseudomonas silesiensis (assembly GCF_001661075.1). Taxonomy (NCBI): domain Bacteria; kingdom Pseudomonadati; phylum Pseudomonadota; class Gammaproteobacteria; order Pseudomonadales; family Pseudomonadaceae; genus Pseudomonas; species Pseudomonas silesiensis. The sequence continues at coordinate 5,368,718 of NZ_CP014870.1, forward strand.
TGCTCTACTGGATCGGCACCGGTGGTGGCTTGCAACGGTTCGCCAACCGTCGCGAGCTGGAGCGCCAGATATTCAAGATCCACGATCAGAACAACGGATTGACGGTGCGGGCGAAAAAAATCACCGGCGACGCGCTTTTGTATGGCCTGGATCAATTGACCAGCGACTTCGAAGAACAAGCCGGTGCAATACGCCAGCGTCACGCCGCGGCGACCGCGGACGCCCAGCGTGACGAACAACTGGACATTCTGCGCAAACGCGCACTTGCCACCTTGCAGGTACCGGTGCATGCCGCCAGAGGCTTGGCCCTCGCTCATTTGCTGGAGCAGAACCGCAGTGGCACCCTCGCTTCCAACCTGCCCGACTGGCTCGGAAAATTGAGCCAGGCTGACCGAACCGGGCTCAAAAGCCTGGTCGAGGCCTACATTGTGGCGATGCGCCAAAGCCACGCGCTCATGACCATCGCCCTGGAACCGCGTGACGACTTCACCCGCAAGCACCTGCACGCCCGTCTGAGCAAAGATTTCTCGCTCAAGGGCCATTTCGACGTGCACCTGCAACTGCCCGATTCCGTCTCGTGGGAAAAGCAATACAGCTCGACGCCAACCGGGGTGCAGGAAAATTCAGTCATGGTGCCCGGCACCAAGTCCAGCCAAATGTCACTTGCGGACCTGGCCCAACTCAATATCGACAACGTTAAATCGGTGCAACAGGATCCGCTGTCGCAGCGTTTGGTCTTCATGCAGCTGCAGGTCACGGCAGCGAATCGAAAAGAACGTAATGCCTTGCTGAGTGGAATCAATCTGACCTATTTGCGCAAAACCCTACCCGATCTGGATTTGCCCAAGGTCTACGAACAACTGATCCGCGACGCCTTTGTGGGCAAGTTCAGCGAACCCGCTTTCGTAAAAGAACATCGCCGTGAAAGCCTGATCGAGCCTTGGCGCCTGATGCTCAAGTTGCAAGCAGAATGCGCACGCCTGCAAAAACAGCTCGGCAGCGACGCATTGAGCGTGCTGAACATCGCCATCGACGCCAACACGGCTGACGCCTGGCGCGCCGATAACAAACGCATCGTCATGCTTGCCGCCTACCTGGGAGTGGGCGGCAAGGATACGCCCAACAATGGCCCCGTCAGCTTGTCCGGTGTGACCTTCATCGAGGAGCAAGTCAGCGGGCTGACACTGCTGTATTTGCCAGACAGCCCTGATGGGCAATTTGTGCGTCGCTACGACAGCCTGGAAGCCGCGCGCAAGGGCCTGTACAACCTGTGCGGCAATGACAAGTGGGTGAGCTATCTGGCCGGCCGAGCCTTGCAGGGTAACGTGCGGTCACATGTAAGCCGCATCAATCAGGCTGTGGAAAAGTACTTCGATGCCGTGATCGGTATTGGCGAACGTTGGCCGGCCACCACTTCGCTGGCCGCGCATTTGCTTGATGCGCATATGGGGCGCCTGATTGAAGCCCATCGCGATACCTCCCGCTCCAACGATGCGCTGTACATGGAGCGGTACGCCTTGAAAGGCCCGCGCGCCTTCAACTATATAAAAATGGCCATGGGGATGGTGCCATTTGTCGGTACGGTGCTCGCTCTTTACGATGCCTGGACCGCCGCGAACCAGGCAACGGCGGCGTTTTTACGCGGCGAGGTGGGCGACGGCCTGGCCGAACTCAAATCGATGCTGTTGTCATTGATCGATGCGGCCATGGACCTGCTTCCCGGCGAAGCGATTACCTCGCAGCTTTCCCGGACGGCCCGTACCCTGACGCGCACCCGCCAGGCTCATCAATTGCTCAGCAATGTCGCTGCACTGCAGGGCGTCTCATTGCGTGAGGCTCGGCATATCGTGAAACGCTTCAGCGGTTACGAGTACGAAAAACCGATCTCCCTGTCCGCCTTGCAACCCGGCGATCAAGGTCTCTACCGAGGCATCTACCGCCACGCCGACGGTAACTTCATTGTCCGCCAGGGACGCATCTTCCAGGTGGAACTCAGGGACGCCCGCAGCTGGCGTTTGTATGGCAATTCCCGAAAAACCTACAAGCAGCCCATCGCCCTGGATGAAACAGGCCATTGGGACACCTGGTACGGCGTTTATGGGACGACCCTCGAAGGCGGCGTACTCGGTGGCGGGCAGGTATTCGGGCGCTTGGCCGATGCACTCGATCCCGTATGGCCGCTGGTTATCCGCGAACGGTTGCCAAGCTGGTGGGCCGATCGGGTCGTACGCCGCACTGGTCAGTTGGAAAACACAAGTAATGATCTTCGGCGTCTATATAACACCCATGGTCCGCAAACCAATGCGGCAATCACAAAGTTCAATGAAACCAATGAAGCTTACACCCTTGCCCGTGGAAAAAACCCTGCTACCGGTGCTCCACTCAGGCCACTTACCGAAGCTCAGCGAACAGATCTTTCCAAACTTGCACAGGCTGCCGACACCAGGTGCGTTCGCGATATCGAACTGAGCATCCAGCGATACAAAGCATCGGAGGAGTTGCGAGGCCTGGCCAGCGGCGATACAAGAAACCAAGCGATCCGCGCGCAAAACGAGTGCGCCTGGGTGGCGGCTGACCGGTTCCATTTGCGCATATTCTTTGCCGGTAAACGCATAGAATCATTGGCGGATGAGGCTGCAGATCTGTCGCGCAAACTGGACAACTTGCCGGAAGGGTCAGGTCAATATTTTGTCGTTCGAGAGGAGGTGCGCAAGATACGAATAAAAATCGTGAGTGAACAAGACCAGATCGAGGAATTGATAGAGCAAGCGAAACAATGGTTCCGTAAGATCACCCCCCCCCAAAAAAACGCGAAAACCCCAACGTCTGACCAAATAAATTTCGAAGAACTGCGAGAGAAAATTGAATATTCGAGTCAAGCCAGTGGTCTCAATGCAGAAGTTGTGAAAACGGGCCATCTGTTAGAAATAATGAAACGTGTTGACATTACCAGCGACAGGTCCTGGCTCGATCTGCAACAGCAGACGAAAAGCCTGCGCGTGAAGTTCGAAGAAGCTGTATTTACTCATTATGATCTGCCGGAAGTCAGGGCTACGCGAAGGGAGCGTGAACGGATGCTGCGCGATTGCCTCACTGTTTACACGCAATTCCATCGCGAACTGCAGGCCTGGTCCACCAGTTTTCCTCAACATTTCCATCTGGAAGCCATTGACCCGCTGCTGACCACTATCAATAAGCTGGCCGAGCGAGCGCGCGAAGGCATTGCCAAGCCTACGGTCGCCAAACCGATCAGGCAGAGCACAAAAAAAATCTTCACCACCGAAGACGATCGACTACTCATCGGGACTGAGCGATGGGAAAACACCACTCAGAAGCGACAATACGTCATGAGTGGGCTGGGTGGCACCGAGATAGTCCTGGAGCAAGGCAGCAACGGCAAATTCAGACTGCTGAACCCGCCCGCCGAGGCCCCGGTGCCGACTCAAATAGACCTTGCGACCTTGGTGAGCGATGCCGAGAAGCGCATGAAAGACCTGCCGTCACACCAGGCCAGGGTTCAGCAGTATGCCAAACCGGCCAGCGCTCCCGTCGAACAGGAAGAGATGATGACATTCGAAGCGGACGTGTTGACCCGTATCGCTCTGCAAATCGAAACGTTGGATGCTGCCAACCCGACCATCCGGAAACTGCGCACCAAGGCCGCCGAACATCGACGAGAGGGCCGGAAAATGCGTACCGCGCACTCTCTGGTCAATACCAATCCTACCGACGGCATGCTGGATGACCTGATCGGCCAAAACGCAGTGGAAATCCGTAAACGCGCGCCGATCCAAAATTTGACCAAGCCAAAAAAGCGAACCGACTATATGCAGGAATACGAAGTCTGGGACATAACGCAAACATCACCCGAGCTGCTGTGGTACGCCCACTTCCATTACACCACGGCCACACCCGCGTTCCGCACATTCGAGAAAGGCCACTTGAAGCTAAAGAAACACCGCGGGCTGACCCATGCTGACGACCCCAGCCTGCCTCTTGGGGACATCGGTAAAAAATCGGTGGTGCTGCCGCACTTCGAAAATCTCTGATGTTGCGACATGGGCGGGTTTGCCTGACGCCATGAGGCAAGCAGGACCTGTGGGAGCGAGTTCGCCCCACAGGTTTTGCACTTCAACCGCCACGCCTGGAGTGACCCGCCGCGTTGCGGTGCTTTACGCCAGCTGACTGCGCAACTGCCGCGCCGCCGCCACCATGTTCACCAACGCGGCCTCCGTCTCAGGCCATGCGCGGGTTTTCAAGCCGCAATCCGGATTCACCCATAACCGCTGCGCCGGGATGCGCTTCACCGCTTTTGTCATCAACTTGACCATTTCGGCCGTGTCCGGCACCCGTGGCGAGTGGATGTCGTAGACGCCCGGGCCGATGTCGTTCGGGTAGTCGAAGGCTTTGAAGGCCTCGAGCAATTCCATGTCCGAGCGCGAGGTTTCGATAGTGATCACGTCGGCGTCCATCGCTGCGATGGCCTTGATCACGTCGTTGAATTCGCTGTAGCACATGTGGGTATGGATCTGGGTTTCGTCCCGTACGCCGGACGCGGTCAGCCGGAAGGCTTCCACTGCCCAGTCCAGATACTCCTGCCATTGTGCCTGGCGTAGCGGCAGGCCTTCGCGGAACGCGGCTTCGTCGATCTGCACGATCTTGATGCCGGCGGCTTCCAGGTCCAGCACTTCATCACGCAGGGCGAGCGCCAGTTGTTGCGCCTGGATTTTGCGCGAGACGTCTTCCCGGGGGAACGACCACATCAGCATGGTCACGGGCCCGGTCAGCATGCCTTTCATGACTTTGTCGGTCAGGCCCTGCGCGTAGGTGATCCAGTCGACAGTCATGGCGGCGGGCCGGCTCAGGTCGCCATAGATGATCGCCGGTTTGACACAGCGCGAGCCGTAGCTCTGGACCCAGCCGAACCGGGTGAAGGCATAACCATCGAGCTGCTCGGCGAAGTACTCGACCATGTCGTTGCGCTCGGCTTCACCGTGCACCAGCACGTCCAGTCCCAGGCGTTCCTGGACTTGCACCGCGTGACGGATTTCGCTGTGCATCGCGTCGGTGTAATCGTTGGCCGACAGTTTGCCTTGCTTGAACGCCTGACGCGCCAGACGGATCGAAGCGGTTTGCGGGAACGAGCCAATGGTCGTCGTCGGGAACGCCGGCAGTTTCAGCCGGGCACGCTGCTGCTCGATACGTTCGGCAAACGGCGTATGGCGTTGGCTGTCCGCGGCGCCAATGGCGTTGATGCGCGCTTGCACCTCGGCCTTATGGATACGCGGCGACTCGGCACGACTCGCCTGAACGGCGCGGCTTTCGGCCAGCGCGGCTTGCACCTTGGGTGATTGCGGATCGTTGAGGGCATCACGCAGCACCGAAATTTCACCGCATTTCTGCACTGCAAACGCCAGCCAGCTTTTCAGCTCCGGGTCGAGTTTATCTTCGCGCTCCAGATCCACCGGACTGTGCAGTAGCGAGCAGGAACTGCTGACCCACAGGTTGTCGCCGAAACGTTCCTGGGCAAATTGCAGTTGCGCCAGCACCGGCTCCAGCTCGCACCGCCAGACGTTGCGCCCATTGACCAAGCCTACCGAGAGAGTCTTGTAGGTCGGCAGGCGATCGAGCACGTGCAGCAGCTGGTCGGGGGCACGCACCGCATCGATGTGCAGGCCTTGCACCGGCAGGCCGACCGCCAGGCCGAGGTTGTCTTGCAGACCGCTGAAGTAGGTCGCCACCAGCTTTTTCAGCGGCGAGTATTGCAGGATGTGATAGGCGCGCTCGAAGGCGTTTTTCCAGTCCTGGGGCAGGTCGAGGGTCAGGATCGGCTCATCGATCTGTACCCATTCCACACCTTGCCCGGCGAGGCGGCCGAGGATTTCGTTGTAGACAGGCAGCAAACGTTCCAGCAGGTCGAGTTTGTCGAAGTCGTCGCCTTTGGCCTTGCCCAGCCACAGGTAAGTCAGCGGGCCGATGATCACCGGTTTGACGTTGTGACCGAGGGCTTTGGCCTCATCGACCTCATCGAACAGCTGCTCCCAGCTCAGTTTGAACTGCTGATCAACGCTGAATTCCGGGACCAGGTAGTGGTAGTTGGTGTCGAACCACTTGGTCAGTTCCTGGGCGTATTGCGCTGTGGCATGTTCGCCGCCGCAGCAGCTGGCGGTAGCGCCACGGGCCATGGCGAACAGGGTATCGAGCGTCGGCAGGCCGCGTTCATTTCGGGTGCTGTCGAAACGCTCGGGGACCACACCGAACGTCAGGGAATGGGTCAATACCTGGTCGTACCAGGCAAAGTCGCCCACTGGCAGCAGGTCGATCCCGGCGTCTTGCTGCACTTGCCAGTGGTTGGCGCGCAGCTGGCGGCCGACGCTTTTCAGCGCATCCTGGTCGAGATCGCCCTTCCAGTAGGCTTCAAGGGCTTTTTTCAGTTCGCGATCAGCGCCGATGCGCGGGAAACCCAGTGTATGTGCCAAGGCCATGTTGAAATTCTTCCTATAAAGATTCGGTAAAACATGGCGCTATTGTCGACAGCCAACCCAACATGAGACAAACTCAACCTTTTCGTGTTGATCACAAGTTTTCCTCATGGAGCCCCCGGTGCTTGAAATCCGTCACCTGAAGACCCTGCATGCCTTGCGCGAAGCTGACAGCCTGGTCGATGCCGCCGATCGGCTGCACCTGACCCAGTCGGCTCTGTCCCACCAGTTCAAGGAGCTGGAGGAGCGCATGGGCATGCCGCTGTTCGTGCGCAAAACCAAACCGGTGCGCTTCACCAGCGCCGGATTGCGCCTGCTGCAGTTGGCCGATGCCACCCTGCCGCTATTGCGTGGCGCCGAGCGCGACATCGCGCGGCTGGCCGGTGGCACTGCCGGGCGCTTGCACATGGCGATCGAGTGCCACAGTTGCTTCCAGTGGCTGATGCCGACCATCGATCAGTTCCGCGATGCCTGGCCGGAAGTCGAACTGGACCTGGCCTCGGGCTTCTCCTTCGCCCCGCTGCCGGCCCTGGCCCGGGGCGACCTGGACCTGGTAGTGACCTCCGATCCGCTGGAACTGGCCGGGATCACCTATGTGCCGCTGTTCACCTATGAAGCGATGCTCGCGGTCGCCAACCAGCACCGATTGGCGGGCAAGGCCTACATCGTTCCTGAAGATCTGGTGACGGAAACCCTGATCACCTACCCGGTGGAGCGTGACCGGCTGGACATCTTCACCCGCTTCCTCGAGCCGGCCGACATCGAACCGGCCCAGGTCCGCACCTCGGAACTGACGGTGATGATGATGCAACTGGTGGCCAGCGGACGCGGAGTGTGCGGCATGCCGCATTGGGCGCTGCATGAATACAGCTCACGGGGTTATGTGAAGGCCAAGCGCCTGGGTGAGAAAGGGTTGTTCGCGACCTTGTATGCGGGGATTCGCGCCGACATGCTGGATGCGCCGTATATGCGCGACTTTTTGCTGACGGCCAAGGACACGTCGTTTTCGACCCTGGATGGCGTCAGCGCCGTTCGCTGATTCCCCTGTAGGAGCAAGCTCGCTCCTACAAGGGGTCGGTGGTGTTTCAGATCTCGCGCCACATGTGGAGCTTGTCGAAATACACCTCGCCTACCCGCACAGCCATCGGTTCGAGGCCGAACTGGATGAAGCCGCAACGCTTGTACAGGTTGATCGCCGCACCGTTGCCGGCGGTCACGGTCAGTTGGACCAGCCTCAAGCCCTGACGGTCCTGTGCTTCAGTCAGTGCCGCCTGGACCAGCTTGTAACCCAACCCGCGCCGGCGGGCGCTGCCGGACACATACATGCCAAACAATGTCGCCTTGTGCCGGGCCTTTTCCCTGGGTTCGAAGGCCAGGCCGACGATGCCCGCCAGACCGCCCTCTTCGAACGCGCCGAACATCGCGTCGAGTTTGCCGGTCAGGCGCGATTCCCACCAGCCCAACGGCATCACCGCACGCTCGCGCACGGTGGAGGTAAAGGCCTGGGGATGCAGGTCATAAGCTTCGAGCATCAGTGCCCGATAAGCCAGGGCATGCCTGGTATCCAGCCGTTCAATCCACACGATCAAGCCACCCTGCGTTGCTCGAGCATCAGCCGCACCGCCAACGCGGATAGCACGAAGCCCATGAAATAACGCTGCAGCGCCAGCCAGGTCGGGTTATTCACAAACCATGACGCAATGCCGGCCGCGAACAGGGCGATAAGCAGGTTGACGCAGAAACTGACGCTGATCTGGGTCAGGCCCAGGATAATGCTCTGGGTAAACACCGAGCCATGCTCAGGCGTAATGAACTGCGGAAACACCGACAGGTAAAACACGGCGATCTTCGGATTCAGGGCGCTGGTCAGAAAGCCCATGGTAATCAGTCTGCGCGACGAATCCGGCGGCAACTGCTGCGCCTCGAAGGGCGATCGCGCCCCGGGCTTGATCGCCTGCCAGGCCAGCCACATCAGGTACAGCGCGCCGGCCCACTTCAGCACTTCGTAAGCCATTGGCACCGCGAGGAACACGGCGGTCAACCCGGCAGCTGCCGCGAACAGGTGCACGAAGAATCCCGCAACCACGCCAAGCAACGACGTCACTCCGGCCTTGCGCCCCTGGCAGATCGAACGGGAGATCAGGTAAATCATGTTCGGCCCCGGCGTCAGCACCATCAGCAACGCGGCGGCGGCGAAAATCAGCAAGTCTTGAAGCGGGATCATGGCAGTTCCCTGGCGTGAATGATCAGGCGATCGCGGTCAGCGAGGCTCGATAAAACGGCAGGATCAGGTCCCGTGTCAATGGCGCCAGGATGAGTTCGCCGTCGGTGGCCGGATCGATCCAGCGCACCTCTTCGATCTCCGCCGCCGGGGACACGTTTGAGTCAATGGTCAGCTGGAAGAGTTCGGCCTGGACGACAAAACCCGGCTCGTTGGCGGCCGGTGCCGAAAATTGCCCCAGCCAGGTGGCGTGCGCCGGATCGATGACCAGGCCCAGCTCTTCATCCAGTTCACGGGCCAGGGCGTGGACCGGTTGCTCATGGGCTTCGATCTTGCCGCCCGGTTGCATGAAGGCTTCGGTGCCGCGCTTGCGGACCAGCAGGGTGCGGCCGTCGGGGCCGATCAACAGGGCGGCGGCGATGCGGATGAGACGGGGCGAGACGCTGGCTAGGGTCATGGGGCGGATCTGGCCTTGGGTAAAAAGGTGCAAGGATCACATGACGGCCGAGGCGTCGTCACGCGGAAAAACATCTGCAGAGCACTGCTGCCCATCTGTAGGAGCGAGCTTGCTCCGGGCGGCGTTCCGACGATGAACGCAAGGGCGCCGCGTTCATCCAGACAGCGCGCGTCATCGTTCACCACCATCGCGAGCAAGCTCGCTCCTACAGGGGGTCAATGCAGGGCTGGGGCAACCTTGTCCGCCTCGAGAGTTGCGCCGTTCAGATCCTCAGGCACCGTCACAAAAATAGCGTACTTCGCGCCTTCCATGGCTTCGAAAGCGATCAACTTTTCCACCAGTGCCCCGTTCAACACCTTGCCGGCATTGAGCAGCAACATGCCATTGTCGGCATTGAGATTGCGCGCCAGGATCATGCCCGCCGCCACATCCCGGGTGGTCAGCACCTTGACCGAAGGATCGGCCAACGAGACATCGCTCAGGTACGCCGCACAGACCTGGATGAAATCCTCCACCATCCCGGGATCATAGAGCCGCCCGGCATAATTGCGGATATAGACCAGTGCTTCATCGCTGTTCATCTGCCGCTCGAGAATCAGCCCACGCTGCAACTCGATGAAATCCACCGCCAGTTTCAGCAGCCGTGCACCGAACGGAATCGCCTCGCCCTTGAGCCGGTCGGGAAAGCCGTTGCCATCCCAGCGCTCCTGATGGTGAAGAATGAGCCGCGCCGCATCCTTCATCGGCTCGAGCGTCATCAACAGCGACTCGCTCTGTTTCGGATAACCGCGGTAGCGCTCCCGATCGTTGTGATGCAGCAGGTCCGCCGGCGCGGTCATCATGCGGTCGGTCCAGCTCAGCTTGCCAATGTTGTAGAGCGCCGCGGCCATGGTCAGGTCACGACCGGTGCCTTCATCCAGGTGATGCCGTTGGCAGTAGACCCGCACCAGCTCGATGATCTGGCGGTTGGTTTGTTTGGGCGGCGGCAGCCGCAGGTTGGCCAGTAGCGAGAACACCTCGGTGCTGGTGACGTAGCTGTGCTTGAGTTCTTCGTAGGCCAGGTCGAGCATGTCCGCGGTCTGCTGCAGCTCGGCGGTCCGGGAGGCGACGTGTTTCTCGAGGGTGGCATTGAGCAGCTTCAATTGCTCGTTCTGATCCCACGCCTGCTGCACCAGACGCAAGCGTTCACGCTCGGAGTGCTGGTAGGCCAGGGATTGTCGCAACGTCAGCAGCATGTCCTCATCGTGCCAGGGTTTGCTGATGTAACGATGAATCTGTCCCTCATTGATGGCTTTGATAATGACCGACGGATCGGCGTAACCGGTCAGCATGATCCGGGTGGTGTCGGGGTAGCGCTGATGGACATGGGCCAACAGCGTGGCGCCGTCCATATTGGGCATGCGCGCATCGGTCATCACCAGGTCGATGGGCTGTTGCGCCATGATTTCCAAGGCCTGGGCACCGCTGGTGGCCAGTAGCACGTCGTAGGGTTGGCCGCGCAACAGGCGACGCAGGCTGTTGAGGATCGACTCCTCATCATCGACCAGCAGCACCTTGGGTTTATCGTTCTGTGGCGTGGGGAGTTGCTCTTCCATGGCGTCACCTCAAGTGAAACGACTGTATCGCGGCCAGGATCCGGACAAACATCCCCTATTGTCGGAGCCTGACCTTCAGGCTAGATGATTTTGCGCATGATCCGGAAATGATTCGGTTCATTCAATCGCGCGAAGTGCTGGACAGAGGTCTATGCTCAGCTGACTCGGATCCATTATCTGTACGTTCGGCCAGGTGATCAGGGAAAGGATGCCCCCTATGAACACACTCCACCCTAAAGCCGCCGGTCCCGGGGCATGTCGATGAATTCATTGCTGGCGCGGACCAACCGGCGGATTCTGATCGTCGACGATACCGCCTCGATTCATGCCGACTTCGCGAAGATCCTCAGCCCGCCCTCGTTAGACGACGACAGTCTGATCAGCGCCGAACAGGCCCTGTTCGGCACCTCCGCGGCCATTTCACTGCAAAGTTTCCTCCTCGATTCGGCGTTTCAGGGCCTGCAGGCACTGGACAAGGTCGAGACGGCACTGGCCAACGACCTGCCCTACGCCATGGCCTTCATCGACATGCGCATGCCACCGGGCTGGGACGGGCTGGAGACCATCGAACGGCTCTGGCAAGTCGATCCCAAGCTGCAAGTGGCGCTCTGCACCGCCTATTCCGACTATTCCTGGGAAGACATCGACGAGCGCCTGGAGCTGGGCGATCGCTTGCTGATTCTGAAAAAACCCTTCGATGCCATCGAAATCCGCCAGATGGCGAGCGCGTTGACCGCCAAATGGCAGATGACCGAAGACGCGGCATTGAAAATGTCGCTGCTGGAGCAGGCCGTCGAGGAACGCACCCGGGAGCTGTCCGATGCCAATATCATCGTGCAGAACAGCCCGACCATCCTGTATCGGTTGCGGGGCGAGCCGTCGTTTCCGTTGATGTACATCTCCCACAACATCACCAAATACGGGCACATCGCCGCAGCCCTTGTGGCGTCGGCCAACTGGGCCCAGGAACTGATCCATCCAGACGATCAATCGAAGGTCGACACCGCCATGGCCCGGGTGCTCGACCGCCATGCGGCAGGCGCCTCCATCGAATTCAGGATGCGCACCGGCAATGGCGCCTGGCGCTGGGTGGAAAACCGCTACATCCCGGTGCGCGACAATGAGGGCCGCTTGCTGGAAGTCGAAGGCATCATCATCGACATCACCGAGCGCAAACTGGCCGAGGAGAAAATCGCCCTGCTGGCCCGCACCGACGGGCTGACCGGGCTGGCCAACCGCGCGACGCTGATCGAGCGGCTGCACCAGGCGTTCGCTGCCGCGCGACGGGGCGCGGCCACCTTTGCCATGTTTTACCTGGACCTGGATCACTTCAAACGCATCAACGACTCCCTGGGTCACCCGGTGGGCGACCTGCTGCTGCAAGAGGTCGCCCGCCGGATCAAGGCCTGTGTGCGGGAAAACGATGTGGTCGCACGCCTGGGCGGTGACGAGTTCGCGATCCTGCAACTGGATGTCAGTGACCCGACCCAATCCGCAGGGCTGGCCGCCAAGGTCCGGGATGCGCTGGTGCTGCCCTACTCCCTGGCCGACAATGATGTGCGGGTCTCGGTCAGCATCGGCATCAGCAGTTACAGCCCCGCTAGCACCAGCGCCGACGGCCTGCTGACCCAGGCCGACATGGCGCTGTATCGCTCCAAGGAAAAGGGGCGCAACCAGTACCACTTCCACTCCGAGGAGATCAATCAGGAGGTGGTCGAACGCATGGCCATCGCCAGCGACTTGAGGGCCGCCATCGAACACGGGGAACTTGAACTGCATTACTGGCCGGAAGTGGACCTGAGCAGTGGCAGGATCCTCGGCATGGAAGCGCAGGTCAGCTGGAACCACCCCGAGCGCGGACTGCTGGAAGCTTCGGCGTTTTTGCCCGCAGCGGAAAAGACCGGCACCATCGTCGCCCTCGGTCACTGGGTACTCGATCGTGCCTGCCGGCAAATGCGCCAGTGGCGCGACGAAGGCATGGCACCTCCGGTAGTTGCAATCAAGCTGTCCCTGGCCCAGCTCAAGAGCGGTCCCGAATTGATCTACGACGTGCTGCGCACCACCGCACGCTGGGAACTGTGCCCCTGGGACCTGCGCTTCGACGTCACCGAAGCGACGCTGGCCCAGACCAAATGGACCCATAACGATGTGTTGCCACGCCTGCGTGAGCTGGGGGTGAAGATCGCCATCGACGACTTCGGCACCGAATATTCCTCCTTCGACTACCTCAAGACCTACCAGGTCAATCACCTGAAACTGGCCCAGGCGTTCATCGACACCGCGGCCCGCGACCCGGCCAGCGCGAACACCTTGCGCGCCATCATCAACTTCGCCCGGGAGGTAGGGATCGGCATCATTGCCGAGGGCGTCGAAACCCAGGAGCAGCGCAGCTCGCTGATGGCCACCGGTTCGCCGATGAACGCCCAGGGCCATTACTTCAGCAAAGCCGTCAGCAGCCAGCAGGCCGCCGAGTTGCTGAAGGCAGGCAGCATCGCGCCCGCGAGCCATGATATCGGGCCGATGCTGGACAATCCGCAACGCTCCTCGGGGGACAAAGGATGAAAACCCCTTTTGTGCGAACCAACCGGCGCATTCTGATCATCGACGATACGCCCTCGATTCATGAGGATTTTCGCAAGATCCTTGGCGCGCAAAGCGAAGATGATCAGAGCCTGGCCGGCACCGAAGCAGCCCTGTTCGGCACCGTGCAGCAAGATCGACTGTCGTTTCAGCTCGACTCGGCCTACCAGGGTTCGGAAGCACTCGAACGGGTCCAGTGCGCACTGGCCGAAGGTCGACCTTATGCCATGGCCTTCATCGACATGCGCATGCCACCGGGCTGGGATGGCCTGGAGACCATCGAACAGCTGTGGAAGGCCGACCCGCACCTGCAAATTGCCTTGTGCACCGCCTATTCCGATTACAGTTGGGAAGACATGGCGGAGCGGCTGGAATTCGGCGACCAACTGCTGGTGCTGAAAAAACCCTTCGACAGCCTGGAAATCCGGCAGATGGCCAGTGCCCTGACCTGGAAATGGCAGATGACCCAGGACGCGGCCATGAAAGTCCTGAGCCTGGAGCAAACCATCGAGGCCCGGGTCCACGAACTGCTCAAGGTTTCGCATCTGTTGCAGTACGACGTCCTGACCGAGCTGCCCAACAGTACGTTGCTGGGTGACCGTTTGAACCAGTCACTGGCGCTGTCCCGGCGCAATGACAAACAACTGGCGGTGATGTTTCTGGGGCTCGATCGCTTCAAACGCATCAACAACGCCCTGGGCCATCCGGCCGGTGACCAGATGCTCAAGCAGGTCGGGCGCAATCTGCTGGCCTCGGTGCGTGAGTCCGATTCGGTGTTTCGCTACGGCTCGGACGAATTCGTGGTGATCCTCGCCGACATCCGCCACCCCCAGCAGACCAAGGGCATCGCCGAAAAGCTCCTGAAGGCCATCCGTGAGCCCCAGCACATCGCCGGCCACGATCTGAGCGTCACCGCCAGCCTGGGTATCAGCGTTTATCCCGACGACGGCTTCGATGCCATCTCGCTGATCAAGAAAGCCGAAACCGCGATGCGCAACGTCAAGGAAAGCGGCCCGAACGACTTCAGTTTTTTCATCGACGAAATGAACCAGCGGGCCCGGGACCAGCAAAGCATCGAGACCGGTATTCGCCTGGCGCTGGAGCGCAACGAATTTGTCCTGCATTACCAACCCAAACTGGACTTGCGCAGCGGTCAGGTGGTCGGCGCCGAGGCCTTGATCCGCTGGCATAAACCGGGGCATGGCTGCGTCTACCCCTCGGATTTTATCGGGGTGGCCGAAGACAGCGGCCTGATCGTCCCGTTGAGCAAATGGGTATTGGCCCAGGCCTGTCGACAAGCCTGTGCGTGGCAGGCGGCCGGGCTGCCGAAGATCTGCATGTCGGTGAACGTATCGGCCATCGATTTTCGCCAATGGGACTTTGTCGACGGCATCGAGCAGATACTCAAGGACACCGGTCTGGACCCGGCCTTGCTCGAGCTGGAAATCACCGAAGGGGTGCTGATGCAAAACATCGATGCCACCGTCACCGCCCTGAACCGGATCAAGGCATTGGGGGTGCGACTGGCCATCGATGACTTCGGTACCGGTTATTCCAGCCTGAGTTACTTGCGGCGTTTTCCCGTCGACGTGCTGAAAATCGATCAATCGTTCATTCGCAGCCTGGGCAGCGACAGCAATGACGCCGCGCTGGTCAGCGCCATCATCAGCCTGGGCCGCAGCCTCAAGCTGACCATCATTGCCGAAGGGGTCGAAACCCTGCAACAGCTGGATTTTCTCAAGGCCCATCAATGCGAGGAAGGCCAGGGTTACTACTTCAGCAAAGCCGTGGAGCCGGAGGCATTCGTCCGGTACCTGCGGTCGGTGCAGCCCTCCTCATCCGTCGCCACGTGAACGATGCGCAAAGACACTCAGGCCTCAGGCCAAGGAATCATCAGATGTCGCCCTTCTTTCACCGCCTGATTCTGGTGCCGTTGTTCGGGCTCTGTCTGAGCGCCGGTGCCGCCCCTTTGGATGAACCGCTCAAACCATTGCCGGCGGCGCCCAAACAGAACCCGCTGCGGGTCGAACTCGGGCGTCAGTTGTTCAACGAACCACGCCTGTCGGTCAACGGCTCGATATCCTGTGCAAGCTGCCACCAACTGGACAACGGCGGTGCCGACAAGCTGGCATTTTCCATCGGCTTCGCCGGTCTTCCGGTGGCGATCAACACCCCCAGCGTATTCAACGCCAGCCTGAATTTCAGGCAATTCTGGAACGGTCGGGCCGACACCCTCGAAGCCCAGATCCACGAAGTGGTGCAGAGCCCCAGCGAAATGGGCAGCAACTGGCAGCACGTGGTGCAGACGCTGTCCGCCGATCCGGCTTATCAAGCCTCATTCGCCAACGCCTACCCGGACGGCGTGACCATGACCAATGTGCAAAACGCCCTGGCCACCTACGAACGCACGCTGCTCAGCAGCAACTCACGCTTCGACCAATACCTGCTGGGCGATACCGATATTCTTACCAGGGAGGAGAAATACGGTTACCAGCGCTTCAAGGAATACGGCTGCATCGCCTGTCATCAAGGGGTGAACATCGGCGGCAACATGTTCCAGAAGTTCGGGGTGATGGGCGATTACTTTCAGTTTCGGGGCCTGGCGGTGGAGTCCGATCTGGGGCGATATCTGGTGACCCGGGACGAGGAGGATCGCAACGTGTTCAAGGTGCCCAGCCTGCGCAACGTCGCCGTGACCGCACCGTACTTTCACGATGGCTCGGCCAGAACCCTCGAAGACGCGGTGGACGTGATGTTCAAGTTCCAGCTCGGGCGTATTCCTTCCTCCGAGGATAAAACCCTGATCATCAAATTCCTCAAGACCCTGACCGGTGAATGGGGAGGCAAACCCTTATGAGGATCTCTCACCGCCGCAACCTGGCGCTGTTGGGCATCGTCGCCGTGATGCTGGCCTCGACGCTGCTGTTCCTGTACCTCAAGTCCAACTCGAACCAGACCACCACCTACGCCGAGTCCCGGGACCTGATCGGGCGGATCAAACAGTTGAATGCCCAGTGGGAAACCGAGATCCTCAAGGCCAGGATCGCCATCAGCCACAACTACGACCCGCTCGTCACGCCGCTGACCGAGATGACTGACCTGTGGCAACGGTTCGATACGATGGAATCCAGCCACGGCCGCAACGACTCGCCCACCTGGCGTGCCAGCCATGATGCCTACCAGAAAACCCTCCAGGAAAAGACCCGGCTGGTGGAGCAGTTCAAATCGCACAACGCGGTGCTGCGCAACTCCCTGGCCTTCCTGCCCACTGCCGAGGACGACATACAGGAACAGCTGGCGCAGATGGTGGACGGCGACAAGCTGCAACTGCAGAACATCGCCACCGACACCTACGATTTGTTGCTGAGCAGCCTGGAGTTCGCCCAGGTCACCTCCGACGACAAGGCGGCCGACATCCTGCTCGGGCTGAGCAAACTGGCGGTCAATAAAGAACGTCTGCCTGAACAGTTCCACAGTCCGATCGATGTTCTGAGCAATCACATTTCCCTGATCCTGCGCGAGCAACCGGTGGTCAATCGGCTGCTGCAGAATATCGAAGCCATTCCGGTGTCAGAACGCCTGGACGACATTACCAACCTGCTGAACACGGACCAGCAGCGGGCCGACGCGGTCGACCAGCGCTATCACTTCTACATGCTGGTGTTTTCAGTCCTGCTGGTGCTGTTGCTGGTGTACCTGGCCATTCACCTGATGCGCAGTTTCACGGTGATCCAGCGCGTCAACAATGCCCTGCAAACCGCCAACGACGATCTTGAATTGCGGGTGGAAGAGCGCACCCGCGAACTCAAGGACACCCAAAGCGAACTGCTCGACACCGCGCGCCAGGCCGGCATGGCCGAAATCGCCACCAACGTGTTGCACAACGTCGGCAACGTGCTCAACAGCGTGAATATTTCCGCCGACCTGGTCAGCCGCAAACTGCGCGCCAGCAAGGCCCAGGGCCTGGGCAAGGCCATGCAATTGATCAACGGGCATCCAGGCGACCTCGGTACCTTTCTCACCCAGGACGAGAAAGGTAAATTGCTGCCCGGCTACCTCAATCAACTGGTGGACGCGATTGCCCTGGAACAACAAGGCATGACCGAGGAACTGGCGCAGCTGAGCAAAAGCGTCGACCACATCAAGGACATCGTCGCCACCCAGCAATCCTATGCCGGCGCCAACAACCTGATGGAACCGCTGCACATCAGCGAATTGCTCGAAGACGCCCTGCGCATGAATGCAGGCGCCTTGACCCGGCATCACGTCAAGGTGATCAAGGAGTACAGCGAGGTGCCGCAGGTCATGGGCGACAAGCACCGGCTGCTGCTGATCCTGATCAACCTGATCAGCAACGCCAAGTACGCCATGTCCGATCTGGGCAATCGCCCGCGGCAAATGACCCTCGGGGTGAAAATAATCGAGGATTCGATCCTGCAAGTCAGCGTCAAGGACGATGGCGAAGGCATCGCCGAAGAGAACATGACGCGCATCTTTGCCCACGGTTTCACCACCCGCAAGGAAGGTCATGGCTTCGGCCTGCACAGCTGCGCCCTGGCCGCGATCGAGATGAACGGTCACCTCACCGCCCATAGTGACGGCCCGGGCAAGGGCGCGCTGTTCACCTTGCAGATCCCGCTTAAAACCGTCCCGGAGCCTGCATGAGCGAGCGTTCAAACCGGCGCATTCTGCTGATCGACGATACACCGTCCATCCATGTGGATTTTCGCAAGATACTCATGCCGGCACCGGTACTGACCGGCGAACTGGACGAGATGGAAGCGGCGCTGTTCGGCAGTGAAATAAAAACCGCCAGCGCCCTGTTCGAGCTGGACTCGGCGTATGGCGGGCAGGAAGGGTTGGGCAAGCTCAAATGGGCGATGCAGCAAGACCGTCCTTACGCCCTGGCCTTCGTCGACATGCGCATGCCCGAAGGCTGGGATGGCGCGCAGACCATCGAACATTTATGGCAGCACGACCCGCGCCTGCAAGTGGTGGTGTGCACCGCCTATTCCGATTATTCCTGGGATGAGCTGCTCGATCGCTTGCAGGCCCATGATCGCTTGCTGATTCTGAAAAAACCGTTCGACAATATTGAAGTGCAGCAGATGGCCAACACCCTGCTGACCAAATGGGACATGACCGAACGGGCCAGTATGCAGGTCGACCAACTGGCGCAGATGGTCGAACGCCGAACCCGGCAGCTCACGGAAACCAGCGTTGAGCTGCAGCGGGAAATCGACGAACGCAAACAGCTTGAATCGCAGCTGGTGCAATCGGAAAAACTTGCTTCACTGGGGCAACTTGCGGCGGGCGTCGCCCATGAAATCAACAATCCCATCGGCTTCATTTCTTCCAACCTTGGCACCCTCGATGGCTACTTCAAGCAGTTGCAGGAAATGCTCGACGCCTATCGGGATGCTGAAAAAGCGATCGGCTCCAGCGAGCTGGTCGAATGTTTGCAACAGCTGCGCGAACGGGTCGAACTGGAGTTCCTGCGCGACGACATTCCGTTGTTGATCAAGGAATCCAAGGACGGCATCAACCGGGTCGGGCAGATCGTCAAGGACCTCAAGGATTTCTCCCGCGTGGACTCCAATCAGGAATGGCAGTGGGTCAACCTGCAACAGGGCATCGAATCGACGCTGAACATCGTCGCCAACGAACTCAAGTACAAGGCCGATGTGATCAAGGAATATCAGGAGCTGCCCGACATCGAATGCCTGCCTTCGCAGATCAACCAGGTGATCATGAACCTGATCGTCAACGCCTCCCAGGCCATCGGCCCCGAACGCGGCACCCTCACCCTGCGCACCGGGAATGAAGTTGAAAAGGTGTGGATCGAGGTGCAAGACACCGGCGCCGGCATCGCGCCGCAAACTCTGCAGAAAATCTTCGACCCGTTCTTCACCACCAAACCGGTGGGCCAGGGGACGGGGCTGGGTTTGTCGCTGTCCTATGGCATCGTGAAGAAGCACCGGGGGGAGATTTCGGTGCGTAGCGAGGTGGGCGCAGGGACCACGTTCAGGGTTGAGTTACCCATACACCAGACGAAACCGGCGGCCTGAAACACGATCCCGGCTTGCCCGCGAAGACGTTATAGGCCGTGTCATTGTCACGGACCGGCAATTGGGCGAGTTTGACTTTCATACGGGGTCCTTATTCCAAGCACCTCCCCGGAAAAGATTGCCCGGTCGGTGTCTGCGCGCCAGTATGCGCAGCAAGCCATCGCAGGGAAATCACTCCGCTTGGGTCCTGCCGCAAGAGGGGCTGGTGCTGCATCGAGAATGAATAGACTGGCTTCGACTCCCCCCCCATCAAGTCTCAACGTTTGTTTCCAGTGTTTTGGAAACAATCTGGCGTGGTTTGCGTTGACCTTGCCTGTAACCCACCAGATCCTCCCGGCATTGAGTTTTAAAGTAGAAATATCATCGAAATACCTTCCGGCCCCGCGCTGAAGGGCCAGAGCCCAACCTCCAAAACTGTAGGGTTCCCTGGATTCGTCGGTCGGGTATCTATAAACATAAATTCTTGGCTGGATGCCAGTCGCGTTGTAATACTTGAATGGTAAATACCAAAACATACCGTCGACAACTATCTCGTCATCCGGCCGGACCTCTCGAGCAATTCTCGCCGCCAGTATGTCCAGTCTGGTCTCTCGGCGAACGGCAGTACCATTCAATCCGTCTGTTTGTTGATAAACCGCTAATAGTCCTTGCGTTTCTCCCACGAGAAAAAAAAACATGGCAGCAACGGTGAGGACGCGGCGACGTATTCCCCATGCATCCAAAGCCACCGCAACTATCAATGGCAAACCGACCGCCGCGAACGTCAGGTATCTGGCGCTGAATATCGGAACCCACAAAGAGAGTATATAAACAATCAGTACTGGCACAAAAAAATAGCCGACTAGCAGAATGTTGTATCCGCGCTCTTTCGGGTCTTTCACCAGTAGCGTTGCTGCACAAACAAGGATTAATAGTGTCGGCACCACGCGCCACCAAGATGTCACCGGCACTGAATCGTTCATCACAGTAAACGGCCAAACGGTATTTAGCACTGTTTGCCATGTAAGGGGCGGTATCCAATCTAGACCGTCCCTCCTCTGCAATTGTCGAATGAAGTGTGACATCCAAGGCAGGAACAGCACGACAATTGCACTATTAGCCAATACCCATGCACGAACGGGCAATACCGCTGCCCGGACATGGCGCACTCGAAACCAAAACAGCCAATGCACCAATACACACAGAGCAGCGAAATAATGCGTATAGAAAGCAGCCGTCATCAGCAGCACGTAAAGAGTAGCAAAACGCTTTTTATCGGGGGCCTTGACCCAGCACACCAGCGCCACAGTCGCGCCCATCAGCCAAAAGCTGACCATGGTGTACATCCGAACTTCCTGACTGTAGCGAATCGAAATCGGTAGCAATGCCAATAGCAACGCAGCTATCCAGGTCGCCCTTCGCGTCGCCACCAGGCTCATTAGTTTAATGCTCAGCAATAACGTGCCAACATCCGCCAGAACACTCAGGGACCTAGCGGACAAAACATCATCACCTACCAACAGCATCCAGTAATGCAACAAGACATAGTAAAGAGGTGGATGAACGTCCCGTGCAGTAATCGGCCAAATCTCCCACGGTGTTTCCCTGGCAAGCAGCAGACTGAAAGCCTCGTCATACCAGACGGCCGGTATGGTGATAGCATGAAATCGCATCAATAGAGCAAGGATGACCACCGCGATCAATCCAACAGTGTCAATGAGCAGGCTCGATGATCCGATGCGGTCTGCGCAGTGACGGTTCATCTTTAAATTTTCCTTTTCAAACAACTCGGCTCGCCGTGCTGAGGGGGGCGCGCCTCAATACTTCTGATCACATACCTGGGGCGGTGTTTGGATTCCAAATAGATCCGACCGATATACTCCCCCAATATTCCGATGCCAATCAGTTGCACCCCCCCCAAAAACAAAACGGTGGCAATCAGGGACGGATAACTTGGCACTTCGTTACCATACAGAAGTTTGTCCAGCATCATATAGGCCGCATAGACCAGAGCCGGCAGCGAGATGGCACCACCGATATAGCTCCACACCCGCAACGGCACAGTGCTGAACGAGGTAATGCCTTCCAGCGCCAGATTCCATAGCTTCCAGCCATTGAACTTGCTCTGGCCGGCGGCACGTGGGGCACGGTCGTATTCGATGGTCACGCTGTTAAACCCAGCCCAAGACAACACACCTTTCATGAACAATTGCTGCTCCGGCAATTGCTTTATGACATCCACCACTTTGCGATCCATCAAACGAAAATCGCCGACGTTTTCTTCAATACGGGTGTAGGCAATTTGGTTCAGCAGGTGGTAGAACATCGACGCACATTGACGTTTTAGATAGCTGTCGGACGAGCGATCGCGACGCTTGGCCAAGACCACTTCCGCACCGTTCTCCCATTCGCTGATGAAACGTGGTATGACGTCTATCGGGTCTTGCAAGTCCACATCCATGGGGATGACGACATCGCCACTGGCATATTCCAGTCCTGCAAATAACGCCGACTCCTTGCCGAAGTTGCGAGAGAAGTTGATCAGCAACACGTCGCTATCAACCAGCGTAATGGCTTGGGTGAGATCCGCCGTTCTGTCCGTGCTGCCATCGTTGATGAACACGATCTCGATCTGGTAACTACGCAAGGATGGCTCCTGACGCACTGTCTGATAGAAACGCCTGATAGCCAACTCTTCATTGAGCACCGGAACAACCAACGAAATCTTCATGCCTCACCCTCGCGAAACACGACAAACCTCGAGAAAAAGAACCCGCAAAACAGGCTTAGAAGTGAAAACGAAGCAACTGTCAGCAACCCATGAATTTGCCACCAATCAGCGAAGAGCCCGACGCCGAAGCTCAATACGCCCATAAATCCCACAAAGAGCAGGTATTGGCGTACCGACAACCCGGTATCAAACGTATAAAGCGCATTCGCATAGAAGGAAAACGATGCGGCGACGCAAAATGCCGCTAAATTACTGGCCGCCTGACGGAGGTGGGCAGCGGTGGTGAGCACGAAAAAAATCTGCCAATGAATGAGCGTATTAGCCACTCCAATCATTGTGTAGCTAAAGAATCCTTTCCATAAAGCTTTCATGCCGGCACCTTCCAAAAAATCCCTATTTCAGGCGCCTTTCAAACTATGTGATGCTGGGGTAACGGTCTACTGTCACAAATAACAGGTAACCCGCTAATCCCGACAAATGGTCCGGTGAGTGATCATTTACCAGTGAACTTTAATGGTCGGCACAGGCTCTTTCATGACGATAAAACCGTAGTCGCCCAGCAGATAAATCCGGTAGTACTGATTCTCCAGGAACGGTGGGTAACCCTGATACCCCACCCTGGTTGCGTTGCGTCGATCCCTCTCGGATACCACGTTGGTGATGCCCAGTTTCGGCAGGTTTTCCGCCAATACCAAAAAGTCGATGTTCAGCAGGTAGTGCAACACCGGCATCTGCTTGAACGAGCCTGCAGCGCCCACCAGCCAGCGATCGGAATAGGTCACCGACAGGTAGATGCGCTTGGCCTCGCGCAATTCCTTACGGGATGCAATGTCGTACGCCATGCTGGATGCCGCGCTGGCAGCGAAGACTTTTTGCACCGTCTGCACCCGACCGTAGGCATACGACAACGACAGCATCGCCAACAGGGGAATCACCAGCAGCAACGGCAGCCGCTCGTGGATGTGTGCCAGCGCCAGGTGGCTCAAATAGAACAACAGCAGCAACAGGACCGCGAAGCCCATCAGCGTCCTGGCCCCTTCATTGAAATCGCGGAAAAACAGCGCCATCCCCGACACCAGCAGAGTCAGCGCCGGCACTGTCAGCACACAGACCAGGCCGATCAGCAGATTCTTCCCCGGGCTGTCCTGACGCGCCGCGACCTTGAACCCCAGCCGAATCGCACCGGCCACGGCACACAGCAGCAACCCGGCGAACACCCAGGTCAATCCACCATGAAACAGCAGCACGACTTTCTCCAGCACCCGGCCGATGTTGATGTGCAGTTGCAGCAGCGGCTCCGCCGACCAGTTCAGCAAGGACGTACGATTGTATTGGATGAACGGATAAGCGCTGACGGCGTAAATCAGGCAGCCAAGGATCGCCTGCGCCAGTTTCCAGCCGAGCAGACCGCACCACTGCGGCCAGGCCAGTTTGTCATTGGCGCCTTTGAGTGCCTCCAGGCAACACAACCCGAGAAACACATTGAAACTCACTTGATACAGCCCTAGCGCCAGGGCAATCAGGAAGGACGGCACCAGCCACTGCACAATGCGCGAGGGGTGCCGAAAGGTGATCGCGTAGATCACCGCCACCAGGCTCAAGGTCATGGCGGGAGCGTCGTATTGATAGGACAGGTTTTGCAAAAAGAAGGGGTTGTACCAGAGCGGTAACACCACCAGGCAGCAGGCAAGCGTCGGCTGCGGGTAGTAATGAAATGTCAGGCGGGTCAGCGCCGCGGCCATGGCCAGCGTGGCAATCAACAGCGGCAATGGAAATATGTACGGCGCGCCGCTGCTGAACGTCAGCAGGTTGTAAAACAGTTCGGTAAACAATCGCCCCTGCTCCGCCCAGGCCATACCCGCCGAGAGCGAACGCCAGTTATCGTCGATATACGGATAGTCGGCGAGGATCAGCGGCAGGACATACACCAGGAGTGCGAGCAGAAAAAACAACCAGACCTGGCGACCTCCAAGTTCTTCGCTGACCAGTCGCTTGAACCGGCCCATGCTAAAGCCCGAGCCGGTTTTTGCCGCCGACGATGTCCTTGACCACATAGCGCGGCCGATGCTTGGCTTCGATGTAGATGCGGCCCACGTACTCGCCGAGGATGCCGATGCCGATCAGTTGTACGCCGCCGAGAAACAGAATCGCGGTCATCAACGATGGATAACCGGGGACGCTGTTTCCGAAGAAAATCTTATCCAGCACCATGTACACCGCGTAGAGCACCGCGAAGATCGAAATGCCGCCACCGATATAGGTCCACAAACGCAACGGCACCGTGCTGAAGGAAGTCACGCCTTCCAGCGCCAGGTTCCACAGTTTCCAACCATTGAACTTGCTGCGCCCCGCCACTCGCCCGGCCCGCTCATACTCCACGACCACCGTGGTGAACCCGGCCCACGACAGCACCCCCTTCATGAACAACTGATGTTCCGGCAGTGCGCGAATCACATCGACCACCTTGCGGTCCATGAGTCGGAAATCACCGACGTTTTCTTCGATCCGGGTGTAAGCGATCCGGTTGAGCACCTGGTAGAACAGCGCCGCGCTGAGGCGTTTCAGGATGCCGTCGGCGGTGCGATCGCGGCGCTTGGCGAGCACCACATCGGCGCCCTTCTGCCATTGTTCAATCAACCGCGGGACGACGCTGATCGGATCCTGCAGGTCAACATCCATCGGGATCACCGCATCGCCGCTGGCATATTCCAGGCCTGCGAACAGTGCCGGCTCCTTGCCGAAATTACGTGAGAAGTTGATCAGCAATACCTGCTCATCGGTTCGCGCCAGCGCCTTGATCTGCTCGGCCGTGTGGTCGGAACTGCCATCGTTGATGAACACGATCTCGAACTCGACCTGTTCCAGTTGCAACTCACGCCGCACCGCTTGATAAAACAGGTCGATCGCCTGTTCCTCATTGAATACCGGGACGATCAACGAGATTTTCATTGCTCACGCTCGCGAAACACCACGTATTTCGAAAACAGGAAACCCAGCACCAGGCTCAAGACCGAAAACAGGGCCACTGTCAGCAGGCCATGAAACCGCCACACGTCACCGGCATGGCCGATGGCCAGACTCAGGGCCCCCATGGCTCCCAAGAATAGAAGATAACCGCCGACCGACGCCCTGGTATCGAAGGTGTACAACGCGTTCATGTAGAAGGAAAACGAGGCGGCAACGCAGAAGGCTGCCAGGTTGCTCAGGGCCTGACTGAAGCCGGCGGCCTCACTCAGCAGGAAGAAAATCTGCCAGTGGATCAGCGTATTGGCGACCCCGACCACCGTGTAACTGGAAAATCCTTTCCATGAGAGCCTCATGGTGCCCCTCCGTTTCACGTCATAAAGCTTTGAGCCTGTCTACTGTCAGAAATCACAGGCCTGACGTTCTTTCGGACCAGCGGTTGCCGGGTCAATGATTGCAGCCTGCGTTTGCAGGGCTGCCGCAGGCTGCGACCTTTTGATCCTCCTTGAATGCAAAAAGCCCCGATCTCTCGATCGGGGCTTTTTGCATTTCATGCATTACGACTCAGGAAGCCGAACGCACCGCGCCTTGCGACACATTGGTCGGTTGCAGCTTGAACACGTAGAACAACACCGTCAGCAACACCAGGAACGCAGGTCCCACGTAGAGTGCCACGCGAGTATCCGGGAAGTACGCCATCAGCCCGACCACCAGCACCAGGAACGCCAGCGCCAGGTATGAGCTGACCGGGAACAGCCACATTTTGTATTTCAGGCCGGCACGTTCGCTGGCGCTCAGGCCTTGGCGGAACTTGAGCTGGGCCAGCAGGATCATCACCCAGGTCCAGATCGCGCCGAAGGTGGCAATCGCGGTGACCCAGACGAAGACCTTCTCCGGCACCAGGTAGTTGAGCAGCACACCCAGCAGCAAGGCACCGATCGACAGCAGCAGCGCACGGCGCGGCACGCCGTTGCTGGAGGTCGTGGCAAAACCGGCCGGGGCCTGGCCGTTCTGCGCCAGGCTGTAGAGCATGCGCCCGGTACTGAAGATGCCGCCGTTGCAGGACGACAGAGCGGCAGTGATCACCACGAAGTTGATGATGCCGGCGGCTGTCTTGATGCCCAGACGCTCGAAGGTCATCACGAACGGGCTGCCCTGAGTGCCGATTTCGTTCCACGGGTAGATCGACAGGATCACGAACAGCGCGCCGACGTAGAACAGCAGAATCCGCCAGAACACCGAGCCGATCGCGTTGGGAATGGTCTTCTGCGGGTTCTTCGCTTCACCGGCGGTCAGGCCGATCATCTCGACGCCGAGGTAGGCGAACATCACCATTTGCAGGGACATCAACACGCCTTGCACGCCGTTGGGCATGAAACCGCCATGGGCCCAGAGGTTGGAAATCCCCAGTGCCACGCCGTCGTTGCCGAAGCCGAACGCGATCACACCGATACCGCCGATCACCATCGCAACGATGGTGACGATCTTGATCAGGGCGAACCAGAACTCGAACTCACCGAAGGCTTTCACCGCGATCAGGTTGATCGAGCCCATGCTGATCAACGCCGCGAGCGCCCAGATCCAGCGCGGCACGTCGGGGAACCAGACGCCCATGTACACCGCCACCGCCGTGATTTCCGCGACGCAGGTCACCAGCCACAGGAACCAGTAGTTCCAGCCGGTGAGGAAGCCCGCCAAGGGGCCGAGGTAGTCTTGGGCATAACGGCTGAAGGAGCCGGCGACCGGGTTATGCACCGCCATCTCGCCGAGGGCGCGCATGATCACCAGGATCGCCAGACCGCCGATGATGTAGGACAGCATGATGGCCGGGCCGGCCATTTCGATGGCCTTGGCCGAACCGAGGAACAGGCCGACGCCAATACAGGCACCGAGCGCCATCAAGCGAATATGCCGTTCGCCGAGTTCGCGTTTAAGCGGGCCGCCCTGAGCGGTCTCGCCGTGGGGCAGGTGATTGCCGACTGGCATAGGGGTTCAACCTCGTCTTGTTATTGGATATGACCACCGAGCCTCCAAGCGCTGGCCGGTGAGCCATTGCTTGTTTGAAACCGGACCTGCTTCGTGAGCAGAACCGTCTTGCAGGGTCAAACCTGCAAGATCCGCGGGGCGTGCAGTATAAAAAGCTTCCGACAGGGGTTTTCACTCTATAAACCACAACATTCAGCGAGAACTCTCGGGAAAGCCGCGGTTTGCGGAGGGGCATTACCTGGTTTACGTAGGATTATTCGCCGAGGAAACGGGCGCGCAGTATTGCACGGTAATGGTGCATCGTCATGTTCACCCGGCTTGTAGACCGGGTGAACGATGCGCTGGGGAGAGGTACGAAACTTGTAATCGCGTTCACTGCACGTATGCCGCAACAGTGTTTACAGGCCTGTCAGGTCAACTGATATCAGCCGAGCCTTCAGAGAATGCCTGCGTCATCAGTCCCATTTATAAGTTGGACCATAATCAAGAAGTAACTCTTCGCCCTTTTGTATGTCTTGCCAGGCAACAAAGAAGGTCATGTATCGGCCCACATTGATCGTGGCCACGTTTTCATGTCCAAAAGGCTCGCCACGGGTATAATAGCTGTTAACCAGGCTCAGGACATTACCGCTACCATGGGCACTCAAGGTTCCATCATTGGAGAACGTGGAAAACGAGAAACTTTCGACAGCCTTGTAACCTTTGTTATTAAGTTCTTTAGTCAGCGTTGAATTGCCACGGTGCAACTTGCCAGAATACGGGCCCAGTACTTCGAAGCGACGGATATCACGATTGGCCACCACCGACAAACCTCTTTCCGGCCCGGCCTTGAGCTTTTCAACCTTCAGCAATTGATCGAACCGGAAAGCCAGATTGTCTTCGTTTCTGATCCAGTCGCGCACCTCCGCAACGATGGCGTCCGCCCATTCCAACCGTTCGATGGCAGGCTCGATATCATCAAGTAATCTATTCCAGTACGTCACCTCGATTTCGTTGATGTTTGCTGGCGGGCCACCCACGCCTTCCGGCCCTTCTGCCGACAAAGTGAGGCTGCGAGTGACATCGTTCGGATCCTGCAGAATCGGTAACCTGTTGTCGATTTGATGACCAAATTGAGGCGAATGTTCGCCCATGGTAGAACCGGACACCGTCGCGCGGTCATCGAGGCGGCGACGCTTATTATGCTCGGCCGCGTCGTCCTCTGCAGTGCGCTTGTCGCCAACACGCCTTCGTAAGGACTTGCGCGCCATTGGGGGCTTGGGTGACGTCGCATTCGCGCGATTTACCGATGCAGATTCGTCGAAATCCCCAAATATGAGTCGATCGGTCCCGGATGGAGTGAAACGCCCGTCTTCGTTGACGTAATGCGCCCATTCCAATGGATCAATCTTGCTAAACTCAAGGAAATTGTTCATCCCGATGCCAACGTCAGGGTCGTGATAAATATCCCACCATCTTTTCAGATGTTCATTGGTAACAGGCGTGAACTCATCGAGCCCGAGTACCAGTACATTATTGCCAGCCACTGTAAAATTCCCATTGGGCTTTACATAGCGCTCCCAGAGCAAAGGATTAAGGTTGTTTCGCTCAACGTAGTCCATCATCGCAATGTCGTTATCCGGCAATTGAGCCAGGGTGTACCAGTCCTGCAGATGTTCTTCGGTGATTCTGTTGAATCGCTTTCCTGCGAGCGCCTTTCCTGCCAGGTCGAGCGTGCCATCCTGCTTCACATGTTTCATGAACGACTCGGTGTCGAGCCGGTGGCGGTTGGCGAACCCTTCACGCGTCAACTCATGACGCTGTCGCGCGCTCAGCCGCTCCCACTCTGACAGATGTGCCGCGGTGACCTTGTTTCTTGATCCGTTGCCGCTGGCGAGGAAGTCGGCGCCTTCAGCGGTAATGGTTCCATCCGCCAATACATAACGCTCCAACGTTTTAAGGAAGAGCCCGCGCTCCTTGGCAAATGAGTTCAAGGTTATTTTTTGCCGGCTTTGAGCTGGCAAGCGGTTCCAATCCCGAACATCCGCTGTCTTGATGAGCCTGCGTTCGCTGGCGCCGCCTTTCAAGGACAGTGGCTGCCATTGATCAGGCCCGGCCCGCCACAGCCACAGAGGCGAATAGGCGTCATTGCCAGGATCAACGACATTGACATCCACTGTGTCGGCAGTGAGATTGAACGAGTCTCTGATCCGATAGACCGCTGTCGTGCCCGACTCATCGATATTGCGGATATAAAACCGTTGTCCGTCGAGGCTTCGATAAATGCCTTTTACGGGGCTCAATCCAGCAATCACTGACTCCTGAGTGGCATACCGGACATAGGTGATATTGCTGAACCCCTCGAATGTCGCAGATGAAGGGTCAAATGGATCCTCGCTCCGAGTCATCGATTCGCCGACAGGGTCTTTATCCCTCAGGGCATGAGGGGTGTCAGTGCCAGAGTTTTCCAACGCCGCTCCACTCACATGCTTGTCCAGCGTGTGGCGCCAGACGCCTCTGCTGCTTTCCTCAAGCACCGGCTGATAGACTGCCGCGTTGGTCGGGTGTGCGACTCTCCATTGACCCGTCAACGGATCAAGGCGCGTCTCAAAGAGATCGCCGTCAATCCTTACATAATGCCTGTCGGCAATCGGGTACTGCCCTCGGGAATTGGGTTCGATGCCCTCCAGAGACACTTCACTGCGGTAAGGGCAAAGGTCAGGTTTCCACAGGCGCTTCCCCCCGTTGGTGAGTTCTATCGGGATGAAATCCGGATGTACAAGGGCGAACACCGGAGCGGTCTCTGCACCAGCTCTAATGTTCTGCAACACATCAGTAATATGCTGCCAACCGGCTTCTTTATCACCCAGACTGAGGTCGTCAAGCCCCTCCACAACCTCATACATCAGCTGTACAGCCGCGACACCCAGCATCACCGCGCCCAAGGGCGGAACTGCAAAGGAGAGCAGATTAAGGGCTGTCAGGCCACTGTCCAACAGATCGGCGATCAACACCCGGCGCTCATTGGCATCCGCATCCTCTGTGGAAACTGCCTGGCTGCGGGCATCCCGTAACAGCCCGTCCCGGAACTCCTGGTAAAGCGTGCTCCAGATATCAAAATGCTGTTGCCAAGGCTCTCCCGACGGATCCAGTACTCTGAACTGCAGCAGAAAATCAGGCGCCTCCTTTTGACGACGCTCGATATAGTGAATGTGACGACGCGCCTCTTGCGCAGGGGTCGGAACTTGTTCGGTGAAACTGTAGAAATACTTCGCCCGGCCCTTATGTCGTACGAAACGGCTGAAGAACCGTTGATAGACAGTGGGGGCGCCCGGTGAGTCGCCCGCATTTTTTTGTACGAACTGGCTGATCAGGCGAGCTTTGAACTCGGCGACCGTTGCGTAATGTTTCACTGGGTGATCGGGATCATCGGGAATGTAGGCAATGAAATCGCCTTTGGATTGACCATCGACTGTTGGCCAAAGTTTATCCAGGGCGTTTTCTAGAATATTATCGTTATTCGGGTCGGCCATTTCGAAAACGATACAGCCGTGCAACGGCATCCTCATGAAACTCAACCCGCGACACCACACAGGTTTCCCGTCGACGCGTACTGTCTTGCTCCCGGAAATAATTTGCAGAATGGCGCGTTGGTGCTTCAGTTCAATATCGCCTTTGCGCAGAGCGATATACGTTGACGCTTTCAAAGCGGCTTTTTGACAGCTGACGAACACTTCGCGTAGTTTGTCTTGTGCGGCCGCATCATCCCATTTCAAACTATTCTTTATGTGTGCCTGATACTGCTTGCCGATGTCCAGTTCCCGGCACAACTTGGCGAAACGCTCAACATCGAGCGCAATCTTCGATGAAACGGAGTCAACCCTATAGGCGTAGGTTTCAGAATCCAAAAAGCGTTCCGATCTACCGAAGTTGTGAAGGGCCGCCTCCAAAAGACTGAGATATCGGGACTTCCTTGCTAAAAACCCCTGCGACTCAGTGAGTCTGACGCGCGTACCATTGACATCAAGCTCCATCCCAAACACGTCACTGATTTTTTTCTTCAGCAGCGGTTCGGCAAATTCAACAAGCTCCGTCATTCCCGCCATCGCTTCGCTCAGTGCCGTATGCGCAGTCACACTCGCCTCGACAAGTCGCCTTGCTTCGGCGCGCTGCTCTTGCGAAGCGATCCTCAACCAATCGGGCAAAGCGGGGGTAAAACTTTTCAACGTGGCGTGATTATGCTTCGACATATTCAACAGTGCCGGAGGCGTTGCCGCCTTGATGATTTCCAGATATTGATCACCCCTCGCGTTGAGGGTGTCGACGGACGCCGGACCGGCATTTTTTATTGAAGTGGACTGATCAGCCATAACATCATCCTTGATGTAAAAAAAGTAATTCGAGTAAATACCCTCCTTGCCGAGACAGACAGTCCTGGATGATTACCAAATATTATTCATCCGTTTTTTGACTGATGATTGACGCCAGCAGCATCCCCGTTGGACTTGAATATTGATTGTTTGCCAAACAGAATGTCGAACGAAGGCTATCCAGTCGTTGTCGAGCCGGCAACGCCTCCCTCGTGACCTCCACGTTTCGATCCCGACGCCGGCCCCCGCCTTTTTCCCCCACGCGCCGGATCGAAAAAAATCGACAACGCTCACAATTTTTTCACCAACGCCAACCACCGTCTAAGCTTCAATCAAGTCAGATCAATCTGCGGGAATGGATCAGTCGACTATGGGTGTTTTATGGCAAACCGATTCGAGTAAAACTGTGGTTCCGACTGAACGAGTGGATGAAGCGCCTTTACCTGAAAAACCTGGTCGTTCCCGGCACGGCTGGGGGGCATTTTGGTTGTTGCTGCTAATTATCGCGATTGTCGTGGGGTTGGCTGCCGCCAAGGAAATGCGCACCTCGAAATTTCAATCCCGGGAAGTCAGCAAATTTGCCGCGTCCCTGACATACGGCATGCAACCCGGCCCCAGCAACGCCATTCACTACCCTGGCGCAGGCCCGTTCGACCTGCGTCTGGGCTACAGCTCGCTGGATGAGTTCCTGCCACGGCTGCTCAAGCGCGACTACGTGATTGCCTCGCAGACCCGCTTTTCCGATGCGCTGATGAACTACAGCGACAAAGGCTTTTTCGTGCCCTATCCAGAGAAGATTCAAGCTGGATTGTCGATCACCGATTGCCGTGCGGCGCCGCTTTACCAGTACAACTACCCGCAACAACTGTACTCAAGCTTTGAGGCGATCCCGCCAGTGGTGGTGAACAGCCTGCTATTCATTGAAAACCGTTTCCTGCTCGACCCCCGTCAGCCCCAGGCCAACCCCGCGGTGGATTGGCCTCGGTTCGGCATGGCGGCCTGGTCCCAGGTCGCTAAATTGCTGCACCTGCCGGGCCAGTCGGCGGGGGGCAGTACCCTGGCGACGCAACTTGAGAAATACCGGCACTCGCCCGATGGCTTGACCGTTTCGGGCGCGGAAAAAATTCGCCAGATGATTTCCGCCAGCGTGCGCGCCTATCAGGACGGACCGGATACCCTCGTGGCCCGGCAGAAAGTGGTTCGCGATTACCTCAACAGCGTGCCCCTGTCGGCCGTACCGGGTCACGGTGAAGTGCATGGCATGGCCGAAGGTTTGCGCGTCTGGTACGGCGCCGACTTCAATGAGGCCAACGAGCG
Source organism: Pseudomonas silesiensis (assembly GCF_001661075.1). NCBI lineage: Bacteria > Pseudomonadati > Pseudomonadota > Gammaproteobacteria > Pseudomonadales > Pseudomonadaceae > Pseudomonas > Pseudomonas silesiensis. Next base: position 5,401,447 of record NZ_CP014870.1, read on the forward strand.
GCTGAACAGCGCCGCGACAGACCCGAAAAGCATGGCGGAAAAAGGTCTGGCCCTGCGTGAAATGCTGTCACTGATGATTGCCCAGCGCCGCCCTTCCCATTATCTGACCAAGGGCCATGATGAATTGGCCAGCCTTACCGACAGCCACCTTCGCCTGCTGGCCCAGAATGGCGTGATCGATGCGCCCCTCGCGAAAGCGGCATTGGCCAGCCAGGTGACCTACCGCGACTGGCTGACCCAACCCACTATCCAGCCGATCGAAACCAACAAGGGCATCAGTGTGGCGCGCAGTCGTCTGGCCGGATTGCTCAATCGTCCGCTGTACGATCTCGACCGCCTCGATCTGTCGGCGACCAGTACCTTGCAAGGCGAGCTGCAAACCCAGGCCACCGAGTACCTCAAGCGCCTGGCCGACCCGGAGTTCGCGGCACAGACCGGCTTGATCGGCGAACGCCTGCTGACCCCCACCAGCACCACGCAGGTGCGCTACAGCTTCACCCTGTTCGAGCTGACACCGGACGGTTCGCGGGTGCGGGTGCAGACCGACAGCACCGACCAGCCGTTCGACATCAACGAAGGCAGCAAGCTGGAACTGGGCTCCACGGCAAAAATGCGCGTGCTCACCACTTATCTGCAGATCATTGCCGAACTGCACGATAAATACGCCACGATGAGCGTCCCGGAATTGAAGAAAGTCGATGTCCCGGACCAGGATCGCCTGAGTCGCTGGGCGGTCGATTACCTGATCCAGAATAAAGACCGCAATCTGTCGGCCATGCTCGGCGCCGCGCTCGACCGCAAATACTCCGCAAGCCCCGGGGAAGCTTTTTTCACCGGTGGCGGGCTGCACACCTTCGTCAACTTCCGCAAGGAGGACAACGGCCGCCTTCCGACGCTGCGCGATGCCCTGCGTGAGTCGATCAACCTGCCGTTCATTCGGCTGATGCGTGACGTGGTGCGCTACACCACTTATTCAGGTCCCAACAACAGTGCCGAACTGCTCAAGGACGATCACGACCCGCGACGACAGGAATACCTGGCCTCGTTCGCTGACCGAGAGGGCTCCTCGTTCCTGCTGAAATTCTGGAAGAAGTACAAGAACAAGGACACTCGCGCGCGGCTCGAGACGTTTCTTGACGGCATGCGCCCGACCCCGATTCGCATGGCCGCCGTGCATCGTTATCTATTCCCACAGGCCGACCAGGCAAGCTTCAACAGCTTCGTGCGCTCGCACCTCAAAGGCGCCAAGCTCACCGAAAAACTCACCGACGAACGTCTTGAGCGGCTGTACCTGAGTTACGGGCCCGGCGCCTATGACCTGCCGGACCAGGGCTTCATTGCCAAGGTGCACCCGCTGGATTTGTGGCTGATCGGCTACCTGTTGAATCATCCCGACGCCAAGTTCAGCCAGGTCGTCAAAGCCAGCCAGTTCGAACGCCAGGAAGTCTACAGCTGGCTGTTCAAAAGCCGGCACAAGGGTGCCCGCGACAGTCGCATCCGCACCATGCTGGAAATCGAAGCGTTCCTCGACATTCACCAGCGCTGGCAGAAAGTCGGCTACCCCTTCGATCACCTGGTGCCGTCACTGGCCACCGCCATCGGCAGCTCGGGCGATCGCCCGGCGGCGTTGGCCGAACTGATTGGCACCATTCTCAACGACGGGGTACGGATGCCGACACTGCGCATCGACAGCCTGCACTTCGCGGCGAACACCCCGTATGAAACCAAGCTGATCAGTAATCCGGACGCCGGCAAACGGGTGATGCCGTCCGAGGTGGCCACGGCCATGCGCGAAGCCTTGTCGCAGGTGGTGGACGCCGGCACGGCCAAACGTGTCTCCGGCAGTTTCATCACGCCCGATGGCAAACCGTTGGCCATGGGCGGCAAGACCGGCACCGGCGACAACCGCATCGAAGCCATCGGTTCCGGCGGGCGGATTCTCAGCTCGAAATCGATCAACCGCACCGCGACCTTCGTGTTCTTCATCGGCGATACACACTTCGGCACCATGACCGCGTTCGTGCCCGGGCGCACGGCCGAAGCGTTCAAGTTCACTTCGGCGTTGCCGGTGCAGGTGCTCAAGGGCATGGCGCCGATTCTGACGCCATATCTGCAACCGGGCAGCGCTTCAAATTGCCGCCCGGTGGAGGGTTCGTCCCTGGCGGCGGCCGGTGCGAAACCGCAACCCTGAGTTTTTCTTGCCGAAGGCGGTAATTAATTATTTTTCAGATTCGAATATTCAAAGGTTTACCCGCAAAAGACGCCGATTGAGCGCAGTTATTCAGACTTTTTTTTTGAGCGTCGTCCGATAGGCTGGTCATCCTTAAAACCAATCAAGGATGATTGTCATGACCGACACCACCACGCCTGCCCAAAACACCGATAAAGGCCGGCACTACGCGTTCATCAAGAACACCACCAGCGACCACTTCAAAACCGCTACCCTCGGCAGGGGGCTGGCTCTGGCGGCCACCCCACTGGCAATGCCGTCGTGGTACACCACAGCGCCCGCCTCCCACCATGACAAGCTCAAAGCCGCCAACCTCAAGGCGTGGGCCTCGCAAAACCAGGTCGACAAACTGTTCGGGAATCTGCAGGACGTCCATTCGTTCGCGGCGCCCCTGCTCCAGGCGAAACTCAAGGAACGCTACGGGATCGAGCATGACGTCAGCACGACCTACCTGCGCCTGTACCTGCCCGCGAAATTGCCTTGGTATGCGATTGATGTCACGGGCGGCGCCACCCTCCGGACCGTCTCCCTGCTGGAGGCGGCACTGCACAACTTCGCCAAGTCCGAAACGGTCCTTGCCGACTCGCAATACATCACCAAACCCGACGATCTCGGGCACTTCGATGTCATTGCGATCAAAGACAAAATGACCATCAGCCAGTTCCAGGCGCTGTGCCGTGAGCTGGACATCGGCGCGTTGTACAAGAAACATCTCGAAAGCTTTCTGCTTCCCGGCGAACCCGTAGCCGAAGCCGTCATCAAACTCAGGGTCACCGAAAGCCAGAAAGACGCCCTCATCGTCGCCGCGCAATTGGCGTTGACCCTCGAGGATATCCAGTACGACGCCTACAAGCTGATGCTGAGCCTTGCCCAGGATGAAGCACCTGAGCTGCTGCTCAATGGCAGAAAAATGCTGTGCTGCGACCTGTCGTTGATGGAGACCCGTCTGACCGGCATTCTCCTGCTGACTCCTGCCGTGAAGGACAGCCGAGGGATTCAGCGCCTTATTGCCTACGTGCCCCATGACCCGGATCACCCGCTCAAGGAATACGACTCCACCAAAGCGTTCATGGATGAATTGTCGCGTCAGCTGCGCGAAGACAAGGTCGGCGCCTCATCGAAGCAGCGTTATCGACAATTTTTCAGTCAATTCGTCGATCAGCAGCAACGCGGGCATTTTTTCGCCGATCTCGATCAACGCCTGGTGACGGTCAGGTGGCATGAGCAAGAGGATACGACGGATCAACGCCCCACCTGGCGCGAAGACCCTGTGTCCAGCCCGCACCTGCAGTTCCAGGCCCTGCCGGTGTCACGGGATTACTGGACACATGCCTACCGGCAAAAGCTCAACAAGATTCTTAACGACGCACGGGAAATCGCCGTGTCCACCGCCGACACGGACAGCAAGGCGCGTTGGGCCTGGTGGGACAACTTCAAGAAAATCGTCTCGGACATCTTCAATGTCGCGCTGTTGGTTGCCACACCGTTCGTGCCGGGGTTGGGCGAGCTGATGATGGCCTACACCGTTTACCAGATGACCACTGACGTCATCGAAGGCATCGTCGATCTGGCCGAAGGCCTTGGCCTTGAAGCCGCCGAACATGTGATCGGTGTGGTCACGGACGTGATTCAACTGGCGGCGTTTGGTGCGGGCGCTGAAATAGGCAACGCTTTCAAGCTGAAACTGTCACCGCTGGTCGACGGCATGAAACCGGTCAAGTTGCCTGACGGCAAACAAACCCTGTGGCACCCGGATCTCGCCCCTTACGAACAAAAAAACCTCACCCTGACGCCCGATTCGAAACCCAACGAACACGGCCTGCATCAACACGCCAATCAGCACATCCTGCCACTGGACGACAAACTCTACTTCGTCGACAAGGCGTCGCCAGAGCCGACCATCACGACTCACCGTGTCAAACATCCCACTCGCTCCAATGCCTATTCGCCCGAAGTCGAACATAACGGTCACGGCGCCTGGGTACACGAGGCGGAAAATCCGGGTGACTGGGAAGGCGAAACATTGATGCGTCGCCTTGGTCACAGTGTCGATCGCTTTACGCCCACGGAACGGGAGCAGATCCGCATCAGCAGCGGCACCGACGACAATGCGCTGCGCCGTATGCATGTCGAGAACGCTGCGCCTCCCCCCATGCTGACCGACACCATCAAGCGCTTCAGTGCTTATGACGACGTCGGGATCGCGAGTGCCAATATTCGCAAAGGGCAGCCCATCGATGCCTCCTCCAATTGGTATGAAACGATACTGACGGCGTTGCCAGGCTGGCCTTCCGAGCGGGCACTGGAGGTGTTTGAAAGCGCTGACCTGACAGGGATGTCGCACAGGTATGGCAACGCCGATGCAACCCCTGCCAATACATTGAGCATCAGTGTCGCCGAGCTCACCTCAGGCAAACTGCCTGAACGTGTGCTGGGCTTTTTGAATGAAAGCGAGATCAACGCCTTGCTGGCCGACGCTCCGGACGCCGAACGTACCCAGGCATTGCGAGATCGATTGGCCGACGCCGTCGACGCCCGTAAAGGCGAGATATCAAAACGCATGTATCAGGCCAAGGAAAGGTCTGGCAAGGCGCAGGTCCGCCTGCTGCGGCAACCCTTCCCGGACATGCCGCTCACCCTCGCTGAAACTGTTCTGGCTAATGCCAAGGCCGATGAGCAAAAGATAATGGCCGATGAAGATCGCCTGCCGCTGCGCTTGAAAACCCAGGCCCGCGAATTCAATTTCGAAGCCTCGACCGCCCGCGCTTACGACGGTTTCTATCACGACAAGCTCGTGACCCCGGATACCGAACGGCTTGCACTCAACACCCTCAAATTCAACACCGACACGTTCAGCGACCTGCGCATCGAAGTGCGTGACGACACCTATGACGGCACATTGCGTTGCAGCGCAGGCCCGGATGACGCCGCAACGGTTCGCCGACTGATCAGGAATGAACAGGGCCAATACGAGGTGCTCGACAGGGACAATAAGCAACTGCACAAAGCCGACGACTTCTACGAATCGATCCTGCGCGCCCTGCCTGAAGACAAACGCGCGGCATTGGGTTACCAACGCGGTCAGGGTCATCCGTTCAAAGTCTGGATCATGGAGAAATCCGCGGCACCTGCCGAACGCCGCACGGCGCTGGCAGAACCGCCTATTCGTGCCGTGGCGGACATTGAAACCGTTAAACTGCTGCGTGGGCCGTCGAGCTCCAAAAACGCGGCAACGCCGCAAGAAAGAGTCATGAATCTGTATACCGACTTTAGCGAACAGCAAGCGCAAGCCTTCGTCGAGGCCTTACGGGCCAAGGGCGATCCTGATCAGGCAATTGACAGGCTTAGGGATGAACTCCAGGCATTGCGCGAAACGTTACGCGACTGGAGTTATAACTATCATCCCAGCCTGGAGACCGTGGATGCACTCAACTCCAACAGTGATTGGCATGACTTCAAGTTCAACGGCGGCAGCTTCATTCAAGAACGATTGATTGATTGCTTCGAACGCAAAGGCCAGGCATTCGGTGAAAGCAGCATCCATCCGGAAAACGGCTACACGCTGGACTTGTCGTCCGACCTGATGGGCCCCCAGCTCGATCGTTGGTGGGCAGACCTGAAAAAACAGCCAAAAATCAAAAAATACCTCGACCAGGTCACCGTGCTGAATCTGGACAACGCGCGTTTTTCCACCGACGCCGGGGGCCTGCTGAGCGACTTCTCCAATGTTCGTCACTTGAGCGCCCGGTACAGCGATCTGAACGCCCTGCCGCCCGCTATCGGCAAGATGCATCTTCTCGAAACCTTGCGTTTGTCCAACAACAGAATCCGGTTGACGCCCGACTCCGCCAGACAACTGGGAGGCCTGACCCGCCTTGAAACGTTGAGACTGGATGGCAATCCCTTGATGCAGCCGTTGGATGTCGGCCGCATGCCTGGATTGCGAGTGTTGAGCCTGAGGACAACGGGGCTTGATACCTGGCCGGAACGCCTGTTCATGGACGGCGTATTCAGAAAGTCCCGCCCACGCGGTTTTTCTCTCGACCTGCGGGGCAGCCCGATCACCACCGTCCCTGACGTAGTGCCTGGCTCGGACCATGCGCTCATCGTGGCACGTGCGCGCCTCGACGCGACGAAGCTTTCCGATCTCGACCGACTTCGCTTGGGAACGTACCGCGAGTCCGTGGGCCTGGCCGCTCAACAGGTTTATGAGCCGGCGGCGACCGATGAAATCAAGCACTGGAGAATGTTACCTGACGACACGGCACCTTACAGTGCCTCGACGGGAGTCGGCACCTACAGGGATGAATCGTGGCACGACCTGGCGTCCGAGCCTGGCGCTGCTGATTTTTTCAGAGTCATCAGAAAGCAAAGAGAAAGCCAGGATTATCAGTACAGTGACTCACGCCAACAACTGACGAAACGGGTCTGGGAAATGGTCGATGCCGCCGCTCTGGACGCCGACCTGCGCGTAGAACTGTTCCAGCTGGCCAGCCAACCCGATACCTGCGGTGACGCCGGGTCGCAACTGTTCAACAGCATGGGACTGAAAGTACTGGTATCGAAGGCGCGCACAGAGTCGACGTCGGCTCTGGAACTGGAAAACCGACTGGTCAAATTGGCCAAAAGCACTGCTCGCCTGGAAAAGGTTGGAGACATTGCCAGAGAGGAGATTCTCGCTCAGCGCGACATGAGTCAACGTGTTCCGCCCATACCGGATTACCACGCACCCGATGAAGTGGAAGTTCACCTGGCGTACGAAACGGGGCTGGCCAAGCGACTGGATTTACCTTGGCAGTCTGACGGCATGTTGTATCAGGGTACCTCGCGGGTGACCCCGAGCATGATTGACGCGGCCTATAAGAAAATCATCGCCGATGAAGCAGGCGACGGACTGGTCAACTCAATGATTAACTCCTTCGAAAATCCGTTTTGGGAACGCCATTTAAAAAGTACTCATCCTGGCGAAATCGAGGCTGATGAACGCTCTTTCGCGTCAAAACACCTTGATCTGGAGTCTTTGCGCGAGGCCCAAAACGATTTGGCGAACGAAACGGACCCGATGCAATTGGCCTCACGCCAGAAAACGCTGGAGGACTTGGCCAATAAGATGAATATTGCTCACACCGACGTCTTTACCGGGGAAGAAATGAGCAACGACTTCTATGATCCGCTGATCTTTGAGTTGGAAAAGGAGCGAAACCAGGTAGCCAGAAAACTGACCCGCGAAGCAATGGCCAGAGCCGGGCTCTGACCTAGACTGCCTCAGCGTGAGGTCAGCCAGCCCCTGCAAGGGCTGGCTGACCGGCAACACGACCATCCCGCTTTCTGCCTGATGCGTTCACACTTGCGCATCCCAAATCACGGTGATGTCGCCTTTGTAAGGTCTGTCTTTGGCGTTTTTTATCAACCAGTCTAGAGTGAACAACGCTGGGGGCGCAGGAACCATCATGCGTCCGGCGCTGTTGCGTTGAAGAACAGGAACACGTTGCCGTGGTAATCCCCGGCTCGGTAACCACCGAGCGGCTTGACCGGATCGATTTGAAGCGGCACGCGCTTGCCCGTCGCCGCCTCTTCCCGGGAGAGCACTTGTTGGGCCGAGGTCTGCAACTCCACACCATTGAAGCTGACCCGCAACTGGATCTCTTCCCCAGGCCGGCCATTGGTCAAGTAAGGCATGGCGTCCAGACGCGCTTCAATGGCGCTGCTCTCATGCCGTACATCGAAGTTTTTTTGCACACTGCCCATAGTTGCAGTGGGGTAATCCCATTCCAGCCGCTGAGGGCGGTGAATCCAGTCCGGCTCCGCCGGGATGACGTAAAACGGGCGGCTGGGGATGGTCAGGGACACCTCGAAGGTGTGCTCTTCCCGGGCTGCCCACGCCACAGCGCCGGTCAGGCCGGTGGCAGCCAGCAGCGCGACGGCGGTGCATTGCTTGATCATGTTGGTTACCCGATGCGTCAATGGAAAACAGACCTAACGGCTGGCGGTCTTCAGGACTTTTTTATCGGTGCCCTCGATCAGGAAGAAGCGATACTCGCGGCCCTTCTCCTTGTCGAAGGCGAATGTCTTGCCCGCCAGCACATGGTGTTTGGTGGTCGCGCCACAATCGGTTTCTTTGGTCAGCGAGCAGCTTTTGAACTCGTCGACGATCACCACCGTGTTGCCGTTGTTGCGTAGCTCGTAGCGATTGTCGGTGTCATTGATGACTGTGGCGAAACGTGCGTCTTTGGGCCGCACGAAGAAAATCGTGCCGAAGCCGGTCATCACGTTGACCCCTGCTGTCAGTGACTTTTTGTACTCTTCACGCTCTTCGCCGCTGACCACAAAATCGTCTTCCTGTTCGGGCACGACCGGGACGAAACGCACGCGAAAATAACGTTCGCGATCACGCTCGCCCATGTACAACAGGCGGGTGCCCTGCATGCCCTGGGCCGGTACGATCAGACGTGCCGGGCTGGCCATCAAGCCGTTGCGCGAGGCACCGTCGGCGGCGTTTTCGACGGGAATTTCCTGCGGTGTACCATCGGTACCGTAGACAATTTCCAGCACGTTGACCTTGACGAAAGCGGTGCTGTCGCCGCTGTTGAACACCCGCTTGAGGTAGGTGCTTTTATCGGCATCCAGATAGTCGTATACGGTGCCGACATTGATCTGTGGACCGGCCTGCGCCGTCAGGCACAACACGCTGAGCACGCCCAGCAGAAAACCACGGTTCATCGTCTTCAACTCCCTGAGTATTGGAAATGGCTTGTGCGCAGCGATCATGCTTCCGAGTCCCAAATAATGGTGATGTTGCCGCTCAGCCTGTCGGCCATGCCGGGACGAAGGAGAAAATCGATAGAAAACGGGGTCATCTCGAAAAGCAGCGATCCGGCCTTGCGGTCAACATACAATCCTGGCTGGAAAGGTCCGGCCCAGTTGTTGTAGCGCAATGGAAGTCTAGTGACGTTGCCGTCGGGGCCGCCGGGGCCGGAGATACCCGCAGGTAAGGTAAGGAAGACTTCGACCCCCGTGGTATTACCCTTCGGGCTGCCCAGCTTGCATTCCGTACCACCCGTTGAATTGCACAGCATCAGCACCTTGAAGCGTGACGACGCAGAGAGGTAGAACGGTTGTTCGCGGTAGATCCTCGTAGGCTTTCGCCCGCCTTCGATCCAGCGCGTCCATCCGCCTTCGGGTTCCAGCGCCACTTTGTTACCACCCGGCGGCAGATCGACCTTCAAGGTGTGCTGCACATCCAGGACAAAGTCGAGGGTCAGGTTGGCGTCATCCGGTGTCATCAGCGGCCCCAGATCGAAATCGCCGAGAGATCCAAGGGTGTAGGGCATAGAGCCGGTATAAAGGCCAGAAGACATGCCCAACGGGTTGGGCGTACGCAGCTCATAGGCGAAATCGAGGGTCTCGAAATACATCGACGGAATGGGGTAAGCCGTTCGCTTGACACAAGATTCCTCTGCCGGTGTTTTCCAGAAAAACCGGTAGCGTTCAGGGCCGTATGCCCCGACGCCGCTGTACTGGCAGGGTGCGGGCGCATAGACCCAACTGCTGCTGGTCCATAACTTACGATGGCCCTCAATGACGTCGCTGATCCCCACCAGCTCGTGAGCCGGATGACTCAGAACATAATTCGAACCGATGCCGGTGATGCGCACTTCAACGGTTTCCGTTTCCTGCGTTTCAGCATTGGTCACCGTCAGTCGCCGCCAGTTGGCGGGAACCTTGATCGGGATCACTTCACCTTGATAGAGCGCGCGCGTGGAACTGAAACGAACAGGCAGTTGAATACTGAACATATTGTGTTGCTCGCATTCGCCCGGATAGGTCGCGCAATAACCACTGTTCGGCGTTTTGTTGATAAACACGTTTTTGCTCGGCTGCGCCGGATCCGGCTGAAAAGTCGCGCGGATTTCCCGATTCACCGCCTCAACGTCAGGCACGATCAGCGCAAGGAACAACCCCAGGGAACACATAGACTTTTTCATAGGGTCAGCCCGCCGTCCGTTCAATATTCATCACATCCGCCAGGGTGTCCGGCGTGCAGCGCAGATCCCCGATCATCAACACGTTGTTTTCACTGCGATGTCGGCTGGCATCGAGACGGAACTGGCACAGCAACTGATTGCCCTGGCGCACTTCCAGCGTCGGTGAGCCGGCATTCATTTCCATTGAAAAGAAACCATCGACTTCCGTCACCCCGCGACTGGCGTGGTTGATCACGTGATGGCCCTTGAGCGGCTGCCCTTTGGCATCGACCAGCCGGCCGAGCACGGTCAGGGTTTTCATCACGCGGACCTTGCGGTACTCCACCCCGCCCTTGTTCAGGTGATAGCGGGTACGCGCCGGTTCGATGGTCGCCGCCGGAACGTGGTTACCCTCGAAGTCGAAACTCACCGAACTGTTCTGATACGCGGTGATCGGGATGAAGTTGCGTCCGGGCTTCAACGCCGCACCGCCGCCGCTGTAGTCGTCTGCGCGCAGGATGATGTCATCGATGTCCGACTCCACATCGACAATCAGTCCCGCGCCGCGCATCTCATGCTGACTGGTCAGCATCATTTTCTGTGCGCCGATGGCCAGCGTGCTGTCCAGGTTCAGGCCACCGGTGTAGTTGCCGTTGTAGGACGAACGCTGGACAAAAGCATCGCCATTGATTTGATCGGTGCGAAAATTCGCCAGGCTGGACATGCCGACACCGTAGGTGTCGGTCAGCGCGGTCACCGATACGTTTTGCAGTACATGGTCTTTGAGATCCTTGCGCCAACCGATCGAGCCATTGTTGTCGCGGCTGCCATCGCGGGCCGTGCGCGAACCGATGCTGCCGGTGATCTGCTGGCCGGGCGCGCCCACTGCCAGGTTGACGCTCAGGTCCACCCCACGATTGCGCGCACTGCCACTGCTGTAGCTGCCCGGCCGGTCGAACACCGACAGTCGCCAGTTGCCATCGCTGCCAAACAGCGTGGTGCGCTGGTTCCAGCCCAGGTCCAGGCCGACGCCTTCGACATTGCCCTCGCTGTGTGAAACCCGGGCGTTGATCGAGCTTTTGCTGTTCAGCCGATGGTTGAGCGCCAGGGATGAGTTGCTGGTCTTGCCGACGAACACATTTCGCTGGCGTATCCGCGTGCCGTCCGGCAGGGTTTCATAGAGGTCCGTGGTGTCCAGCCAGCTGCGGTTGTGGCTGACCACCAGGCTACCGGATCCATAGTTGAAGAGGCTTTGCAGATCCACGCCGGTGCCATGATCCTGCGTCTGGTACACGTTGGCGAACAGGCTGATGTGATTGGCCAGGGTCCAGTCGATGGAGCTGCCGTATTGCAGTTTTTCGCGAATCTGCCGCGCCGACAGCCCGAGAATCACCCGAGGGTGCATCAGGTAATTGACTGCGGCGCCTGGGCACTACGTAGAAACCGTTGGTCGGCACGTGCGCAATGACGCTGATCGAGTGAGCCGCTTCACCGGCAGCAAATGCCCCGGACGAACCCAGTGCCAGAAGAGCCAGAGGAGCAGCGATTGCGAATTTCTTGAACATTGTTAAGTACCTGTTTTTTAGTGGGATCGATTCATTGAAAGTTGAAACGTGCCGCCTCTGGTCGGGCCGCTTTATTTCAACTTTCAACGCCGGTGCATCTTCGGCTACACGACCCGGAAAGTAAGCAGGCAACTTCCGATGAGCGCGTAGTTCAACCGCCTCACGACTGGAAGGAAAAAGATACAAAAAAACCAAATACTAAAAGATGACTGTAAGTTGCGACCTACAGACAGTTTGGTAGAAAAAACCATACAGCAGTTTGCACTATATAACATAGTAACCTGGCGACTTTTAGAATACTAACTCTAAACCTATTAGAGTAATAACTTCAACTTTCCAGAAAAATCCTTCCGTGCGAAATATCCTGCCGGCCCCTTCTAATTTCCATCGGTTGGTGCAGCGCCGCTGGTCAGCTGACGTCGGCGTTGCTGAAAAAACGTCTTCCGCCTCGATAAGATATATCTTACGCTGTATCTAAAAACGACACAGAGAAGGAAAAAATGAGAGACCATCATTCCCCCCACCGCGAACACGGTGACGGCCGCGACGGCTTTGAGAAACGCCCGGGCCGCGAACGCGGTGGACGCGGCCCGCGGGTATTTGCCCCCGGCGACCTGAAATTGCTGCTGCTGGCGCTGATTGCCGAACAGCCGTGCCACGGCTACGACCTGATCCGCCAGATCGAGGGCATGTTCGACGGCGCCTACAGCCCCAGCCCCGGTGTGATCTACCCGACCCTGACCTTTCTGGAAGAAAGCGAAATGATTCAGGGCGACGCCGAGGGCGGGAAAAAATGCTACCGCGTGACCGACGCCGGTCGCGTTTCCCTGGAGGAGCAAGCCATTGCCCTGGAGGGCGTACGCATGCGCATTGACGTCAGCAAACGTTCATTGCGCGGCTATGACCGCCCGGCCGAGATCCACGAAGCCGTGCATAACCTGCGGCATGCCCTGCAACTGCATCACGGGCGCTGGAGCGCGGAAGAAATCCACCGGGTGGCCGCCTTGCTCAATGACACCGCCAAAGCCATCGTCGACGGCCCCGCCGTTGTCACTGCATCGGAGAAAAGCGAATGACTGAAGTGATCGCGCACACCATTCACCGCGTCATGCATGAAATCAAACGTCGTCGCCTGGAAGTAGTGCGGGTGGTCGACCTGACCCCGAGGATGCGCCGGATTACCTTGGGCGGCCCTGAGCTGGCAGGTTTCGTCAGCCTCGGCACGGACGATCACGTCAAACTGTTTTTTCCACAGAACGCAGCGGAGCAGGCGACGCTGGAAACCCTGGTGATCGGCGCCGGCAAAGACAATGGACCGATGCCAGCGATGCGCGACTACACCCCGCGGCGCTACGACCTTGACACGCTGGAGCTGGACATCGACTTCGTGCTGCACGGCGACGGCCCGGCCGCCACCTGGGCCGAGCAAGCCAGGCCCGGTCAGTTCCTGCACATCGGCGGGCCACGGGGTTCGATGATCGTGCCGGATATGTTCGACAGCTACCTGCTGATCGGCGACGAAACCGCCCTGCCCGCCATTGCCCGGCGCCTGGAAGGCCTGGCGGCCAACCGGCGGGCACTGGTCATTGTGGAAGTGGAGAACGGCGCCGAACAGCAAAAACTCGAAAGCCCGGCGCAGGTCAATGTGATCTGGGTCTTGCGCGAAGGCGGCCGGAATAACCTGCTGACCACGGTGAAAGAACTGCAAGTGCCCAGTGGCAATCTGTACGCCTGGGTGGCGACCGAAAGCAAAGTGTCGCGGCAGATTCGCCGGGTGCTGCTGGATGAGCATGGGCTGGACGAGCCGTTCGTCAAGGCGGTCGGCTATTGGCGGCTGGACGACACCACCGAAGAATAAACCCGCCCCCCCCTGTAGGAGCGAGCTTGCTCCGGGCGGCGTTCCGACGATGGTCGTCAACGAAAACGCTGGGAAACTGACACCCCGCGGCGTTCTCAGGTTTTTCGCGAGCAAGCTCGCTCCTACAGGGGCCTTGGTGATTCAGGGATTACGCCGCCACCGATCCAGGCCAACCACCAGCAAGCCAATCCCCACAAACCCCACCAGCAATCCCCCCGCATTGATGAACACCTGTGGATAACCCAGCTTGTCGACATTGATGAACGGATACGGATACGCGGCCAGCATATGCCCACGCAGCAACGCATAAGCGAAGTACACCAGCGGATAAATCAACCACAGCACGATGTGCCACAGACGCAAGGTGCCTTTGGGCACACAGCACCACCACCAGCCCAGAAACAGCAGCGGCATCACATCATGCATCAACTCGTCAGCCAGGAATTGCCAGCCTTCGGGGTGCCATAAATGGCGCAACAACAGGCTGTAGGCCAGCCCCACCAAAGCCATGCTCACCGCTATGCCACTGCTCACCCCCGGCAGCAAAAACCAGCGTCGCGCCGCCGACTCGCGGGACGTCAGCTCACAGGTCAGCACAGTGGCCACCAGCGTGTTGGTCAGCACCGTGAAATAGCTGAAGAAACTCATCAACCCGCCCAGCAGGCTGGCTTCGATACTCCAGCGCAGGTAGAGAATCAGGTACAACTGAATGCTCAATCCCGCCCAGCCGAGGAAGGCCGCCACGGCAACGAAACGACGTCGCGCAACGGAGGGTTTGAGCATGCTCAGACCGGGCGCTTGGTGCGCATCAATTTCACGTACAAGCGTTCGACCTTCTCCCGTGCCCAAGGGGTTTTGCGCAGAAAGGTCAGGCTCGATTTAATGCTCGGGTCGCTTTTGAAGCAGCGGATATCGATGCGCTCGGCCAGCCCCGGCCACTCATAGTGCTCAACCAGGGCATTGAGGATCTGCTCCAGCGTCACGCCGTGCAGCGGGTTGTTGTTCTGTTCGGTCATGCCAGGCCTTCGAGCGAAGTGGGAATTGGAAGCCGCGCACATTAGCCGAGGGCTTCGTTGGGGGGAAGCGATGTGTGTCCGTCTGTTAAATGTAGTCCGATCCAACATCATTCAACTGTAGGAGCGAGCCTGCTCGCGAAAAATCTGCAGGCGGCGCGGTCATCCAGACAGCACGCGTCATCGTTCACGCCCATCGTCGGAACGCCGCCCGGAGCAAGCTTGCTCCTACTGTTACCAATTCCGAAACGCTGCATGTCAGTAAAAGCCCTTTCTCTATTTGTAACAGGACATTATCCTTACACCCGCCAAGCTGAAACGCTTCTGCCGCCCGCTTCATCCTGCTGCTTTCAGTTCATCCCCAGAAAAAGATCAAGAATTCCTTCTCTATGCCTTATTTTCAATCTACGCGAGACAGCGCTGTCTGCACGACTGTTGCCAGCCGAAAAGTCCTGAACCTGATGGGCGGTTTCGCCGCTTTAAGCCTCGCTACCTGCGTCCAGGCTGCCCCGGCTTTCGACAGTGACTCACCGTGGATGCTCGGCGACTGGAACGGCACGCGAACCGAGCTATCGGAAAAAGGCTACGACTTCAAAGTCGATTACACCGGTGAAATGGGCAGCAACCTGCACGGCGGCTACGACCACGATCGCACCGCCCGCTACAGCGATCAGTTCGGCTTCGGCACCCATCTGGACCTGCAGAAAATCCTCGGGTGGGACGACGCCGAATTCCAGCTGACGATCACCGAGCGCAGCGGCAACAACATCAGCAACGACCGGATCAATGATCCACGGGTCGGCGGCTTCACTTCGGCCCAGGAAGTCTGGGGCCGTGGCCAGACCTGGCGCCTGACGCAGATGTGGTATCAGCAGAAATTCTTCGACCAGAAGCTCGACATCAAGGTCGGCCGCTTCGGTGAAGGCGAGGACTTCAACAGCTTTCCCTGCGATTTCCAGAACCTGGCGTTCTGCGGCTCCCAGGTCGGCAACTGGGTCGGGGGCATCTGGTACAACTGGCCGGTCAGCCAGTGGGCGATGCGGGTCAAATATCACCTGACACCCGAGCTTTACGCACAGATCGGCGCTTACGAGCAAAACCCGTCGAACCTGGATCGCGATAATGGATTCAAGCTCAGCGGCAGCGGCACCCAGGGTGCAATCCTGCCGGTGGAGCTGGTGTGGTCGCCGAAGCTCAATGGCCTGCCGGGGGAATACCGCGCCGGTTACTACTACAGCAACGCCGACGCCACTGATGCCTACAAGGACAGCAATGGCCAGCCGGCCGCCCTGAGTGGCGAGGCTTACCGCAGCGCATCCAGCAAGCATGGCGTGTGGCTCGGCGTGCAACAGCAGCTGACCAGCCGCGCCAGCGACCATTCTCGCGGCTTGAGCGTGTTCGCCAACGGCACGATGCACGACAAGAAGACCAACGCCATCGACAACTATGTCCAGGCCGGCGTCGTCTACAAAGGCCTGTTCGATGCCCGCGCCCGGGACGATATCGGTTTCGCCCTGGCCCGCGTCCACGTCAACCCGGCCTACCGCAAGAACGCCGAGGCGACCAACCAGGCGCGTGCGGTATCTGATTACAACGACCCGGCGTTCCTGCCACCGCAAGACACCGAATACAGCGCCGAACTCTATTACGGCGTGCACGTCACGAACTGGCTGACCGTGCGCCCGAACCTGCAATACATCCGCCACCCCGGTGGCGTGGACCGGGTCGATGACGCGCTGATTGGCGGGATCAAGGTCCAGTCATCGTTCTGATCCACACGAAACCCCTGTAGGAGCTGGCTTGCCAGCGAAAGCGGTGTGTCAGCCAGCGCAGATGTCGACTGACAGTCCGCTTTCGCTGGCAAGCCAGCTCCTACAGGAGGCCGCATTCAACCGAAGCATTTTTATATGAACCCTGCCCGCACAGGATCGTCATCTACAGTGAACTTGCGCGGGACTACTTGAAACGTCACGGAGAACCACACTATGAGCACTGATGGTGCTTTGAGTCGAAGCCGTCTGCTGCCGAGCCTGCTCGGCATCCTGCTTCTGCTAATGGGCCTGGCCATGCTGGCCGGGGGAATCAAGCTGAGCCTGCTCGGCGGCTCGCTATATTACCTGCTGGCCGGCATCGGCCTGGCACTCACCGGCGTGCTGCTGATTGCCGCGCGCCGCGCTGCGTTGGGCCTGTACGCACTGGTGCTGTTCTCCAGCACGGTGTGGGCCCTGTGGGAGGTCGGCCTCGACTGGTGGCAACTGGTGCCGCGCCTGGCCATGCTGTTTGCGCTGGGCATCGTCATGCTGCTGCCATGGTTCCGTCGTCCGCTGTTGCGCGCAGGCGCCGCGCCGATGGGCACCGGCGCACTGAGCGTGGCCGTGGTGCTCGCAGGTGCCACTGCATTGGCCAGCCAATTCAGCAACCCCGGTGAAATCAAAGGCCAACTGGACCGCGACAGCGTGCCGGGCATGACCAACACCGCCCCGGCCATGCCGGACGGCGACTGGAATTCCTACGGCCGCAGCGCCCACGGCGATCGTTACTCGCCCCTGGCCCAGATCACCCCGCAGAACGTGAACAAACTGGTACCGGCCTGGACCTACCGCACCGGCGACCTGCCAGGGCCGAACGACCCGGGTGAAACCACCGCCGAAAACACCCCGCTGAAAGTCAACGGCATGCTTTACGTGTGCACGCCGCACAGCCAGGTGATCGCCCTGGACCCGGACACCGGCAAGGAAATCTGGCGTTTCGATCCGAAGCTCTCCACCCAGAACGCGGAGAACTTCAAGGGTTGGGCGCACATGACCTGCCGTGGCGTGACCTATCACGATGACGCCGTCTACGCCTCCGAGCAGAGCCCGACCGGCACCGCCAGCACGACGCCCGTCAGCACCGTCTGCCCACGTCGCATCTTCCTGCCGACCGCCGATACGCGCCTGATCGCCCTCGACGCCGACACCGGCAAGATGTGCGAAGACTTCGGTGACAAAGGCCAGGTCGACCTGCGCGCCAACATCGGCGGCTTCACCGCAGGCGGTTACTACTCCACCTCCCCTCCAGCGGTCACCAAAGACCTGGTGGTGATTGGCGGCCACGTCACCGACAACGTCTCCACCGACGAGCCCAGCGGCGTGATCCGCGCGTTCGACGTGCACACCGGCAAGCTGGTGTGGAACTGGGACAGCGGCAACCCGGACGACACTACCCCTATCGCTGCAGACGAGGTCTACACCCGCAACTCGCCGAACATGTGGTCCATGTTCGCGGTCGACGAAAAGCTCGGCATGCTCTACCTGCCGATGGGCAACCAGACCCCGGATCAGTTCGGTGGCGATCGTACGCCTGAATCGGAACTGCATGCCGCGGGCCTCACCGCCCTCGATATCGCGACCGGCCAGGTGCGCTGGCACATGCAGTTCACCCACCATGACCTGTGGGACATGGACGTCGGTGGCCAGCCCACCCTGATGGACCTGAAAACCGCCGACGGCGTGAAGCCGGCGGTACTGGCGTCCACCAAGCAAGGCAGCATCTACGTGCTGGACCGCAGCACCGGCGAACCCATCGTGCCGATCCACGAAGTGCCGGTGCCACAAGGCGCTGTCGAAGGCGATCGCACCTCGCCGACCCAGCCGAAATCCGAGCTGAACCTGATGCCGCCGCCGCTGCAAGAGCGCGACATGTGGGGCGTTACGCCGTTCGACCAGTTGATCTGCCGGATCGACTTCAAGTCCATGCGCTACGACGGCCCGTTCACCCCGCCATCGCTGCAAGGCTCGATCGTGTATCCCGGTAACTTCGGCGTGTTCGACTGGGGCGGCATCGCGGTTGACCCGGTGCGCCAGATCGCTTTCGTGAACCCGAGCTACATGGCGTTCAAATCGAAAATGATCCCGGCATCGGAAATCGCCGCCCAAGGCCCGCGCAAGAGCGAAACCGAAGGCGTGCAGCCAAACAAAGGCGCGCCATACGGCGTGGTCCTCGAAGCACTGCTGTCGCCCATGGGCCTGCCATGCCAGGCGCCAGCCTGGGGTTACGTGGCGGCGATCGACCTGACCACCAGCAAAACCATCTGGATGCACAAGAACGGCACCGTGCGCGACAGCTCACCGGTTCCAATCCCCCTGAGCATGGGCGTGCCAAGCCTGGGCGGGACCGTCACCACCGCCAGTGGCGTGGGCTTCCTCAGCGGTACGCTTGACCAGTACCTGCGTGCCTATGACGTGAAAAACGGCAAGCAGTTGTGGGAAGGCCGCCTGCCAGCCGGCGCACAAACCACGCCGATGACTTACACCGGCAAGGACGGCAAGCAATATGTGCTTGTGGTCGCCGGCGGTCACGGGTCGCTGGGCACCAAGCAGGGTGACTATGTGATTGCGTACAAACTGTCCGAGTAAGTTTTAGCGGCAGTCAAATCAAAGGCGACTCCTGCGAGGGAGTCGCCTTTTTTATGAACTCAATTTTTTGCCACACTGCCGAATTAATGTGGGAGCGGCGGTGCGGCGATCCGACTTGCTCGCGAAAGCGGTGTGTCAGCCAACTCAGATGCGGAATGTTAAACAGCCTTCGTCGGAACGCCGCCCGGAGCAAGCCCGCTCCCACATTTGATCGTGATCGGCTCGAAATAATTTGCGCACGTCCTACAGATTTAGCGGTTACCGGGAAGTATTCCGACAACTTCTATCGGTTGCCGCGTCGGAAGTCGGCGAGATAGGCTTTGGAAGTCGCTGAAAATCAGCGACCGGGCGTCGCGGCTCGAATTAGCTTACTTGGTGCATAATCACCCACCCCAATCGACAATCCTTCAATGCTTGTCGTTTGGTCTTATGGTGGCTGTGCGTGGGATACCTTCGGGTATGCCGGGTTTTCCAAGTAGCTCGGTCCGCGAACCTGCGCACAGCTGCCACCTTTGATTGCGTCGCGGCGATCAATGGCAGCTCCATTACCTACTTGGAGCTTCACCATGTTCAAACCCTCCCCGAATCCCCCCGAAAACGACGCCGTCTCCCCCTACGCCGCCGATTCGAACAAACTCAACGAAGCCGCCGAACGCGCCCTCGATCTCCACTTCCCGTCGACTGCCGACATCAAAGCCACCCCGCGCACGCCCAACACCCTGTTCACGGTGGACCCAAAGGCCACGACCGAAACCCTCGTGGTTTATCTGGTCGAGACGCTGGCATCGGTCGATGTGATGGTCCATCACCTGGTGGATCATCTGGACGGCGGATCGCGCAATGCTCTTCTGGGTATTTCAAATAGCATCATGCTCGCGGAGATCACGGCGAATCGGGTGCTGGATCAGATCGAGTCACCTGCATCGGCACGGTGACAATAACCAGTTTTTGCCGCTTCTAATTTGAATGATTTGCTGCCCTTATGTAGGAGCGAGACCGGCTTGCCGGCGAAGGTCGTCAACGATAACGCGTCGTGCCTGATACCCCGTAGCGTTCTGACGTTTTTCGCCGGCAAGCCGGTCTCGCTCCCACATTTGTACGTGATCCGTCTGAAAAATTTGCGCACGTCCTACAGATTTAGCGGTTACCAGGAAGGATTCCGACAACTTCTATAGGTTGCCGTGTCGGAAGTCGGGAGGATAGGCTTCGGGGTCGCTGCAAATTCAGCGAACGGGTTTGGTCGCCCAGGTTTAGAATGGCGCACTTTTCGTGCTTGCTTCATGGCGAGCTGTGCGTGGGAGGGCTTCGGCCCTGCCGGGTTCCATTCCCTGGTCGACCAACCTGCGTACGGTTCGCCACCCAACTGCTTGGTCGCAGTCGTGGCGAACTCTCTTTCTTCGAATGGAGCTTCACCATGTTCAAACCAACCCCGAATCCCCCCGAAACCGACGCCGTCTCCCCCTGCGAATCCGCCGATTCAAACACACTCAACGAAGCCGCCGAACGCGCCCTCGATCTCCATTTCCCGTCGACTGCCGACATCAAAGCCACCCCGCGCACGCCCAGCACCCTGTTCACGGTGGACCCAAAGGCCACGACCGAAACCCTCGTGGTTTATCTGGTCGAGACGTTGGCATCGGTCGATGTGATGGTCCATCACCTGGTGGATCATCTGGACGGCGGATCGCGCAATGCTCTTCTGGGTATTTCAAATAGCATCATGCTCGCGGAGATCACGGCGAATCGGGTGTTGGATCAAATTGATCCATCGCAATAAGCGTTCAATAACCAATCGATCTAAAAAACTGGCAACAATGACAGTAGCTGTCGTCTGCGCCCCCAAGGAAGATCCATAGCAAGCGCACAACCGTTCGCACTCGCTGATCCTCGGAGCCCGCCATGTCCCACACCCAATTTCGCACTCATTGGACAGAGGCGTTGGTCAAGGGTGATATCGGCTTGCACCAGTTGCCTGCGACGCTGTCACGCAAGGAAGCCTCACGCGTGCGCCGTGAGGCTTTGCAACGTATCACCGGATCGCCGCTCGGCACGATCGGTGACTACACCTTCGATCCGCAGTCCGCCAAGTGCGAGAACTTTATCGGTGCCATCCAGATTCCCGTGGGGGTCGCCGGCCCCCTGCGGGTCAATGGCCGGGCCATCACCGCTCGAGAACCGGTCTTTGCACCGCTTGCCACCACCGAAGGCGCGTTGATCGCCAGTGTTTCCAGGGGGTGCAGCGCGTTGCGTGCTGCCGGCGGTGCGGTAGTCCGGGTCGACGATGTCGGGATTACTCGAGCACCGGTCTTTCGCTCCAGCGGCATCATCCAGACCCAGGCTTTCCTGGCGTGGGTACACACCCACTTCGACGAGATCAAACAACTGTGCGAGCGGGACAGCCATCACTTGACGTTGCAGGACATCGCACCGGCTACGGTTGGCTGCACGATCTACCTGCGTTTTCGCTTCAACAGCGTCGATGCAATGGGCATGAATATGGCGAGCATCGCTTGCGACAGAGCCATTACTGAACTGATCAGCCCGGCAACGGGCGTACCCTGCATCAGCATCTCGGGCAATTACTGCACCGACAAAAAACCCGCCATGGTCAACTTCCTCAATGGTCGGGGCAAACGCATTTATGCCGAAGCCTGCCTGAGCGCCGACATCGTGCGCGACATCCTGAAAACCGATGCCGCATCGCTGTGTGAAGTCCAGTACCGCAAGAACTTGCTCGGTTCGGCCATGGCGGGTGCGATTGGCTGTAACGCCCATCATGCAAATATTCTTGCAGCCTTTTTTATCGCCACCGGACAAGACGTTGCCCAAGTGGCGGAAAGTGCCATGGGCATTACCTGCATCGAAGACAGGGGAAACGGGGCCCTGTATGCGTCGATCCTGTTGCCGGATACGCCCCTGGGCACCGTCGGAGGCGGCACCGGCCTCGGGACTCAACGAGAAGCGCTGGCGTTGATGGGGATCGTCCCCGGGGCCAAGGCGCCGGGCGTCGACACCTTGCGCCTGGCCGAAATACTCGGCGCGCTGGTGTTGGCCGGGGAACTGTCGATCATGGCGGCCCAGGCGTCTCATCATCTGGTCCAGGCCCATGTGCAACTGGGCCGCTGAACAATGACATCGATGACCATCCAGGCGCGCGCGCCCGGCAAGATAATCCTGATGGGCGAGCACGCCGTCCTGCATGGATGCCCTGCCATTGCCACTGCGCTGGGCCTGTATTGCACGATCAAGGTGCAACCGCGCGGGGACGGGCAGATAGAGCTGCAATTGCCCGACCTCAACCTTCATCGGTGCTACACCTTTCAAACCCTGCTCGACTACGTGGGGCGCGTGCGCCAATCGTCCGCACAGGGTTTTGCCTATGAAGTGGCCACCGACGCCGACCATCTGATCAAATGCGCCATCGGCGAACTCCTGCTCAGGCTGGCGCCTGAAGACTGGCGAGGTTTTTCTCTTCGAGTGGAATCGAGCATTCCGGCCAACGCCGGATTCGGCAGTTCGGGTGCATTGGCCGTCAGCCTGGCAGCGGCGCTGTTGCGTTTTTTCAACCTGAAACCGCCCCGGCACCCGCTGGAGCCGCTGGCGATGAGTATCGAACGCTACCAGCACGGCCAACCGTCGGGGATCGATCACAACACCAGCCTCCGAGGTTCGACAATCGAACGGCGCCCCATGGCAAATGGCAGTTTCAAGCTGATTTCCTGGCCCAAAAGTGCGGCGTGGCTGCAACTGCGCGACGTCGAGCTCTACGACACCGGTCCCGCTCGCGAGAGTACGGGACAGGTGATCGCCGCCACCCGCTACCGGCTCGAAGGCCCCGACAATCCGCTGCTGGAAAGCATGCGCCACAGTGCCGAACGCTTTCGAAGCCTGTTGCAACGGCCCGTCCTGATGCCCGAAACCCTCAAGCACCTGCTACGTGACTATGAACAGGCGCTGGAGTGTCTTGGCGTGGTGCCGAAGAAGATTGCCAAGGTCATTCGGGCCATCGAAAGGGTCGGCGGTGCGGCAAAAATCTGCGGCGCCGGTGCACTCTCCGGCGACCAGGCGGGCGCGCTGCTGGTGATCGGCGCACCGGCCCTTCCGGAACTGGCGCAATTTCGCAGAATCAACGCGCCACTGGCCGTCGATGGTTTGGAGGTCTGCGAAACATGAATAAGGTGAGCGTGTCCTCGCCCAGCAATATTGCGCTGATCAAATACTGGGGCATGAGCGATGCCCAACGGACTTTGCCCAACAATGCCTCTCTCTCGATGACCCTGAACCAGTGCGTCAGCTATTGCACGTTAGCGCGACAAACGAGCGGCACGAGCGATGAGATTTTGTGGAAAACAGCCAGCGGTTCACTGATACCTGCTCAAGCGTCCATGCGCCGCGGGATCGAACAGCATCTACAGCAATTGCGTCAACACTTCGACGATTGGCAGCCGTTGCGCATTGCAACCGTCAACAGCTTCCCGACCGGTGCGGGCATTGCCTCATCGGCCTCCGGGTTCAGTGCGCTGGCACTGGCGTTCGCGTTGCGTTGCGGGCAATCGTTCAACAGTCCCGACCTCAGCCAACTGGCACGTCTGTCCGGCTCCGGCTCGGCAGCGCGCTCGGTCATAGGCGGGTTCGTGCAGTGGCCAGGCCATCCTGGCCAACTGCACTGCCCCGCAGAACAGTTCGCACCCGCGCAGCATTGGCCCCTGCATGACCTGATCGCTGTCGTCGATGCCGGGCACAAAAACATCAGCTCCCGAGAAGGCCATCGCCTCGCCGCCAGCAGCCCTTTTTACGCGGCTCGCCTGACCCAGTTGCCCGAGCGACTCAATACCCTGCGCGAAGCCATCCTGAACCGCGACTTCGACACATTGGCCGATACCGTGGAGCGCGAAGCCGTGGAAATGCACATGATCGCCATGACTTCAAAACCCGCGATCTTTTACTGGCAACCGGTGACGCTGGAGATTCTGGCGCGGGTTCGACAACTGCGGCGCGACGGCTTGCAAGTGTGCTCGACGGTGGATGCCGGCCCTAACGTGCATGTGCTGTGCACGTTGCAAGATGTCTCGGCTGTCTACACGGCCTTACGAAAATTGCCGGGGGTGGAGCAATGGATCTTCGATCAGGCGGGCGATGGCCCGAGGCAACTGGCACGCCATCTGTTTTGAACCCGCCACACCGACGATTGACGACCTGTCCAAACCCTGAACAGAGCGCACGAATTGCCCCTGCCATTGAAACCACCCTCCACCTGCCCCATCTAAGACCCATACTCCATTGCGCAGGTGCCCCATGAGCGACCAGCAAGAATTCCCTGAAGACCCCAGCGAATACGCCGACCCGGAGAACGTTGAACATCATTCCACCGGCAAAGGCCTCGCCCTGCCAGGCCAGAACCTGCCGGACAAGGTCTACATCATCCCGATCCACAACCGCCCGTTCTTCCCGGCCCAGGTACTGCCGGTTATCGTCAATGAAGAACCCTGGGCTGAAACCCTGGATCTGGTGAGCAAATCCGATCACCACTGCCTGGCCCTGTTCTACATGGACACGCCCCAGGAAGATCCGCGCCATTTCGACACCTCGGCCCTGCCGCTCTACGGCACGCTGGTCAAGGTGCACCACGCCAGTCGCGAAAACGGCAAACTGCAATTCGTCGCCCAGGGCCTGACTCGTGTACGTCTCAAGACCTGGCTCAAGCACCATCGCCCGCCGTATCTGGTGGAAGTCGAGTACCCGCACCAGCCCACCGAGCCGACCGACGAGGTCAAGGCCTACGGCATGGCGCTGATCAACGCGATCAAGGAGTTGCTGCCGCTCAACCCGCTGTACAGCGAAGAGCTGAAGAACTACCTCAACCGCTTCAGCCCCAACGACCCGTCGCCGCTGACCGACTTCGCCGCCGCGCTCACGTCGGCAACAGGCAGCGAACTGCAGGAAGTGCTCGACTGCGTGCCGATGCTCAAGCGCATGGAAAAAGTCCTGCCCATGCTGCGCAAGGAAGTCGAAGTCGCGCGCCTGCAGAAAGAGATTTCCGCCGAGGTTAACCGCAAGATCGGCGAGCATCAGCGCGAATTCTTCCTCAAGGAACAACTCAAGGTCATACAGCAAGAGCTGGGGCTGACCAAGGATGACCGCAGCGCCGACATCGAACAGTTCGAGCAACGTCTGGAAGGCAAAGTGTTGCCGGCCCAGGCGCAGAAACGCATCGACGAGGAAATGAACAAGCTGTCGATCCTCGAGACCGGCTCGCCGGAGTACGCGGTGACCCGCAACTACCTCGACTGGGCGACTGCAGTACCGTGGGGCGTGTACGGCGAGGACAAACTCGACCTCAAGCATGCGCGCAAGGTGCTGGACAAACACCATGCCGGTCTCGACGACATCAAGGACCGCATCCTCGAATTCCTCGCGGTGGGTGCCTATAAAGGCGAGATCAGCGGTTCCATCGTGCTGTTGGTAGGCCCGCCGGGCGTGGGCAAGACCAGCGTCGGCAAATCCATCGCCGAATCCCTGGGCCGGCCGTTCTACCGCTTCAGCCTCGGCGGCATGCGCGACGAAGCCGAGATCAAGGGCCATCGCCGCACCTACATCGGCGCGCAGCCGGGCAAACTCGTCCATGCGCTGAAAGACGTCGAAGTGATGAACCCGGTGATCATGCTCGACGAGATCGACAAGATGGGCCAGAGCTATCAGGGCGACCCGGCCTCCGCGCTGCTGGAAACCCTGGACCCGGAACAGAACGTCGAATTCCTCGACCACTACCTGGACTTGCGCCTGGACCTGTCGAAAGTGCTGTTCATCTGTACCGCCAACACCCTGGATTCGATCCCGGGCCCGTTGCTGGACCGGATGGAAGTGATTCGCCTGTCGGGTTACATCACCGAAGAAAAAATCGCCATCGCCAAGCGACACCTGTGGCCCAAGCAGCTTGAAAAAGCCGGCGTGTCCAAAGGCAGCCTGGCCATCAGCGACAGTGCGTTGAAAGCCTTGATCGATGGCTACGCCCGTGAAGCCGGGGTGCGCCAGCTGGAAAAACAACTGGGCAAACTGGTGCGCAAGGCCGTGGTCAAGCTGATCGACGACCCGAAAGCGGTGATCAAGCTCGGACCGAAAGACCTCGAAGCGTCCCTCGGCCATCCGGTGTTCCGCAACGAGCAGGTACTGTCGGGCACCGGTGTCATCACTGGCCTGGCCTGGACCAGCATGGGCGGCGCGACCCTGCCGATCGAAGCGACGCGGATTCATACCTTGAACCGTGGTTTCAAACTCACCGGGCAGCTGGGTGATGTCATGAAGGAGTCGGCGGAAATCGCCTACAGCTACGTCAGTTCCAATCTGAAGTCGTTTGGCGGTGATCCGAAATTCTTCGACGAAGCCTTCGTCCACCTCCACGTTCCTGAAGGCGCCACCCCGAAAGACGGCCCGAGCGCGGGCGTGACCATGGCCAGCGCCCTGCTGTCCCTGGCCCGTAACCAGCCACCGAAAAAAGGCGTGGCCATGACCGGCGAACTGACGTTGACCGGGCATGTGCTGCCGATTGGCGGGGTGCGCGAGAAGGTGATTGCGGCGCGGCGGCAGAAGATCTTTGAGTTGATCTTGCCGGAGCCGAACCGTGGCAGTTTCGAGGAATTGCCGGATTATCTTAAGGAAGG
Organism: Pseudomonas silesiensis; assembly: GCF_001661075.1. Lineage (NCBI taxonomy): Bacteria > Pseudomonadati > Pseudomonadota > Gammaproteobacteria > Pseudomonadales > Pseudomonadaceae > Pseudomonas > Pseudomonas silesiensis. Next base: position 5,428,132 of record NZ_CP014870.1, read on the forward strand.
GATAACCGTGCACTTTGCCAAGCGCTTTGCGGATGTGGCGAAAGTGTTGTTCTAAGCCGGCAAACCCGACACTAAAAAGGCCAGGCTATTGCCTGGCCTTTTTTTGCCTTGAACAATACCCTGCAAACTGAAACATCCTTACGTACAACCTGTTAATTCCAATAGTATTCCGGATTCATCATTGACGGTAAATTCAAGGCTCCAACGATCCTTGAAAGAGATGAACCCCATGAATATCCAACTACGAAGAAGCCTTGTCGATCAGTGCATCAATGACGAAAGAGCGTTCCACCGTTGCTGCCAGAAAAACTATTTGAGTGCCACCGTTCAGGACCGTGGCCCATTCGACTCTGAAGAGTTTTACAGCAGCGTCGGCTCCCGGGAAATCCTGGCTATTTTCAAAGCCGGTGAAAAATACACCCCTGAAGATCGTGCCTTAGATATTTACCTGCCGAAGAACATTGAAACCGGCACTTACCCATTAAATTCGCCCGATCAATTGATCGAGATCGCTTTTACAGAGTTCCTGCCGCCTTATACCAGCTACTGGGCATCTGAGGGTGTCATGAACCTGTCCGTGAACGCTGACACGCGAGAATATGCCGGCACATTCGACGTCAAATTCAAAGACAGACAAAATCATGAGTTTGTAGCCGAAGGCACGTTTTGTTTCTGCCTGGAAAACTAACCAAGTTATTTTCCACCTCTATCGAAATTGCCACTTCGCATAAAAACCGGCAAATTACCGAAATTTAAATATAAAAAACTAGCACAATTGACAGTATCCATTCAAAAAGAGTGATGCTAAATTTTCAATTCAAACTTAATTCCTATTTATTCACAGGCCCACTCATGACCCACCTAAAACCGACGACTCGATCACAGGCTACCGGTTACTTCAAAGCCAAAAGAAACGATCAAGAATTCTTCAATTCCGAGATGGTTTTCGCAAGCCGCTCTGGCAAATGGATTGTCATTGAGGCGCATGTCAACCCAGGCTTTCCAGACGGGATGTCTTTCGAGTTGGATATCGATGAAGCCACGCCAGGCGGAGAACAAAACTTTGTGCGTGAAGGGTATTTGCGTTCCGTTAAGTATTACAGCGGCAGCATGATGCAATCCGCGTACGCCGGAACGTTCACCGCCACCTTAAACAATGCCACTAAAAGGTATCAACTAACGTTTAACCTGAAGTTCTATAGCCCGGACAACCTCGAGATTGAAGGCGAGCTCGACATTACGGGCTAAATGCTTAATCAGCTCCACAGTTTCCCCCGCTCCAGAGCCTGATCCACCAGCATTCTCTTCCAAGGCTCTGGTCACACTTTGTATCGTCTTAAGCTATGCTCGCCGTTCGTCGTGAACGCCGGAGCTGCTGACTTATGTCCCCTACCCGCTTGTTAGTTCCCCTCGCCCTCACCCTGCTGGCCGCTTGCGCCACGCAACCGGCCCAAAACGTGACCGTGGAGAAACAAAGCGAATGCCCGGTGCAACTGCACAGTGGGCAAAATTTGATCGTGATCCTGCCGAGCAACCCGACCACGGGTTACCGCTGGGCGATACAGGATTCCGCCGGTGGCGTGTTGCGCTCACTGGGGCCGGAGGTATATCGGAACCCGGAGGATGCGGGCGTTGTCGGTGCCGCCGGTGTGTCGACCTGGCGCTTTCAGACATTCGCTACCGGCACGGGACGCTTGCGTTTGACCTCCCAGCAGCCCTGGGCGCCGGAAGTATTGCCGGTGGAAACCTTCGACTGCGCGATCTCGGTTAACTGATTGTGGGCTGGCTGATTCTGGCGTTGATGGGCGCGATAACGTTTCTTTACGGCCTGAGCGTGCACGCCACCTTGATGTGCCTGTTGGTGAAGCCGCTGCCGGTACTCGCCTTGCTCGGCTGGCTGCACGACGCACCGCCTGGCGAGTATCGACGCTGGATCAGCCTTGGCTTGATGTGCTCCCTGCTCGGCGATGTGCTGCTGGCGTGGCCGGGGGATTTGTTTGTGTTCGGCCTCGGTGCGTTTCTCCTGGCTCACCTGGCGTATCTGAAAGCCTACTTGAGCGATTGTCGGCGGTTGGCGGTGGTGCCGCTGATCCTGGCGCTGGTTGTCGGTGCAGCACTGCTGGGGGTTCTGATTGCTCACGGGTTGGGGACATTGCTGATCCCGGTGATCATCTATGGCCTGGCCATCACTGCAATGCTCTGGAGGGCGCTGGCCCGACTCGGCAGCGACGTACCCCAACGCTCGGCGCTGCTGGCGGCGGCGGGCGCGGTGGCGTTTGTGTTTTCTGACAGCGTAATTGGCATAGACAGGTTTGTCGCGCCGTTCCATTCGGCGCCTTATGTGATCATCCTCAGCTATTGGCTGGGGCAATGGGGAATCACAGCGTCGGCGTTCACTCAGAAACCGCGCTGAAGGGTAAACACGGTTTATCAGACAACCCGCGCATCCCCGCGCCAAGTTGGCTAAAATGCCGGCCTTTTCCACCTACGCCGCTGGAACCGCCGTGAGCAAAGAACCCGATCGCCTATTCGCCCAGCCTTTGGCCCAGGTGCCCGACTTCGCCTTTAACGAGGACGTGGTGCGGGTGTTCCCGGACATGATCAAGCGCTCGGTGCCGGGTTATCCGACCATCGTCGAAAACCTCGGTGTGCTCGCCGCGCAGTTCGCTCAGCCGAACAGCGTGCTTTACGACCTGGGTTCGTCCCTCGGTGCCGTGACCCAGGCCTTGCGCCGCCATGTGCGCACAGACGGTTGCCGGGTGATCGCTGTGGATAACTCCGCCGCCATGGTCGAGCGCTGCCGCGAGTATCTCAACGGCCAGGACTCGATGTTCCAGGAGTTGCTGCCCGTCGAAGTGATCGAAGGCGACATCCTCGCCCTGCAATTCCAGCCAGCCTCGGTGGTGGCGCTGAACTTCACCCTGCAATTCATTGCCCCGGACCAGCGCACCGCGTTGCTCGCGCGCATCCGCCAGTCGCTGCTGCCCGGCGGCGCGCTGATCCTTTCGGAAAAGCTGCGTTTCAATGATCCGCAAGAGCACGCGCTGCTCACCGAGTTGCATGTCGCCTTCAAACGCGCCAACGGCTACAGCGAACTGGAAATCGCCCAGAAGCGCAGCGCCATCGAAAACGTCATGAAGCCCGACAGCCTCGAAGAACACCGCGAACGCCTGCTGGCGGCCGGGTTCTCGAAAGTCGTGCCGTGGTTCCAGTGTCTTAACTTTGCCTCGTTGATTGCCTTGCCATGATTGATCTGTCCCCCCTCGCCCGCCGACTGGCCGGTACTCCCCTGGCTGCCTGGGCCAACACCCTGCAAGCGCAACTCGACAAGAAAATGGAAAAGGGTCATGGCGACCTGGAGCGTTGGCAGAGCGCGCTGGACGCCTTGCCGAAGATCCAGCCGAGCGAAGTCGATTTGTTGAACGGCTTGACGCTGGACACCGATTGCGACGTTGAAACCCGCACGCAGATGCGCACGGCCTTGATGGGTTTGTCGCCCTGGCGCAAGGGGCCGTTCGATCTGTTTGGCGTGCATGTCGACACCGAATGGCGCTCGGACTGGAAGTGGTCCCGGGTCGCGCCGCACTTGAACCTCAAGGGCAAACGCATCCTCGATGTCGGTTGCGGCAACGGCTATTACATGTGGCGCATGCTCGGTGCCGGGGCTGACAGCGTGATCGGCGTCGATCCGAACTGGCTGTTCTTCTGCCAGTTCCAGGCGGTGCAGCGCTACCTGTCCGAGCCCAACGCGTGGCACCTGCCGTTTCCCTTTGAGGATCTGCCGGCCAATCTGGAAGGCTTCGACACGGTGTTTTCCATGGGTGTGTTCTACCACCGCCGCTCGCCGATCGAGCACTTGCTGGCGCTGAAGGATTGCCTGGTCAAGGGTGGCGAACTGGTGCTGGAGACGCTGGTGATCGAAGGTGATCGGCAGCAGGTGCTGGTACCGGAAGATCGGTATGCGCAGATGCGTAATGTGTGGTTCCTGCCGTCGGTGCCGGCGCTGGAGTTGTGGTTGCGACGTGCCGGGTTCAGCGATGTGAAGTGCGTGGATGTCAGCGTGACCACGGTCGAGGAACAGCGCGGGACGGAGTGGATGAAGTATCAGTCGTTGAGCGATTTCCTGGATCCGCAGGACCACAGCAAGACGATTGAAGGGCTGCCGGCGCCGATGCGGGCGGTGATTGTCGCCCGCAAATAAATTCAGCACCCCAGACACTGAAAAACCCTGTGGGAGCGAGCTTGCTCGCGATGGCGTCCCGTCAGTCAACGATGATGTTGAATGCCAGTCCGCTATCGCGAGCAAGCTCGCTCCCACAAGGGTTTGGTGTTCAGTCTGCGGGTTTTGCGCGGCGGGCCTTGAAGAACTCGCTTAGGGCCGCCCCACACTCCTCCGCCAACACCCCGCCTTCAAACAGCACCCGATGATTCAAAAACCCTTGGGTAAAAAACTGCCCCTGGCTCTGCACAATCCCCGCCTTGGGCTCCAGCGCGCCATACACCACCCGCGCGATCCGCGAATGCACGATCAACCCGGCGCACATGCTGCACGGTTCAAGCGTCACGTAGAGCGTGCTGCCCGGTAAACGGTAATTGCTCGCGGCCTGGGCGGCGGCGCGGATCGCGACCATCTCGGCGTGGGCGCTGGGATCGTTGCCGCTGATCGGGCAGTTGAAGCCGCGACCGATGATCTTGCCGTCCTGCACCAGCACCGCGCCCACCGGCACTTCGCCCAGCGCTGCGCCTTGGGCGGCGAGCGCCAGGGCTTCACGCATGAAATCACGATCACGGCTGCGATCGATGATCGCCACGGGACGAATCTGCCGCATCACGCCACCTCGATAGCGGCCATGAGGCCGGTTTCCATGTGGTCGATCACATGGCAATGGAACATCCACACCCCCGGATTATCCGCCACCAGCGCCACCTGGGCGCGTTCGTTCTTGCCCAGCAGGTAGGTGTCGGTGAAGTACGGAATCACCTTGTGCCGGTTCGAAGCGATCACTTTGAAACTCATGCCGTGCAGATGAATCGGGTGCTGGTACTGAGTCATGTTCTTCAATTCGAAAATGTAGCTCTTGCCCTTTTCGAGCTTGGCGATCGGGCGGTCGGCGCAGGTCTTGTCCGTAATGTCCCAGGCCTTGCCGTTGATCTGCCACAGGCTCGGCGGCCGGCCATTGTCGACGTTCACCGATACCGAGCCCACCCATTCGAAATTGAAGTTGAGTTTCTCCGCATTGGCCAGGTCCGGCTCGGCCACCGGGTTGGCGGGCAGCGCCGGTGGCCATGCGGTCGGTGCATCGGTGTTCGCCACCGAACGCAAGGTGCCCAGGCGTACCGGGCCGTTGCGCAGGGACAGTTCTTCACCGGCTGGCGGCGCCTTGATCGCCAGGCAAATGCGCATGCCGGGGCCAAGCCAGTATTCCTTGCCCAGTGGCCGCGGCTCGATGGGGTTGCCGTCCAGCGCGTAGATCTGCGCTTCAACCCCAGGGATGTTGAGGCGGTAAGTCAGGGTGTTATCGAGATTGAGCAGACGCACACGGGTGATCTGCCCGGCGGGCAAGTCGATCACCGCTTGCGACACGCCATTGATCGTCGACAGACGCCCCGCCGTACCGCCGCGGGCCGCTTCGCGAGGAATGCTGAACGCGACGAACGCGCCCGCTTCATCGACGTGCCAGCTCTTGAGGCTCAAGGTCTTCTCGTACTTGAAACCGGTGGGCTCGCGCTCTTCGACGATCAGCGGACCGACCAGCCCGCGACCCAGTTCTTCGCTGCTGTTCACATGCGGGTGATACCAGTAGCTGCCGGCGTCGGGCACGCGGAATTTGTAGTCGAAGTATTCCCCCGGCAACACTGGCAGCTGCGACACGTAGGGCACGCCGTCCATTTCCAGCGGCAGGCGGATGCCGTGCCAGTGGATGGTGGTCGCGACCGGCAGGTGGTTGATGAAACGCACCCGCAGCCATTCACCCTGACGCACGCGCAACTCGGTGCCCGGCGCCGACGGGCCGAACGCCCAGGCTTGGGTTGTGTGCCCGGCCACCAGTTCGACGTCCAGCGGTGCCGCGATCAGCTCATAGTCATGACCCGCGTCGGCGTCGGCCATTTTGCCCAGCCAGTACCGCGACGCGCCCCCCGCTCCGACGCCTACGACAACAAGACCGGCCAGGCCACCGAGGATTTGGCGACGGGTAAAGGACATGAACTCAACTACCTCACGTATCAGCGACAGGCGCGGGGCCTGTAAAAGGCGAATACGATACACCTGCGGATGAGAAACAGTAAGGGTGGCGCGGCGGTTGGTCACATCACGTCATGGCAGATGCCCGGTGGGAGCGAGCTTGCTCAGGGCGGCGTTCCGAGGATGGCGTCTTCGGGAACACCAAAAGCATCGCGAGCAAGCTCGCTCCTACAGGAATACCTTATGCTTGCAGGCCGGTGATCAGATGCACGACACCGCCGTCCAACGTCATCACCCCCGGTATCCCCGCCGCCGTCAAAGCCTGCCGATCCACCCGCGCCACATCCCGCAACTCCACCCGAACCCGGGTCAGCGCCACGGCCTTCTGCGACTTGAGGTTATCCACACCGCCCAGCGCCGCCACGATGTTTGCGGCCAACCCGGCAACCGATTGCGGTATCACCTTGGGCTCGTCCACCACCAGATCCGGGGTCAACGCCTTCCAGAACGCCCGCTGCATTTTCTCGAACATGTTCAGTTCTCCAGAACCAGTGAAGTATCGACCGTTGCCTCGTGGTACAACCGCAGCGCCTCGCGCACCTGCTGGGCGCTCTCCAGGCCCAGCACCTGCTGGGCGATGGCCTGGCAGTCCACCAGGTCCACTTCGCGAACCGCGGCCTTGATCGCCGGAATCAACGGCACGCTCACCGACAGTTCGTCCACCCCAAGGCCCAGCAACAACGGCACCGCCAGTGTCTCGGAAGCCATGGCCCCACACACGCCGACCCATTTGCCGTGGGCATGGGCGGCCTTGACGGTGCTGGCGATCAGGCGCAGCACCGACGGATGGAAGCTATCGGCCTGAGCGGCCAGCCGTGGGTGATCGCGGTCCATGGCCAGCGTGTATTGGGTCAGATCGTTGGTACCGATCGAGAAGAAATCCACCTCCGGCGCAAACAGGTCGGCCATCAGCGCCGCAGCCGGTACCTCGATCATGATCCCCAGCTTCGGCAGTTCAGCGAGCCCCAATGCCATCGCCTCTTCCTCAAGCAGCTGCCGGGCCAGTCGCAGCTCCGACAGCTGCGTGACCATCGGCAGCATGATGTGCAGTTGCGCCAGCCCTGCGCAGGCAAGGATGGCCTTGAACTGATCGCGCAACAGTTGCGGACGCTCCAGACACAAGCGAATGCCACGCATGCCGAGGAACGGGTTGGTTTCGGCGTCCATCGGTACGTAGGCCAGAGGTTTGTCGCCGCCAACATCCAGGGTGCGCACTACCAGGCTGCGAGTGGGTCCCAGGGCACGCGCGATGGCGCTGTAGGTGGAGGCCTGTTCTTCATGGCTCGGCGCGTGGTTGCGATCCAGATACAGAAACTCCGAACGCAACAGACCGACGCCCTCGCCGCCCAGGGACATGGCCTGCTCGGCCTCGCCCAGCGAGGCGATGTTGGCCGTGACTTCGACGTGATGACCATCTCGGGTGCAGGCGGCCAGCGTTGCGTGCGCCAGGACATGCTGATGGCGTTGCTCCTGGCGCTGGCGATCGACCCGCAGTTGCTCGATGGCGGCCAGTTCCGGGTCCAGGTGCAGTTCGCCCTTGTCGGCGTCGAGCAACACCAGGCTGCCGTTCCTCAGCGAGAGTACCTGGATGGGCAAGCCGCAGATCGCCGGCAAACCGGCAGCCCGTGCCAGAATCGCGACGTGACTGGTGGCACCACCACCGACCGTGGCAAAACCCAGGACCTTGCGGGTATCGAGCCCGGCGGTCTGGGATGGCGTCAGTTGATCGGCGATCAGAATCGCCCCTTCGGGCAGCTCGATCGCTTGATCCTGCACGCCAAGGATCAGCTTCAGCACCCGCTGGCCGACATCCGCCAGGTCCGCCGCCCGCTCGGCCAGCAACGCACTGCCCAGACCTTTGAACAAGGCTGCCGTCGCCTCGGTCGCGGCGCGCCAGGCAAACGCCGCGCTCTTGCCTTCGCTGATCAGCACATTGGCCTGATCCAGCAGGCTCGGGTCTTCGAGCAATTCCTGATGGGCCTTGAAGATCTCTACCTGGGCATCCCCGGTAGCCTTGTCACGCAAAAGCTGCAAAGCCAGATCCGCTTGGGCCAAGGCACGCGAGAGTTGCTCGCGCTCAACCTGCGCCCCTCTGCCGGGCTCGCTCACCTCAAGCCGCTGTTCAGCGATCTGCACCACCTGACCAAAGGCCGACCCCGGTGACGCACACACGCCGCGCAACACCTTCGAGGATGAAGGCTCCAGCGCCTCGACTTGCGCCGACACCGACACTGTTTCCCCACAGCCAGAGGTCAGCAATTTCTCCAGCGTATCGATCGCCTTTTCAGCATCCTGGCCCGCCGCGCTGACTTGCACGGTGTCGCCAAAAGCCGTCTGCAACGCCATGATTGCCACCAGGGATTTGGCGTTGGCGCTCTCCTGCTGTTTATGCAGATAAATGCTCGCCGAAAAACCTTTGGCAGCCTGGGCGAACACTGCGGCGGGACGGGCATGCAAGCCATTTGGATTGGCCAGCGTCACGGTCCTGGAGAACAGCGCCTCGCCCTCTTCCGGTGCCGGCTCATCGGCTATCTGCTCGACGCAATGCAAGCTCAGCAGCGGCTGGCCCCCGTCCACCATGCCGGTTTCAGGCGATAACCACGCAAAGGGCTCACCGCTGACCACCAGCATCAAGGTCAACAGACTACGGGCGTGCAAGGCGATGTAATCGGCATCGAATTCGATCAGCGCCTGCCCTGCCTCAACCCGCTGGCCTTCCTCCACCAACCGGGTAAAACCCTTGCCGGCCAGGTTCACCGTGTCGAGCCCGATGTGCATCAACACCTGCACGCCATTGTCGTCGGTGATGCTGATGGCATGCCCACTGGCCTGGACATTGCTGATCACCCCGGCCAGCGGCGCACTAAGGGTTTGCGAGGTTGGGTCGATGCACAGGCCGTCGCCGATCACCCGGGTCGAGAATACCGGGTCCGGTACCTGATCCAGTGGCATCAGCACGCCGGACAAAGGTGCCAGCAGTTGTAATAGTTGGGGTGTAGCCATGACGTCACCTGCTGTTTGTTCTTTATAAAAGACTGGCGGTTGCGGGTAGGCGGCCTTCAGTTCCACCAGTATTCGACCTGCAATCCCACATTCGCACCGTGTCGCGCCGTGCCAAAGGCGCCGGTGTCCGACAAGGCCGACCCCTTCGCCAGCTCATTGGCTGCCCGTTTGGCCGCCTGGTTCCAGCTGGCATAGGTGTAATACAGCCGCACTTCGGGCCGCGCCCAGAATTCCGGCCCCTTGGGCGACCAGGTCGGGGCGAAGGTGAACTTGCTCAGCTTGCGCGTGCCGCCCATGGCGTCCACCTGATCGTGTCCCAACTCGGTGACCAGTTTGAACTGCTCGGTGAGCGCGTAGGCCGGACGAACACCCACGGACATCCAGTTCTGATCCCTGCCATCCGGACGCACATCTTTCTGGTAAACGGCCTGGACCTGGCCGCCAAACCGCGGCGTCACTTGCCAGTCGAAGAACTCCACGACCCGGTAGCTTTTGTTGCTGTCATCGAGCTGTACGTTACCGGTATAGCCCAACCCGGTGCCGGGGCCTTCGCCGTACTGGAAGGCCAGTTTGTTCTTGCCGCCCAGAAAACCTTGCTGCACATGCTGGGTGGCGATGGCCCAGCCACGGTGTGCGTCGCGACTGTCGGGTTTGTCGATGTAGCTCAGGCCGAACTCCAGTTCACCGCCGGGGTTGGTGTCGAAGCCGGCGACATTGAAATCGTGACGGTTGATGTAGTCCTTCTGGTACAGGTTGTCTTTGCGCGAGAAGGCGTAACTGTATTTCAGGTCGCCGATCAACACGTCCTCGATCCCGCCGCCGGTGGCGCTCTGGTTCCAGTAGTAGAAGTCGGAAATATGAATATCGTTCCGCTTGTAATAACGCCGACCGGCCCATAGCGAACCGCCGTTCAGGCTGGGCAGATTCGACCATTGCGCGTACAGCTGCGGCAGGCGCACCGAACCGTTATCGCCCTTGAATGTCAGGCGGCGATCGTACTTGTTATACAGCGAGGCCATGCCGTCGACGCTGAGCACCGACCCGTCGTCCAGGGTGAACAGATCCTGACGCAACTCCAATTCTCCATATTGCTCACATTCGTTACCCAATCGATATTTCGTTTGTGCACCCGGCAACTGGAAACACGATTGGGAACTGCTGTTAACCGAAGTACCAACGCCGCTGCGCAAGTAACCGCCGAACTCCAGCGCCTGGGCTGAAAGAGGCAATGCCAGGCATACGCACGCCAGCGCAAGACTGCGATTTATTATTGTTTTCAAGAGCCACCCCATTATTTTTATTGTGTGCAGCCACAAAAACGGCGCGCAAAAATCCCCCGCGCAGCGTTCTGCGTGTTTTTTAAAACCGGTGTTTTTTTAGCGGTCGGTCAGTCGGTCAGGTGTAAAACCAGCGACTCATAAGGCCGCAAAGAGACCTGCCGGTTTCGCGGCGGACAGTCCGGGTAGTTGCTGATGACCAGACGCTGGGCCATCGCCTCGCTGATCACTTCATCCGGCAGCAGGACTTCGCAGGACGTGCCGTAGAAGTTGTTCAGCACCAGTAAACGCTCGCCCTGGCCTTCACGCAGATACACCCAAAGTTGCGGATGTTCCGGTAACAATTGCCGGTAGATGCCATCGGATATCAGCGCTTCGGTGCGACGCAAGGCGATCAGCCGACGGTAGTGATGCAGCACGGAATCGGGGTCATCGAGTTGGCTGGCGACGTTGATCTGTGCCGAGTTGGCCGGCACGCCGATCCAGGGCTCGGCCGCACTGAAGCCTGCGTTCGGCTCGGCGTTCCAGTGCATCGGCGTACGGCCGTTGTCCCGGGACTTCTGCATGATCGCCGCCATGTTGTCGGCGTCACTGGCACCCGCCTCACGCTTGAGCCGGAAGATATTCAGCGTCTCGACATCACGGTACTGATCGATGTGATCGAAGCCCGGATTGGTCATGCCCAGCTCTTCGCCCTGGTACACGAATGGCGTGCCCTGGAGGAAATGCAGCGCGGTGCCGAGCATCTTCGCCGACATCACCCGATATTCGCCGTCATGGCCAAAACGCGAGACCACCCGTGGCTGGTCGTGGTTACACCAGAACAGCGCATTCCAGCCACCGCCGGCCTGCATGCCGGTCTGCCAGTCAGAGAGGATGCGCTTGAGTTCGAGGAAGTCGTAGTCGGCGCGAATCCACTTCTGCAGGTTCGGGTAATCGACCTTCAGGTGATGAAAGTTGAAGGTCATCGACAGTTCTTTCGACTCCGGCCGCGAGTAACGAATGCAGTGTTCCAGGCTGGTGGACGACATCTCGCCGACGTTGATCAGGTCATGGCCCTCGAACACTTCGCGGTGCATTTGCTGCAGGTATTCATGGACGTTCGGGCCGTCGGTATAGAAGCGTCGACCATCGCTGTCGTCGTCGGGGAAGTCCGCCGGTTTCGAGATCAGGTTGATCACGTCCAGGCGGAATCCGCCGACGCCCTTGTCCCGCCAGAAACGCATCATCTTGAAGACTTCGGCGCGCACCTGGGGGTTGTCCCAGTTCAGGTCGGCCTGGGTGTGATCGAATAGGTGCAGGAAGTACTGACCGGTCTGGGCCTCGTACTCCCAGGCCGAACCGCCGAACTTGGATTCCCAGTTGTTCGGCTGGTCGCGCCAGATATAGAAGTCACGGTACGGGTTGTCGAGGCTGCTGCGGGCCTGCTGGAACCAGCTGTGTTCGATGGAGGTGTGGTTGACCACGATATCGAGCATCAGCTTGATCCCGCGCTTGCCGGCCTCGGCGATCAGCAACTCGCAGTCGGCCATGGTCCCGTAGCTCGGATCGATGGCGTAGTAATCACTGATGTCGTAACCGTTGTCGCGCTGGGGCGAACGCAGGAACGGGGTGATCCACAGGCAATCGACGCCCAGCCAGCGCAGGTAGTCGAGCTTGGCCACGACACCGAGCAAATCACCCGTGGGGTTGCCGGCGTGGCTGTGGAAGCTTTTCGGGTAGATCTGGTAGATCACCGAACGTTGCCAGTCTTGCATGGGGCTATTCCTTCAGTAAGTTTTGTATCGGCCTTGGGGCCTCTTCGCGAGCAGGCTCGCTCCCACAGGTGATCGCATTCCCATGTGGGAGCGAGCTTGCTCCGGGCGGCGATCCGACGATTGCGATCTATCAGGCGACGCGATAGCCAGGTCGGACAATCTTCATGCTCAACCCACAGGTCAAAACAAACGGTACGACCATGGCAATCACCATCCCGATCACGAACACCGGAATGAACTGCGGAATGATCGAGATGAAACCCGGTAACCCGCCAACGCCGATCGCCGAGGCCTGGACCTTGTTCAGCGACAGGAAGATGCTTCCCAGGGCCGAGCCGATCAGCGCGGCATAAAACGGGAACTTGTAGCGCAGGTTGACCCCGAACATGGCCGGTTCGGTAATGCCGAAGTAAGCGGAAATCGCCGAGGTCGAGGCCATGCTCTTGTCCCGCACATTACGGGTCATGTAGAACACCGCCAGTGCCGCGCTGCCCTGGGCGAGGTTGGACATGACGATCATCGGCCAGATGAACGTGCCGCCCTGGGTGGAGATCAGCTGCAAGTCGACCGCGAGAAACATGTGATGCATGCCGGTGATCACCAGCGGCGCATAGAGCAGACCGAAGATCGCGCCACCAACCATCGGCGCCAGGTCGAACAGCATGACCACCCCTTCGGTGATGAGGATGCCCAGGTGTCGCGTCACCGGGCCGATAACAGCCAGCGCCAGCACACCGGTGACGACGATGGTGGTGATCGGCACCACCAGCAATTGCACCGCGTTCGGCACCCGCGCCCGCAGCCATTTCTCGATGACGCTCATGACGTAGGCGGCCAGCAGGATCGGCAGGATCTGCCCCTGATAGCCGACCTTCTCGATCTGGAACAATCCGAGGATGTCGAAGTACGGCAGGCTCTGCCCTTCCAGCCCGGCCACCGCCTTGCCGTAGTTCCAGGCGTTGAGCAGGTCTGGATGCACCAGCATCAGGCCGAGCACGATGCCGAGGATTTCGCTGCCGCCAAACCGCTTCGCCGCCGACCAGCCCACCAGCGCCGGCAGGAACACGAACGAGGTGTTGGCCATCAGGTTGATCAGGCTCCATAGCCCGTCAAGTTTCGGGTAGGCGTCCAGCAGGGTCTGACCCTCGATGAACATGCCCCTGGCGCCGATCAGGTTGTTGATGCCCATCAGCAGGCCGGCAATGATCAGCGCCGGCAGGATCGGCATGAACACATCGGAAAACACCCGAACCAACCGTTGCATGGCGTTGATCTTGTCGGCGCTTTTCTGTTTGACGTCGGCGATGGTCGAGGCTGCGAGACCAGTTTGACGGCGCAATTCGGCGTAGACCTTTTCCACCTCGCCGGGACCGATGACCACCTGGAACAGCCCCCCGGTAAAGAACGACCCCTTGACCAGGTCAATCCGGTTCAGCGTGGCGCTGTTGACCAGGCTCGGGTCCTTGAGGGCCAGGCGCAGCCGTGTGACACAGTGCGCGGCCTGCTCGAGGTTGTCGCTGCCACCGAGGCTGTGCAGCAGCTCGGTGACGATGTTCGGATAGTCGTGGCTCATGCTTGATCTTCCGCTGTAGTTTTTTGTTATTGGCAGCACGCCGAGATGAAAAGTACTCGTCTGTACGAGTTAAAGCAACAACTCGTACAGACGAGTTTCAATTTGTTTAAAATCCCCCAAGCCTACAGACCATGAAATTTCCTACGCCCGAAAGGGATGAAATCCAAACCCGCATGGACAATTCCCTACCCTACCCTTAAGGTTCAAACCCTTGAGCATTGCGGCACAGAGCCATCCCCATGAGTAAATACAACCAGATCTACAGCGATCTGCTTGCCAGTATCACCACCGAACGCCTGGAACGCGGCGCCCGCTTGCCTTCCGAAACCGAATTGATGGACAGCTACCAGGCCAGTCGCGGCACCGTGCGCAAGGCCATCGAACAACTTCAGGAGCGCGGTTTCGCCCAGAAGGTCCACGGCAAAGGCACCTTCGTGCTGTCGACCAACCCGATCGAATTTCAGCTCGGGGGCATCGTCAGCTTCCAGGAGACCTACCCGCGGCTGGGCAACGACGTCAGTACCGAGGTGGTGGAATTCACGCAGTTCCCTCTTGAAGGTACTCTGCTGGAACACATCCAGGCTGAAGAAGGCAGCCTGATCACCCGGATCAAACGCGTGCGGCGGATCGACGGCAAACGGGTGATCCTCGACATCAACCATTTCGTCAGCGACGTGATCCCCGGCCTGTCCCGCGACATCGCCGAGCACTCGATCTACGCCTTCATCGAGCAGACCCTGCAACTGCAAATCGCCTATGCCCAGCGCACCATCGAAGCGGTGCCGCGGAGCAAGGATGACCAGCAACACCTGGACCTGGATGGCCAGAGTCATGTGATCGTGGTCAGCAACCAGACGTTTTTGCAGGATGGCAGGCAGTTCGAGTACACCGAATCGCGGCATACCCTGGACAAGTTCTACTTTTCGGATGTGGCACGGCGCTGAGAGGGTGACCTCAAACCAGGGCCTGCCACTCGGCGCCCAGGGCGACGACCCGGCGCGATTCCTTGACGAGATTGACGCTTTGCGCGATACGGGCGACCTCGATGACCGGTTGCTCAAGGTTGTAGCCGCCCTTGGCATCCAGCCAGCTCAGTACCTCAGCCAGGTGCCAGACCGAGGCCTTGCCCTCATGCACGGCCAACGGGAAGCTGCTGCCGTGAGTGAGCATCAGTTTGCGCATGTTCTGTCGCGAAACGCCGACGATGTCGGCAATGTCCGTCAGACCGACGAAGTCCGGCGCTACCTCCACCAGACGCGCGTCAGGAATGATGCGCTTGATGTCCATCAGCGCGCTCAACAGCGCCGCCTCGGCAGTCGCGGCCTCGCGGGTAAACTCCAACGCCAGTCGGCCGGGTAAACCGACACCGACCAACGCGTCATCGCATCCTTCGGTGTATAGGCGTTCGACCAATACGTCAGGATCGCTATCGCCCTGGGCGAGTTGATATTTGAGGGTGAAAATGTAGTCCATTGAATTACTCCTTGAGCCGAGGTGCCGACTTCCCGTCAATCACCTGCTGCGTCGTACAGTTATCGACCACTCGCCGTAGTGCCCTCGCGTGGTTGAAAGGATTCCTCGGCGTGCTGCACACACTGGTGATACAGAATTCGCCACAGCGACAAAGGTCATGCCTGAAAGGGCAGTAGATCTTTCCCCAGGCGTGACTGCCGCCAACTTCTATCCGCCAGCCTCGTTCTTCGGCGTGACGCAGGGCCATTTCGATTTCTTTTTTCGGGTGAGATGCACGAGCCATCCATAGCCTCCAGTCTCCGCAGTATTTCAATGGTTGTCAACTGACAACCTTGAACAAAAAATCCACCTGCCTTCCTCGGACGGCAACGGCAGTCCGGACAGGCCAGGAAGATTGTCCCGAAGAGAGTACAGACGAGGCTGCGAATAGGGATGACGCATGTCTTTCAGGGCATTGCCAAGGTATTTTCTGCTTACACATAACCGAGTCTAGTGCCTGATTTTTGCCTGACCGACAAAACAAAACCCCGGCCTGAGCCGGGGTTTTGTGTGTCGGTTAACGACCTGTTTGCCAGGGCGTCAGCGCGGGATCACTCCCACTCAATGGTCGCTGGCGGCTTGCTCGACACGTCATAAGTGACGCGGGAGATGCCTTCGATTTCATTGATGATCCGGCCGGAAACAGTTTCCAGCAGTTCGTAAGGCAGGTGTGCCCAACGCGCGGTCATGAAGTCGATGGTTTCCACGGCACGCAGGGCCACGACCCAGGCGTAACGACGGCCGTCGCCGACCACGCCAACCGATTTCACCGGCTGGAACACCACGAAGGCCTGGCTGACCTTGTGGTACCAGTCGGCCTTGCGCAGTTCTTCGATGAAGATGTGGTCGGCGCGACGCAACAGGTCGGCGTATTCCTTTTTCACTTCACCGAGGATCCGCACGCCCAAGCCCGGGCCTGGGAACGGGTGACGGTAGACCATGTCGTACGGCAGGCCGAGTTCCAGGCCCAGACGACGGACTTCGTCCTTGAACAGCTCGCGCAGGGGTTCAACCAGCTTGAGGTTCATTTCTTCCGGCAGGCCACCCACGTTGTGGTGCGACTTGATCACGTGGGCCTTGCCGCTTTTGGCGCCAGCCGACTCGATCACGTCCGGGTAGATGGTGCCCTGGGCGAGGTACTTGATGTTGTCCAGTTTGTTGGACTGGGCATCGAACACGTCGATGAAGGTACGGCCGATGATCTTGCGCTTCTTCTCCGGGTCGGACTCGCCGGCCAGGTTGTTCAGGAACTGGTCTTCGGCGTTGGCACGGATCACCTTGACGCCCATGTTCTCGGCGAACATGGCCATCACTTGCTCGCCTTCGTGCAGTCGCAGCAGGCCGTTGTCGACAAAGACGCAGGTCAACTGGTCGCCGATGGCTTTGTGCAGCAGTGCGGCGACCACCGAGGAGTCAACGCCACCGGACAGGCCGAGCAAGACGTTGTCGGTGCCCACTTGGGCGCGAATATTGGCGATGGCGTCTTCAGCGATCTTCGACGGCGTCCACAGCGCTTCACAGCCGCAGATATCGAGGATGAAGCGCGACAGGATGCGACCGCCCTGCTTGGTGTGGGTCACTTCCGGGTGGAACTGCACGCCGTAATAGCCGCGGGCATCGTTGAACATGCCGGCAATCGGGCAGCTCGGGGTGCTGGCCAGGATGTGGAAGTCTTCCGGCATCTTGGTGACCTTGTCACCGTGACTCATCCACACGTCGAGGCCGAACAGGCCGTCGGCGTCGATGTGGTCTTCGATGCCGTCGAGCAGGCGGCTCTTGCCGACCACGTCGACACGGGCGTAACCGAACTCACGCAATTCGGAACCTTCGACCTTGCCACCCAGCTGTTCAGCCATGGTCTGCATGCCGTAGCAGATACCGAAGACCGGTACGCCCAGGTCAAACACCGCTTGCGGGCAGCGCGGGCTGTCGGCGACGTGCACGGACTCGGGGCCGCCGGCGAGAATGACGCCTTTGGGAGCGAATTCGCGAATCGCTTCGTCATCCATATCGAACGGATGCAGTTCGCAGTACACGCCGATTTCACGCACGCGGCGAGCGATCAGCTGGGTGTACTGGGAACCGAAGTCGAGGATCAGGATGCGGTGGGCGTGAATGTCGAGGGCCATGATTCAGTCTCGTCTAGAAATTCAGAAACAGTCGTGATTCAGAAACAACTCGGGGCTGAATAGAACAGCCCCGGTTGCTTGATGATTTGCTTGAAGCCTCAACCTACGCGGTAGTTTGGCGCTTCCTTGGTGATCTGTACGTCGTGGACGTGGGACTCGGCCATGCCGGCACCGGTGATCCGCACGAACTCAGGCTTGGTGCGCATTTCTTCGATGTCGGCGCTGCCGGTGTAACCCATCGAGGAACGCAGGCCGCCCATCAGCTGATGGATGATCGCACTCAGGCTGCCCTTGTACGGAACACGCCCTTCGATGCCTTCCGGAACCAGCTTCTCGGCACCCGCGGAGGAGTCCTGGAAGTAACGGTCGGAGGAACCCTGGGCCTGGGACATGGCGCCCAGCGAACCCATGCCGCGATAAGCCTTGTACGAACGACCCTGGAACAGTTCGATTTCACCTGGCGCTTCTTCGGTACCGGCGAACATCGAGCCCATCATCACGCAGGAAGCACCGGCCACGATGGCCTTGGACAGGTCACCGGAGAAACGGATGCCGCCGTCGGCGATCAACGGCACGCCCGTGCCTTCAAGGGCAGCGGCAACGTTGGCAATGGCACTGATTTGCGGGACGCCGACACCGGCGACGATACGGGTGGTGCAGATCGAGCCCGGGCCGATACCGACCTTGACTGCGTCGGCGCCGGCTTCGGCCAGGGCCTTGGCGGCAGCGCCGGTGGCGATGTTGCCGCCGATGACCTGCACTTCAGGGAAGTTCTGCTTGACCCAGCGCACGCGGTCGATCACGCCTTTGGAGTGGCCGTGAGCGGTGTCGACCACCACCACGTCAACACCGGCGCTGACCAGGGCAGCGACGCGATCACCGGTGTCTTTGCCGGTACCGACTGCAGCACCAACGCGCAGACGACCTTGATCGTCCTTGCTGGCCAGCGGGTAAGCCTTGGCTTTTTCGATGTCGTTGACGGTCATCATGCCTTTGAGGGCGAATTTGTCGTCGACGATCAGCACGCGTTCGATGCGGTGCTTGTGCAGCAACTCGCGAACGTCGTTCTTGTCGGCGCCTTCCTTGACCGTGACCAGGCGCTCTTTAGGCGTCATCACGTCACGGACGGTGGCTTCCAGACGGTTTTCGAAACGCACGTCACGGGAAGTGACGATGCCGACCAGGTCGCCATTGTGCAGCACCGGAACGCCGGAGATGTTGTGCTGGCGGGTCAGTTCGAACAGTTCACGCACCGTGGCGTCAGCCTCGATGGTGATCGGGTCCTTGACCACGCCGGCTTCATAACGCTTGACCTTGCGCACTTCGGCAGCTTGCTGCTCGATGGTCATGTTCTTGTGGATGATGCCGATGCCACCTTCCTGAGCCATGGCGATTGCCAGACGGGCTTCAGTAACGGTGTCCATGGCGGCAGAAACCAGAGGAATATTCAGCTCGATGCCACGGGTAAGGCGGGTCTTGAGACTGACTTCGTTAGGAAGCACCTCGGAATAACCGGGCACTAGGAGAATGTCGTCGAATGTCAGAGCTTCTTGGCTGATACGCAGCATCGCGGGGGCTCCCGAGCGGGAAAATGGAAGCGCGCCATTATAGTCAGACACCCCCTCGGGTTCAATGTAAAACTCTGGCTAATATCAATACGGTGATCGACGGGGATTTTGTTATACAAATCCCGTAGGAGCGAGGCTTGCCCGCGAAGGCGTCATCACTGGCGCTAAAAGCTTCGCGGGCAAGTCGGATCGCCGCACCGCTCGCTCCTACGGGTTTCGGTTTCGGTTTCGGTTTCGGTTACGGTTACGGCGACGGTTACGGTATCGCTATCGGCATCGGTTTCGCCTTCGGTTTCGGTTTCCGTTACAACTCGACCTTAACCCAACTCACCGGCTGATCCAGCCAATCGGCAAACTCGTCGATAAAGCTCTTCTTGAACCCGGCCTCGGCCCAATTGTTGAAAATGAACCCCAGGTTGGAAAAGCCGCACTCCTGCAGGAACAGGAAGCCGTTGATGTCGTCTTCATGCCCGCACTCGGGGCAGGTGAAATTATCGGTGCGCCCCGGCATCCAGTCTTCCAGGCTTTCGAACAACGCTTCGCCGACTTCCTTGCGGCACTCGGCGCAGCCGGCTTCTTCGAGGAAGCCCTTGGCCGGTGTATAGATGCAGCGCTTGGTGATGATCTCCAGGCCATTGATCGGCTCGCCGAACGGCAGGGCTTGCGGATGCAGCACCACGGCGCGGGCGCCGTCCGCGATGGCGTGGGCCATGCGGTTGCCGGTGCGGCCGCAGGTGGTCAGTTCTTCCTTGATGATGTTCTTGCGCACCAGCCAACGCACGACCGCCCGGGCCCGGGGTTCGTGCACCGGCAGCGTGGAGATTTTCGGGACGATGATGCTTTGAGAGTTCATGGTGCAAGCCTACTGCATAAAATGGATGTTTCTGCGGTGTGTCGTTTGACGCCTTCGCGGGCAAGCCCGCTCCCACAGGATCTCGGTCGTACACGCGGGTGTGCTCACCTGAGATCCCTGTGGGAGCGGGCTTGCCCGCGAAGGCGCCAGGGCGGCCGGCAGCTTAATCCCTGACGAAATCCGGTCAAGTGCTCAAATACCGCCCGATCAAGGCAATCCCGCTGGCAAGCACCAACCAGGTCACCAGCCGCACGAACGCCTCGCGGGACAACCTCATGGTCAACCGCCGACCGATCCACAGCCCCACTGCCATGGCCGGCAACAAACACAGCGCCAGTACCAACAAGGGTAGCTCGGCATACACACCCGCGACGGCAAACAGGCTCAAACGCACCACGGTGCTGCAACTGATCAGCGCGCTCTGCGTCGCCCTCGCCGCCTCCTTGGGCAGCCGGCTGTTCAAATAGATCGCATATAAAAAGCCGCCACTGCCAAACAACGCCCCGAACATCCCGCCCACCGTCCCCATCGGCACCGCCCAGGCGACAGACAGTTGCGTCGGACGGGTTTTGACCCACAGGCTGTAAATCGCATAGGCGCTGATAAACAACCCCATCAACAGCAGCAGCACATCGGAATGCAGGTTCAGCAGGAAAATCACCCCCAGGGTGCAGCCCACTGCCATGCAGGGCAACAAACGCAGCAACTCGGGCCTGGCCACATCCCGCCGTGAGGGCAGCAGGTTGCCAAAGGCCGCGACGAAATCCAGCAGCACCAGCAGCGGCACGATCTTCGACAGCGGCATGAACAGGATCAGTATCGGCCCCGCCACCAGTGCGGTGCCAAAACCGGCGATGCCGAACACGATATAGGCCAGGGCGATGCCGAGGCCGATCACCAGCCAGTCGGTGGCGCCGAAGGGCCATTGGTGCAACAGTTCAAACACGTCCATTCCCGATCTTCCTTGAATTCAGCGCCTGACTGTATCCCTTGTAGGAGCGAGCTTGCTCGCGAAGGTGTGTCAGCCAGATCAGTGTCAACTGACACACCTTCGCGAGCAAGCTCGCTCCTACAAAGGGATTTGCGTTGACTCATGGAGATTCAGCGCCGAATGCCTTTAAACTGCGCCCCATGATTAAAGATCCCTTTGCAAGACTCGGCCTGGACCGGGAAGTCCTGACTGTCAGCCAGCTCAACGGCCGCGCGCGGGTGTTGCTCGAAGACGTGTTCAGCAATATCTGGGTCGAAGGCGAAATCTCCAACCTCGCGCGCCCGGCGTCCGGCCATGTGTATTTCACCCTCAAGGACAGCGGCGCCCAAGTGCGTTGCGCGCTGTTCCGGCAGAACGCGGCGCGGGTGCGCCAGGCGTTGAAGGACGGCCTGGCGGTCAAGGTGCGCGGCAAGGTCTCGCTGTTCGAGGGCCGTGGCGATTATCAGCTGATCCTCGACACCGTGGAGCCGGCCGGCGACGGCGCACTGCGCCTGGCCTTCGATGCGCTGAAGGAAAAGCTCAGCGCCGAGGGCCTGTTCAGTGCCGAGCGCAAGGTGCCGCTGCCGGCGCATCCGCAACGCATCGGCATCATCAGTTCACCCACTGGCGCAGTGATCCGCGACATCATCAGCGTGTTCCGCCGCCGCGCGCCGCAGGTGCAACTGACATTGATCCCCACCGCCGTACAAGGCCGCGAAGCCACCGCGCAGATTGTCCGCGCGCTGAAACTGGCGGATGCCCGTGGCTTTGACGCACTGATCCTGGCCCGTGGCGGCGGTTCGCTGGAAGACCTCTGGTGTTTCAACGAAGAAGCCGTGGCCCGCGCCGTGGACGCTTGTGTGACGCCGATTGTCAGCGCCGTCGGCCATGAAACCGACGTGTCGATCAGCGACTTCGTGGCCGACGTTCGCGCCCCGACGCCTTCCGCTGCCGCCGAACTGCTCGCGCCGGACTCCAGCGACCTGGTGCGTCGGGTGGAGAGCCTGCATCGACGGCTGGTGATGCGTATTCGCGACCGCTTGATGCGTGATCGGCTGCGCCTGGAAGGCATGTCCCGCCGCCTGCGACATCCTGGCGAACGCCTGCGTCAGCAAGCGCAGCGCCTGGACGACCTGGACATGCGCCTGCGCCGCGCGTTCGAACGCAGCCTCAATACCC
Organism: Pseudomonas silesiensis; assembly: GCF_001661075.1. Classification (NCBI taxonomy): domain Bacteria; kingdom Pseudomonadati; phylum Pseudomonadota; class Gammaproteobacteria; order Pseudomonadales; family Pseudomonadaceae; genus Pseudomonas; species Pseudomonas silesiensis. The sequence continues at coordinate 5,450,197 of NZ_CP014870.1, forward strand.
GTCGCGAACGCCTGATCCGCCTGGAAACCCGCCTGGCCGGGCAACATCCCGGTCGGCAGCTGGCGATGCTGCGCCAACGCCTCGACAGCTTTGCCGAGCGCCTGCCCCGGGCCATGCGCGAAGGCCTCAAAAGCCGCCGCTTGCAACTGCAAAGCCAGATGCAGACGCTGCATGTGGTCAGCCCGCTGGCGACCCTCAGCCGTGGCTATAGCATTCTGCTGGACGAGCGCGGCAACGCGATCCGCAACGCTGCGCAAACCCACACTGGCCAGCGCCTCAAAGCCAGATTGGGCGAAGGCGAACTGCAAGTCCGGGTGGAAGACAATCACCTGACGCCTGTCACCCTCTCTTTACTGGATTGATCCATGCCGCGCTTTCTCGCTCCGCTGCTGTTGCTGTGCCTGACCTTCAACGCCCATGCCGACAGCTACATCACCCGCCTGTTGAACAAACCGGTGCCGGGGGGCGTGGCGGTCGTGGATCTGGGCTCCGCCGCCCAAGCGCCGAAGGCCAGCTATCAGGGCAAACCGGTATTAGTGGTCAAGGAACAGAACAATTGGCTGGCGATTGTCGGCGTGCCGTTGACGGTCAAACCGGGCACGCAGCAAATCAGCAGCGGTCATCGCAATCTGAGTTTTACCGTTGGCAACAAGAAATACCCGGAACAGCGCATCACCCTGAAGAACAAACAGCAGGTCAATCCGGACCCGGACAATCTCAAGCGCATCGAGGGCGAGCTGGCCGAACAGCTCCAGGCCTACCGCAGTTTCAGCCCGAACACCCCGAGCAACCTGTTGCTGGACAAACCGGTCAACGGGCCGTTGTCGAGCAAGTTTGGCGTGCGCCGCTTTTTTAATGGTGAAGAGCGCAATCCCCATGCGGGCCTGGACTTCGCGGTGCCGGCGGGTACGCCGATCAAGACCCCGGCGGCGGGCAAGGTGATTCTGGTCGGCGACTACTTTTTCAATGGCAACACGGTGTTTGTCGATCATGGGCAGGGCTTTATCAGCATGTTCTGCCATATGTCGAAGATTGATGTGAAGGTTGGGCAGCAGTTGGCGCGCGGTGGGGTGGTCGGGAAAGTCGGGGCCACCGGGCGGGCGACCGGGCCGCATATGCACTGGAATGTCAGCCTGAATGATGCGCGGGTGGATCCGGCGATCTTTATAGGTGCGTTTCAGCCCTGAATGTTGAGTGAAGCGGCTGGCCTCTTCGCGAGCAAGCCCGCTCCCACAGTTGATCTTTGGCGTTCACAAAATTTGTGCTCACAGAAGATCAACTGTGGGAGCGGGCTTGCTCGCGAAGGCGGCCTCATTAGCGCCGTTTATTCCGCCTCCAGATCCTCGATCCCATGAATTTCCCTATGCGCCAGACACTCCTCGATCCAGGCCCGGGTTTCCTCGGAGAAGCCAGCCAGTTCCTCAGAGGTGATCAGCTCATGCGTACACAACCCCAGCAAATGAGCCGGCGCTTCACTGCGTGAATGACTGAAAACCCCAAACGCCCAATACAGCTCCTGCTGACCGGCCTTCAGCCTCTCCTCACTGGCTTCGATACGCTCATAAGGCGTCAGGCTTTTATCCAGCACCATACGCTCGACCTCTTCCATGATCCGGATGCACATCCGCTCATGAGCCACCGGACGCAGCGCGCTATATAACTTCCAATCCGATTCGTTCATTGCCGACCCCGTGCTTTCCAAGTCGCCTGATTCAGGCTTTAAGCATAGCTGCGTCGACTGGAACAAAAGGTTGAAACTTTCAATTGCGCATCGCTCAAACCTCGCGCAAACATCAATACGATCAGCATCATTTGCCGCAATAAAATCTTGATAAGCTCACCTTTTCGAGTATTCCTCTCAATTTTTTCCCACTGCTTGCCATCCTTTCTTCCCGCGGTTAGGGTTGAAGACATGAAAACCTCTCACACCCTCATTCAGCGTCGCCAGCACCGCAGCCTGTGCCTTGTCAGTGCACGACTGCCGGGCTGAATCGCGGTGCCTCGCCCCACGCTTTCCCCAAGAACATTTTGATCCACCGGCAGGCCGCCTCTTTTCGGCCCACACAACAAGGATTTCCCGATGAGCATGCTCAAAGACCCGTCTTCGAAATACCGCGCGTTCCCGACCATCGACATCCCGGACCGCACCTGGCCGTCGAAAACCATCACCGCGGCGCCGATCTGGTGCAGTTCCGACTTGCGTGACGGTAACCAGTCGCTGATCGAGCCGATGGACGCGACCAAGAAGCTGCGTTTCTGGAAAACCCTGGTGCAAGTGGGCGTGAAAGAAATCGAAGCCTCGTTCCCGGCCGCTTCGCAAACCGACTTCGACTTCGTGCGCAGCCTGATCGAAGGCGGCCACATCCCGGACGACACCACCATCCAGGTGCTGACTCAAGGCCGAGAAGACTTGATCGAGCGCACCTTTGAATCCCTGCGCGGGGCGAAGAAAGCCATCGTTCACCTGTACAACGCGACCTCCCCTTCCTTCCGCCGGATTGTCTTCAATCAGGACAAGGACGGGATCAAGGCCATTGCCGTGGACGCGGCCAAGCTGTTCGTCAAATACGCCGCCCAGCAGCCGGACACCGAGTGGACTTTCGAGTACTCGCCGGAAACCTTCAGCGCCACTGAACTGGAGTTCGCCAAGGAAGTGTGCGACGCGGTGATCGAAGTCTGGAACCCGACGCCCGAGCACAAGATGATCCTCAACCTGCCGGCTACCGTCGAATGCGCCACCCCGAACATCTACGCCGACCAGATCGAATGGTTTGGCCGTCACATCAACCGTCGTGACAGCGTGATCATCAGCCTGCACACCCACAACGACCGTGGCACCGGCGTTGCCGCCACCGAGCTGGGCCTGATGGCCGGCGCCGACCGTGTCGAAGGCTGCCTGTTCGGCAACGGCGAGCGCACCGGTAACGTCGACCTGGTGACCGTGGCCCTGAACCTTTACACCCAGGGCGTGCACCCTGAGCTGGACTTCTCCGACATCGACGGCGTGCGCAAAGTCGTCGAAGAGTGCAACCAGATCCAGGTGCACCCGCGTCATCCGTACGTCGGCGACCTGGTGCACACCGCGTTCTCCGGTTCGCACCAGGATGCGATCCGCAAGGGCTTCGCCCAGCAAAAACCGGACGCCCTGTGGGAAGTGCCATACTTGCCGATCGACCCGGCCGACATCGGCCGCAGCTACGAGGCGGTGATCCGCGTCAACAGCCAGTCGGGCAAGGGCGGCATCGCTTACTTGCTGGAACAGGAATACGGCATCAGCCTGCCGCGTCGCATGCAGATCGAGTTCAGCCAGGTCGTGCAGCGTGAAACCGATCGTCTGGGCCTGGAAATGACCGCCAAGCAGATCCACTCGCTGTTGATCAGCGAATACCTGCAAGCCAATACCCCGTACGCGCTGGTCAGCCATCGCCTGCAGGAGGAAAACGGCAACAGCGCCGTCGAAGTGGAAGTGGCCAGCAAAGGCCAGGGCGAAACCAACCTGCACTGGCGCGGCAAGGGCAATGGCGCCCTGGAAGCACTGGTGGCCGGCCTGCCGATCCCGGTGGAAATCATGGACTACAACGAACACGCCATCGGCGCGGGCACCAATGCCAAGGCCGCGGCCTACATTGAACTGCGAGTGAACGGTGAGCGTGCGGTGCATGGTGTGGGGATCGATGAGAACATCACTACCGCCAGCTTCAAGGCGCTGTTCAGTGCGCTGAACCGCTCGTTGAGCCAGCCGGAAGCGAAAGCGGCGTAAACACCGTCACTGAAATGCAAAAGGCCCCTTGGTGAAAACCTTGGGGCCTTTTTGTTTGCCTGCGGGTTTGTATTGGCTGTCAAGGCCTCATCGCGAGCAAGCTCGCTCCCACAGTTGATTGGTGTGAACCCAGATCTTGTGTACACACAAGATCCACTGTGGGAGCGAGCTTGCTCGCGATGACGGCAGATCAGACAACGAAGGCTTCAGGTGAACTCAAAGGTATCGGCATCCAGATTCGCCGGAAACCGCGTACGGTAGGCTTGCAGATCCGCCGCATTGAGCACCACCTGAAACACCCCATCCGCCTCCCCCGCACTCAGCAACGTCTCACCCTGGAAATCCAGCACCTGACTGTCGCCGGTATACGCAAAACCTTTGCCATCAGTCCCTACGCGATTCACCGCCGCCACATAGCACAGGTTCTCGATCGCCCGTGCCGGCAGCAACCGGTTCCAGTGCTGACGTCGCGCCCCCGGCCAGTTGGCGGTGTACAGCAGCAGGTCGGTGTCCTGGGCGTCGCGGCTCCACACCGGGAACCGCAGGTCGTAGCAAATCAGCGGCCGGATGCGCCACCCCTTGAGCTCGAACTGCACTTGGCGCTCGCCGGGGGTGAAGTGGTTATGCTCGCCGGCCATGCGGAACAGATGGCGCTTGTCGTAGTGCAACACCTCCCCGTCCGGCCGCGCCCACAACAGGCGATTGCGATGACTGCCGTCGGCGGCCTGGACGATAAGGGTGCCGGTGATTACCGCGTCGAATTTCGCCGCCTGCACCCGCAGCCATTTGCTGGTCGGACCGTTTTCTGGCTCGGCCAATGTTTCCGAGTCCATGGAGAAACCGGTGGTGAACATTTCCGGCAGGATGATCAGGTCGGCACCGCGAGCCTGTTCCAGCAACTGCTCGAAATGCTCCAGGTTGGCCTGGCGGTCGTGCCAGGCCAGGGTTGTCTGGATCAATGCAATGTTCAGATTGGGCAGTGCACTCAGATCACGCATAATTTTTCCGCTGCTTCACGCAGGGTCTCCTCGCGTTTGGCGAAGCACAGGCGCACCAGGCGCTGGCCGACCGGTGGAGTCTGGTAGAACACCGAGATCGGGATGCTCGCCACGCCGTGCTCGCGGGTCATCCACAGCGCCATCTCGACGTCATTGAGGTCCGGGCGGATCTGCGAATAATCGACCAGCTGGAAGTAAGTGCCAACCACTCGGGTGAAGCTGAAGCGCGATGGCGTCAGCAGGTCGCAGAACAGATCACGCTTGGCCTGATAGAAACCCGGCAGTTCGTCCACATGTTCCGGGTGTTCGGCCATGTAATCGGCCAAGGCGTATTGCAACGGCGTCACGCCGCAGAAACTGACGTACTGGTGCACCTTGCGCAGTTCGGCGGTGAGGGCTGGCGGTGCGACCACATAGCCGGTTTTCCAGCCGGTGACGTGATAGGTCTTGCCGAAGGAGCTGACCACGAATGCACGCTGATACAGCTCTTCATGGGCCAGCACGCTGGCGTGCGGCACGCCGTCGAACACCAGGTGTTCATAGACTTCGTCGCTGACCACATAGATGTCACGGTCGCGGATCAAGGTCGCCAGCCGATCCAGCTCGGCATGACTGATCAGTGCACCGCTGGGGTTGTGCGGGGTATTGAGAATGATCATCCGCGTGCGCGGTGTGATGGCTTCGGCAAGTTTCTGGAAGTCGATGGAGAAGTCCTTCAGGCCCAGCTGTACATGCACGCAACGACCACCGGCCAGCTCCACCGAAGGCTCATAACTGTCGTAGGCTGGATCGAACACGATCACTTCGTCGCCGCTGTGGATAACTGCCTGAATGGCACAGAAAATCGCCTGAGTCGCGCCGGGCGTGACCGTCACTTCCTCGTCGGCATCGACCTCGACGCCATAGCTGCGGGCAATCTTCGCCGCAATCTGCTGGCGCAATACCGGCAGGCCGGTCATCGGTGAATACTGGTTGTGGCCAATGGCGATATGCCGGCCGACTGCATCGCGCAGGGCCTGCGGGCCATCGAAATCGGGGAAACCCTGGGACAGGTTCAACGCTCCGGTCTGCGCCGCGAGCTGAGACATCTGCGTGAAGATAGTGATGCCGACATTCGGCAGCTTGCTGGTGATCATCGGTAGCCCCTTGCAGGTGAGCTGCAAGTTTCAAGCTGCAAGCTGCAAGTGGTCAAGCAGCAAACCATCAGACACAAAAAAGGGTCCCTGACAGGACCCTTTATTGCTTTAGCTTGAAGCTTGCAGCTTAAAGCTGCTTCTATTTCTTGTCGCGGCGCTTTTTGTCGGCCTTCTTGTGGTGCGACATCATGCGGCGCTTCTTGTTGACCTGACGGTCGGTGAGCGAGTTCTTGTTGCCTTCGTACGGGTTCTCGCCACCCTTGAACTCGATGCGGATCGGCGTACCGACCAGCTTCAAGACACGACGGTAAGTGTTTTCCAGATAACGGACGTACGACTTCGGCACTTTTTCGATCTGGTTACCGTGGATCACGATGATCGGCGGGTTCGCACCACCCAAGTGGGCATAGCGCAGCTTGATCCGGCGGTTGTTGACCATCGGTGGCGCGTGCTCACCAACCGCATCTTCCAGAATCGTGGTCAGGCGGTTGGTTGGCCAACGGGTGACCGCAGACTTGAACGAGTTCTGTACGGAGGCGTAGAGGTTGCCCACGCCCGTGCCGTGCAGGGCCGAGATGAAGTGAATGTCGGCGTAATCAACGAAGAACAGTCGACGTTGCAGCTCGACCTTCACGAAGTCGCGCTCGCTCGGCGTCATGCCGTCCCACTTGTTGATCGCGATCACCAGCGCACGACCCGACTCAATGGCGAAGCCCAGCAGGTTGAGATCGTGATCGACCACGCCTTCGCGGGCGTCCATCACGAAGATCACCACGTTGGCGTCTTTGATCGCCTGCAGGGTTTTGACCACGGAGAATTTTTCGACTTCTTCGTGGATCTTGCCGCGCTTGCGCACGCCGGCGGTGTCGATCAGCGTGTACTTCTCGTCGTTACGCTCGAACGGGATGTAGATACTGTCGCGGGTGGTGCCGGGCTCGTCATAGACGATTACCCGGTCTTCACCGAGCATGCGGTTGACCAGGGTCGACTTGCCGACGTTCGGGCGACCGATGATGGCGATCTTGATCCCGTCTTTTTCGCTCGGGCCAGGAATGCGCTTGGCTTCCTCGCCTTCGGCAACGATCTCTTCCTCGCCTTCTTCCAGTTCGTCATCGTCTTTCGGGAAGTCGCTGAGGGCGATTTCCAGCATCTGGGTGATGCCACGACCATGGGCACCGGCGATCGGGATCGCGTGGCCCATGCCCAACGGGGCGAATTCGGCGCGGGCCATTTCCGGGTCGATGTTGTCGACCTTGTTGGCAACCACGTAGGAGCGCTTGTTACGTTTGCGCAAATGCTCGGCGATCATCTGGTCGGCGGCGGTGAAACCGGCCTTGGCATCTACCAGGAACAGAACGACATCCGCTTCTTCAATGGCCAGCAGCGACTGCTCGGCCATTTTTTCGTCCATACCGTGCTCGTCACCGGAGATACCGCCGGTGTCGACCAGAATGTAGGAACGCCCTTGCCACTTGGCCTCACCGTACTGGCGATCACGGGTCAGACCGGACAAGTCGCCGACGATGGCGTCGCGAGTCCTGGTCAGGCGGTTGAACAAGGTGGACTTGCCGACGTTCGGTCGGCCCACCAGGGCGATTACGGGAACCATGCGGCTCTCCACTTCGTTATTTCAGAAAATACAAAAGCCGCTGCTAGGCAGCGGCTGGTGCTCGGGGCAATCACCATGGGGCTTTTTGTGGGAGCGAGCTTGCTCGCGATAAACGCATAGGCACCGCGTTCATCCAGGACGCAAACGTAATCGTTGACGTCCTTCGCGAGCAAGCTCGCTCCCACATTAATACCCACAAGTGAAGCCGCTTGGGGGTTAAACCCCAAGCATAGTTGTTACTTGATGGTCAGGGCTTCCAGTTTGCCACTGTTGCCATATACATAAATCATGTCACCCACCACCAGCGGACGGGCGCGCAGGCCGTCGCTGTCGATGCGTTCGCGGCCGACGAAACGACCGTCCACCTGACTCAGCAGGTGCAGGTAACCTTCCAGGTCACCGACTGCCACGTAGCTGGAGAACACCTCTGGCGCCGACAGTTGACGGCGAGCCAGCGAATCGTTGCTCCACAAGGCTGTGGTGGAACGTTCGTCGATGCCTTCAACAGTGCCCGAAGACAGGCTCACATAGACGCTGCCAAACCCCTGGGCGACACCGGCATAGCTGGAAGCATCACGCTGCCAGAGCTGACGACCGCTATCGAGGTCCAGTGCCGCAACGCGACCCTGGTAGCTGGCGACATACAGCGTACTGCCGGACAACAGCAGCCCACCGTCGATATCGACCACACGTTCCAGTTCCGAACGGCCTTGCGGGATCGCTACACGCTGTTCCCACACCGGCACGCCGTTGGAAATATCCAGAGCGACCACTTTACCAGTCGACAGGCCAGCCACCGCAAGGCGATTGGTGACGATCGGCGCACTGGTGCCGCGCAGGGTCAGGACCGCTGGCGTGCTGTCATACAACCAGCGTTGGGTGCCGGTAGCGGCGTCCAGGCCGATCAGACGGTCGTCCTGAGTCTGGACCACCACCACGTCGCCGTTGTTGGCCGGCGGCGCGAGCACTTCACTGGACACGCGTGCGCGCCATTTCTCTTCGCCGCTGCTGGCGTCCAGGGCAACGATTTCACCCTTGAGCGTGCCGATCGTGAGCAACCCGTAAGCCACGCCAACGGCGCCGGAAACAGGCAGATCCAGATCTTTCTCCCATTTGACGTCGCCATTGCTGCGATCCAGCGCCATCACCTCACCGGTGACGTCGGCGGCATAGATGGTATCGCCATCGATCGCCGGAACCAGCATGTTGTAGGTTTCGCCCTGACCGTCACCGATCGAACGACTCCACTGCTTTTGCAGAACCACTTCTTCCTTGAAGTCGGTCAACTCGGCCGGCGGCAGTTCTTTCTTGCTGTTGCTGCTGCAACCCGCGGCCAGTACGGCCAGAGCCAGCAATGCTGCATGTTTCCAACGAATCACGTCACGCATCCCCTTTGGCCAGATCGTCCAGCTTGATTTGCAGGCCGCCTACCGCCGCTTCATCCGACAGTGCCGCCTTGGCTTTTTGATACGCCGCGTTCGCTTCGTCGGTACGACCCAACTGCACCAGCAGGTCGCCCTTGAGTTCCTCGCGAGTAGCCAGGAAAGCGGTATCGGCATCGCCTTCGAGCAGTTTCAGGGCTTCATCGGCCTTGTCCTGCGCAGCCAGCACCTGCGCCAGGCGCTGACGGGCGATTTCGCCCAGTGCCGGGTTGGCCGGTTTGGCGACGATGGCTTTCAGCTCGGTGGCGGCATCGTCCAGCTTGCCGCTGTCGACCGCGACTTTCGCCACGAACAGGCTGCCATACTGCGCGTAAGCGCTGCCGCCGAACTCGCTGTTGAGCTTGCCGGCCAGGTCCGAAACTCGGGCGGCATCGGGCTTGCCGCTTGGCGTCAGCGTGGTTTCCAGCAACTGTTGATAGAGAATCGAGGCGCCTTGCGACTGATTGCTCTGATATTTCTGCCAGGCCTGCCAGCCGAACACGATGACCAGCGCCAACAGGCCGCCAGTAACCAGGGGCTTGCCGTTGCGTGTCCACCAGTCCTTCAAATCCGCCAGCTGTTCGTCTTCGGTACTCGACACCCCAATACTCCTTAATCGCTAAATCGGCTGTTTGACAGCTTCAACCCTGCACGATGCAGGTGGCCAGGTGTGCAGCAAGCGCATCCCAGGCAATGCTTTGTTGTTCGCCCTGGCCACGCAGGGGTTTGAAACCTACCACTTGCTGGGCCATTTCGTCGTCACCGAGGATCAGCGCATACAGCGCACCGCTCTTGTCGGCTTTCTTGAACTGGCTTTTGAAGCTGCCGGCGCCGGCATTGACTTGCAGGCGCAGGTTGGGCAATTGGTCACGCACCCGCTCGGCCAAAGCCAGACCGGCCAGTTCGGCGGCTTCGCCGAAAGCGCACAGATAAACGTCGACCTGCCGGGAGATCTCTTCCGGGATCTGCTCCAGGGTTTCCAGCATCAGCACCAGGCGCTCGATGCCCATGGCGAAACCGACGCCCGGGGTCGGCTTGCCGCCCATCTGCTCGACCAGGCCGTCGTAGCGACCACCGGCACACACGGTGCCCTGGGCGCCCAGCTTGTCGGTGACCCATTCGAAAACGGTCTTGCTGTAGTAATCCAGCCCGCGAACCAGCTTCGGGTTGATCACGTAAGGAATGCCGACCGCATCGAGGCGAGCCTTGAGGCCCTCGAAGTGCAGGCGGGATTCTTCGTCGAGGTAGTCGGCCATTTTCGGCGCGTCTGTCAGGATCGCCTGGGTATCGGCGTTCTTGGTGTCCAGGACCCGCAACGGGTTGGTTTTCAAGCGGCGCTGGCTGTCTTCGTCCAGCTTGTCCAGGTGCGTGGACAGGAACGCGACCAGCGCTTCGCGATAGCGCCCGCGGGATTCGCTGGTGCCGAGGCTGTTGAGTTCGAGCTTGACCGCATCACGGATGCCCAGCTCGCCCCACAGGCGCCAGGTCAGCACGATCAGCTCGGCGTCAATGTCCGGACCGTCGAGGTTGAACACCTCCAGGCCGATCTGGTGGAACTGGCGATAGCGGCCTTTCTGCGGACGTTCGTGGCGGAACATCGGGCCGACGTACCAGAGTTTCTGTACCTGGCCACCGCCGGTGATGCCATGTTCCAGCACCGCACGCACACAGGCCGCCGTGCCTTCGGGGCGCAGGGTCAGGGAGTCGCCGTTGCGGTCGTCGAAGGTGTACATCTCTTTTTCGACGATGTCGGTCACTTCACCGATCGAGCGCTTGAACAGCTCGGTGAACTCGACGATCGGCATGCGGATCTGCTTGTAACCGTAGTTATCCAGCAGACGCGCGACGGTGCCTTCGAAATGACGCCACAGGGGTGTCTGTTCGGGCAGGATATCGTTCATGCCACGGATGGCTTGCAGGGACTTGCTCACTTTAAATCCTTAAATTCGTTCGGCGCTTCAGTCGGGCTTAGCCACGCGCGATAACGGCTGCGTCGGCTTCGACCTTTTCGGCCGCTTTCTGGCGGATCAAGCGTTCAAGCTCATCCACCAGATTGTCATTGGTCAGTTTCTGCGACGGCTTGCCGTCGATGTAAATCAGGTTGGGCGTGCCGCCGGTCAAGCCGATATGGGCTTCCTTGGCTTCGCCCGGCCCGTTGACCACGCAACCGATGACCGCGACATCCAGCGGCACCAGCAGGTCTTCGAGGCGCCCTTCCAGCTCGTTCATGGTCTTGACCACATCGAAGTTCTGCCGCGAGCAGCTCGGGCAGGCGATGAAGTTGATGCCACGGGAACGCAGATGCAGGGACTTGAGAATGTCGTAGCCGACTTTCACTTCCTCGACCGGGTCGGCCGCCAACGAGATGCGGATAGTATCGCCAATCCCTTCGGCAAGCAGCATACCGAGGCCCACGGCGGATTTCACCGTGCCTGAACGCAAACCACCGGCTTCGGTGATCCCCAGGTGCAGCGGCTGGACGATTTCCTTGGCCAGCAAGCGGTAAGCGGCGACGGCCATGAACACGTCGGACGCCTTCACGCTGACCTTGAAGTCCTGGAAGTTCAGGCGCTCCAGGTGCTCGACGTGACGCAAGGCGGACTCGACCAGCGCGGCCGGGGTCGGCTCGCCGTATTTCTTTTGCAGGTCTTTTTCCAGGGAACCGGCGTTGACGCCGATACGGATCGGAATCCCGCGATCGCGGGCCGCGTCGACCACCGCGCGCACACGGTCTTCGCGACCGATGTTGCCCGGGTTGATCCGCAGGCAGTCGACGCCCAGTTCGGCTACGCGCAAAGCGATCTTGTAGTCGAAATGGATGTCGGCCACCAGGGGCACCTTGACCAACTGCTTGATCTTGCCGAACGCTTCGGCGGCGTCCATATCCGGTACGGAAATCCGCACGATATCGACGCCCGCGGCTTCCAGGCGGTTGATCTGGGCCACGGTGGCGGCCACGTCATTGGTGTCGCTGTTGGTCATGCTCTGCACAGCGATAGGCGCATCGCCGCCCACAGGCACGTTACCGACCCAGATCTTGCGGGATTCGCGACGTTTGATTGGAGATTCGCCGTGCATGACTTATTGACCCAACTTCAGGCGAGCAGTCTCGCCACTGGTGAACGGAGCGGCATCGACCACCTGCCCGTTGTAACTGACCTGCGCGCCACGGGCATAGCCCAGGCGCACGGTGAACGGCGGCTTGCCACTGACGGAAACGTTTTCGCCTTTGCGCTTGAGACCACTCAACAGCACCTTGCCGGTACCGTCGGTGACTTGGGTCCAGCAATCGGCGGTGTAACGCAATTGAACCTGGCCCTGCCCGGCCACTGGAGCCGCGGCGGCTGGCGCCGGAACGGTCGGCGCCACCGGCGCGGTGACCACCGGTGCCGGCACCGCGGGAACAGCCGGCGCTGGCGTTGCCGGCGTAGCGACAACCGGCGCGGCGCTGCGTGCCGGTGCGGCAGGCGCTTGAGCAGCGGGGGCGGTAGCTTCAGCGGCGGTCGAAGTGTCAGTCGACGTCTCGGCCTGCGGCAAGGCGAGCGCGGTGGCGCCTTCGGCCTGGCCCTGCGCGACGGCCTGGTCTTCCGGCTCGTCCAGCGGATGAATCTGGGTCGTGCCGTCGGCGCCTTCGACTTCCACGTGTTCCGGGCTCAGCGTGACCGGCTCCTTGGTGCGCGAGGACGTCTGATCCTGCCACCAGATGAAACCGCCACCGATCACCGCGATCAGCAACAGCAGGCTGACGATCCGCAAAATGGTGTGGGACACCCGAACCGGCTCTTCGATACGACCCAGGCTGTGGACGTCGCTGCCCCGGGAGTCGGAGCCGGTGGACTGGTCGAACTGTTGCACCAGCACGGTTTGATCCATGCCCAGCAATTTGGCGTAGGCGCGGATGTAACCGCGGGCGAAGGTATGCCCCGGCAGCTTGTCGAACGCGCCGGCTTCCAGATTGCTCAGGGAATTGACGGTGAGGTTGAGCTTGAGGGCCACTTCGGCCAGCGACCAGCCATTGCTTTCGCGAGCCTGGCGCAATGTCTCACCGGGATTAACGCGATTCGCTGCTACAACTTCGGGATGCGCCGCTTTCATCATTGCTCCGACAGGTATTGCTGATATTCCGGCGTACCGGGATAGAGTCGTTTTAGTTGCAGGCCAAAACTGGCAGCCTTGTCGCGATCTTCGAACACTTTTGCCAGCCGGACGCCGAGCAATAGACTACGTGCATTTTGCTCGGTGAGCTGGCTGAAACGGTCGTAGTAGTCACGCGCGGGCACATAATGCCTGTCTTCGTAAGACAACTCAGCCATTTCCAGCAAGGCACGTGGCTGTTGGCGGTTCAAGCGCAGGGCTTTTTCCAGTTGTTGCTGGGCCAGATCACGCTGGCCAAGCTTGGAAGCGGTCATGCCCAGGTTTTCGAATACTCGCGAACGCTCAGGATACAGGGTATCGGCGGCGGCCTGCTCGAAGCGTTCGTAAGCCTCTTTGTAACGTTTCTGTTCGAAAAGAAAACTGCCGTAGTTATTGAGGATTCGCGCATCGTCGGGACGGCCGGACAGCGCCTTGCGAAAATGCTGGTCGGCCAGTTCCGGCTCCATCTCCGCCTGGAACACCAGACCCAGCGCCGCGTTGGCGTCGGGGTCCGAGCTGTCCAGCTCCAATGCCTTCTTCAATGGCACCTTGGCGCGTTCGGTCATGCCCTGTTGCAGGTAGCCGAGCCCCAATTGCACGTAGGCGACCCGCGCTTCATCACGGCCCTTGCTGGTCTTCATCGGGTTGAAATCGCCCGACAGGACACAACCAGTACACAGACTGGCCAGCAGCAACAGCAGCGCTAAGCGCAGGGACATAGAGATCCTCTCTTAATTATTGTTCGCAGCGTTCTGTGCAATATCGTTTTCGGCGCTCAACTCGCGCACGGCGATATAACGTTCGCTACGACGGGTGCGATCCAGCACCTGCCCTACCAATTGGCCACACGCGGCATCGATGTCTTCGCCGCGGGTGGTGCGCACGGTGACATTGAAGCCGGCATGGTGAAGCTGATCCTGGAAACGACGAATCGCGTTATTGCTCGGACGCTCGTAACCGGAATGCGGGAACGGGTTGAACGGGATCAGGTTGATCTTGCACGGGATGTTCTTGAGCAGCTCGATCATTTCGACCGCGTGCTCGACCTTGTCGTTGATGTCCTTGAGCAAGGTGTACTCGATGGTCAGCACGCGCTTTTCGCCCAGGGACGACATGTAGCGCTGGCACGACTCAAGCAGCATCTTCAGCGGATACTTCTTGTTGATCGGCACCAACTGGTTACGCAATGCGTCATTCGGTGCGTGCAGGGACAACGCCAGGGAGACGTCGATGTGCTTGGACAGCTCATCGATCATCGGCACCACGCCCGATGTGGACAGAGTCACGCGGCGCTTGGAGATGCCATAGCCCAGGTCATCCATCATCAAATGCATGGCGGCCACGACGTTGTCGAAGTTCAGCAGCGGCTCACCCATGCCCATCATCACCACGTTGGTGATGGCACGGTCGGCGGTCGCCGGGATGCTGCCGAACGATTTATTGGCAATCCACACCTGGCCGATGACTTCGGCGGCGGTGAGGTTGCTGTTGAAACCTTGCTTGCCGGTGGAGCAGAAACTGCAATCCAGGGCACAGCCTGCCTGGGACGAAACGCACAATGTGCCGCGCTTGCCCTGGGGAATGTACACGGTCTCGACGCAGCTGCCGGACGCCACGCGCACCACCCACTTACGGGTGCCGTCGGTGGAAATGTCCTCGCTGACGACTTCAGGACCGCGAACCTCGGCAATGACCTTGAGCTTGTCGCGCAAGGCCTTGCTGACGTTCGTCATGGCGTCGAAATCATCGACGCCAAGGTGGTGAATCCATTTCATTACCTGACCGGCACGGAAACGCTTCTCCCCGATCGAGTCGAAGAATTTTTCCATTTCCTGTTGAGTCAGACCCAGCAGGTTGGTTTTTACAGTCGATGTAGTCATGGATTCACCTTCACTCTTTAAGCCAATGCTTAGCGAGTGGTTACTTCAGTAGCTGCGAAGAAGTACGAGATTTCGCGAGCGGCAGCGGCTTCGGAGTCCGAACCGTGTACAGCGTTGGCGTCGATCGATTCAGCGAAGTCAGCACGGATGGTGCCGGCAGCAGCTTCTTTAGGGTTGGTAGCGCCCATCAGCTCACGGTTCAGAGCGATAGCGTTTTCGCCTTCCAGAACCTGAACGACTACTGGGCCGGAGATCATGAAAGCAACCAGATCGCCGAAGAAACCGCGCTCTTTGTGCTCAGCGTAGAAGCCTTCGGCTTCGGCTTTGGACAGTTGCTTCAGTTTCGAAGCTACAACGCGCAGGCCTGCTTTTTCGAAACGAGTGGTGATCTCGCCGATAACGTTTTTAGCAACAGCGTCAGGCTTGATGATGGAGAAAGTACGTTGAACAGCCATGGTGTAACTCCAGAAACGGTAATTTGTGAAAAATTAAACCCGCGAATTATACGCGGGTTCTTGGGTATTGCCTAACTGCGTACGGTGCAGAATCAATCTGCTTCTTCGATCCAGGCGGCCTGAATGGCTTCAAGCACCTTCTCGCCACCGCGTGTCGGATCATCGCTGAACTCCGGCAATGCCAGCACCCATTTGTGCAGATCGACGAAGTTCACGTAACGCGGGTCCACATCCGGCTTGGATTCAGCCAGCTGGATCGCGATTTCCAGCACATCAACCCATTTCAGACTCATGTCGGTTCCCTTGAATCAGTGCGGCGCTTCGGCTGCATGGTTGAGCGAGTACTTCGGAATTTCGACCGTCAGGTCTTCAGTCCCGACGATCGCCTGACAGCCTAGACGCGATTGCGCTTCCAGGCCCCAGGCCCGATCGAGAAAGTCTTCTTCCAGTTCATCCGCCTCTTCCAGCGAGTCAAACCCTTCGCGGATGATGCAATGACAGGTGGTGCAGGCACAGACGCCGCCACAGGCGCTTTCCATCTCGATATGGTGTTCATGGGCCAGCTCGAGAATGGAGATACCCGGCTCAGCCTCCACAACCATGCCGTCCGGGCAAAACTTCTCGTGAGGCAGAAAAATGACCTGCGGCATCAGATATCCTCGATTTCATTCAGGTTGCGCCCCGACAGAGCGGCTTTCACCGTCAAATCCATGCGGCGGGCAGCAAAGGCATCGGTCACTTGCGACAGACGCTTGGTCTGCTGCTCGATGGCGTAGCCATCGGAACCTTTCATCAGTTCGGCCAGTTCCTGCATCTGCAACTCGATGACCATGCGCTCTTCGGCGTCGAGCAGGCGCTCGCCGTCGACATCGAGGGCAGCCTGCACCGCTTCGATCAGGCGCTGGGCATCGACCTGCTGTTCACGCAGGACACGGGCGACCTTGTCGTCATTGGCGTGCTGGAACGAATCCTTGAGCATCTTGGCGATTTCGCCGTCGGTCAGGCCGTAGGACGGCTTGACCTGGATGCTCGCTTCAACGCCCGAACCCAGCTCACGGGCCGCGACACTGAGCAGACCGTCAGCATCGACCTGGAAGGTCACGCGAATCTTCGCCGCACCGGCCACCATCGCCGGAATGCCGCGCAATTCGAAACGTGCCAGGGAGCGGCAGTCGCTGATCAGCTCGCGCTCGCCCTGCAACACATGGATCGCCATGGCCGACTGGCCGTCTTTATAGGTGGTGAAGTCCTGGGCGCGGGCAACGGGGATGGTGGTGTTGCGCGGAATCACCTTCTCCATCAGGCCGCCCATGGTTTCCAGCCCCAGGGACAACGGGATCACGTCAAGCAGCAGCAATTCGTCACCGTCGCGCTTGTTGCCGGCGAGGGTATCGGCCTGGATCGCGGCACCAATGGCCACCACTTGATCCGGATCGATTTCGGTCAGCGGTTGGCGACCGAAAGCTTCAGCGACGGCTTCGCGAACACGAGGTACGCGGGTCGAGCCGCCGACCATGACCACCGCATGCACTTCTTCGAGCTCGATGCCGGAATCGCGCACGGCGCGGCGGCAGGCCTTCAGGCTGCGCGCAACCATCGGCTCGATCAGCGCATTGAAGGCTTCGCGGGTCAATTCGGCTTTCCAGTCGCCATACGTCACTTCAACGGACGAGGCGTTAGTCAGGGCTTCCTTGGCCGCACAGGCGGTTTGCAACAGATTGCGCTGCACACCCGGGTCCAGATCGTCCGACAGGCCAACGCCCTCGATGATCCAGCGAGCGATCGCGTGGTCGAAATCATCGCCACCCAGGGCGCTGTCGCCACCGGTAGCCAGGACTTCGAACACACCGCCGGTCAGGCGCAGGATCGAAATATCGAAGGTGCCGCCACCCAGGTCGTAAATCGCCACCAGGCCTTCGGCATGCTGGTCCAGGCCATAAGCCACAGCGGCAGCGGTCGGCTCATTGAGCAGGCGCAGCACGTTCAGGCCGGCCAGCTTGGCCGCGTCCTTGGTGGCTTGCCGCTGGGCATCGTCGAAATAGGCCGGAACGGTGATCACCGCGCCGACCAGTTCGCCGCCCAGCGCAGCCTCCGCGCGCTGACGCAGCACCTTGAGGATATCGGCGGAAACTTCGACCGGGCTTTTCGGGCCTTGCACGGTGTCGATGAACGGCATGTGCGACTCGCCGCCGACAAAGCGGTACGGCAGTTGATCGCCCAGCTGCTTGACGTCGGACAGACCACGACCCATCAAGCGCTTGACCGACAACACGGTGTTCAAGGGATCGGTGGCGGCAGCCAGTTTGGCCGACTCGCCCACTTCGACGCGATCAGCGTGGTAGCGCACGGCAGACGGCAGGATGACCTGCCCTTCTGCGTCGGCCAGAGGCTCGGAAAGACCACTGCGCAATGCAGCGACCAGCGAATTGGTAGTGCCCAAGTCGATCCCCACAGCCAGGCGACGCTGGTGCGGTTGAGGACTTTGGCCGGGTTCGGCGATCTGCAGTAGGGCCATCGTTATCAGGACTTATCTGTATATCAGGCGTGCGACCGGAGCGGCACTGGGTTAATCGTCGAGGCGCTCTTCTAACTGGCGCACTTCGTAGGTGAGCTTGTCGAGGAACTGCATGCGTCGCATCAGGCGTTCGGCCTGTTCACGCTGCACTGCATCATCCCAACAGGCTGCGAAGCTTTGGTTCAGTTCATCCTGAGCGGTTTTCAGGCGACGCTTGAACGCTGCAATACCGGCCATGTCGGCGCTGTCTTGCAGGTCTTCGAGCTCTTCGCGAAGTTCCATCTGCTGCAACAGGAACTCCGGGTCATGCACCGTGACCTCCAGCGGCAACTCGCCACCATTCAAGGCGAGCAGGTAACGCGCGCGCTTGGGGGGACTCTTGAGCGTCTGGTAGGCCTCGTTGAGGCTCGCGGATTGCTCTAGCGCCAGCCGCTGCTCTCGCTCGGAAGCGTCGGCAAAGCGGTCTGGATGAACACCGCGCGCCAACTCACGGTAGCGCGTGGCCAGCTGGTCGAGGTCCAGATTGAAACTCGGCTGCAGCTCAAATAAAGCGTAATGACAAGGAGTACCCACAAGAAGCCTCAGATATTGAAGCTTTCGCCGCAGCCACATTCACCGCGCACGTTGGGGTTGTTGAACTTGAAGCCTTCGTTCAACCCTTCCTTGACGAAATCGAGCTCGGTGCCGTCCAGGTAGGCCAGGCTTTTCGGGTCGATGATCACTTTCTCGCCGTGACTTTCGAACACCTGGTCCTCTGCAACCACCTCGTCGACGAACTCCAGCACGTAGGCAAGGCCGGAACAGCCTGTGGTGCGCACACCCAGACGAATCCCTTCACCTTTGCCGCGCCCGTTGAGGGAGCGTCGCACGTGTTGAGCTGCCGCTTCTGTCATGCTGATAGCCATCGGTGACTCCTTACTCGTCGCCAAAACTTGAAAGTCAGATCAAGCCTTTCTTCTGCTTGTAGTCGCGAACGGCCGCCTTGATGGCGTCTTCGGCAAGTACGGAGCAGTGGATTTTCACTGGCGGCAAGGCCAGTTCTTCGGCCAGCTGAGTGTTCTTGATCGTCTCTGCTTCATCCAGAGTCTTGCCTTTCATCCACTCGGTCGCCAGGGAGCTGGAGGCGATGGCCGAACCGCAACCGTAGGTCTTGAACTTGGCATCTTCGATGATGCCGGCTTCGTTGACCTTGATTTGCAGACGCATCACGTCGCCGCACGCCGGAGCGCCGACCATGCCGGTGCCGACATCAGGATCTTCCGCGTCCATCTTGCCGACGTTGCGCGGGTTTTCGTAGTGGTCGATGACCTTTTCGCTGTAAGCCATGATTCTTAATCCTCACTCATCAGAGAGTCGCTCTTGAAGCCCTGTGCCCGAAGGTTGCAGGGCTGTTTTGCGGCGACTTGAAATCAGTGTGCCGCCCACTCGATTTTCGAAATGTCGACACCGTCTTTGTACATGTCCCACAGCGGCGACAAGGTGCGCAGCTTGGTAACGGCCTCGCAGACTTTCTGCGCGGCGTAGTCGATTTCTTCTTCGGTGGTGAAACGGCCGAAGGTGAAGCGAATCGAGCTGTGTGCCAGTTCGTCGTTGCGGCCCAGGGCGCGCAGTACGTACGAAGGCTCAAGGGACGCCGAGGTGCAGGCCGAACCGGACGAAACCGCCAGATCCTTGAGCGCCATGATCAGCGACTCGCCTTCGACGTAGTTGAAGCTCAGGTTCAGGTTGTGCGGGACGCGGGCGGTCATGCTGCCGTTGACGTACAGCTCTTCCAGGTCTTCGACCTGCTTGAAGAAACGGTCGCTCAGGGCTTTGATGCGCACGTTCTCGGCAGCCATGTCTTCCTTGGCTACACGGAAGGCTTCGCCCATGCCGACGATCTGGTGGGTCGCCAGGGTGCCGGAACGCATGCCACGTTCGTGACCGCCGCCGTGCATGGTCGCTTCGATGCGAACACGCGGCTTGCGGCTGACGTACAGCGCGCCGATGCCTTTGGGACCGTAGGTCTTGTGGGCAGAGAACGACATCATGTCGACTTTCAGTTTCTGCAGGTCGATCTCGACCTTGCCGGTGGACTGAGCAGCGTCGACGTGGAACAGAATGCCCTTGGAACGGAGCAACTCGCCGATGGCGGCGATGTCGTTGATGGTGCCGATTTCGTTGTTCACATGCATGATCGAAACCAGGATGGTGTCGTCGCGCAGGGCGGCTTCGACCATCTCAGGCGTAACCAGACCATCGGTGCGAGGCTCGAGGTAGGTCACTTCGAAACCTTCACGCTCCAGTTGGCGCATGGTGTCCAGGACAGCCTTGTGCTCGATCTTGGTGGTGATCAGGTGCTTGCCTTTGGTGGCATAGAAATGTGCCGCACCCTTGATTGCCAGGTTGTCGGATTCGGTGGCACCGGAGGTCCAGACGATTTCACGCGGGTCGGCATTGACCAGGTCAGCGACCTGGCGACGGGCGTTTTCGACGGACTCTTCAGCTTTCCAGCCGAACACGTGGGAACGGGACGCCGGGTTACCGAAGTTTCCGTCGACCAGCAGGCATTCACTCATCTTTTGCGCGACACGCGGATCAACCGGGGTGGTCGCAGAGTAATCAAGGTAAATCGGCAATTTCATGGACTATCTCCTAAATCAGGCTGGCTGGCGTTCCGCTAGCTCTTTGGCTGTCATTCGACGGCGGACGCTTCAATCTTGTCCAGGCGTGGCACCTTGCTGTTGCAACGGCGCTGATCCTGACGCTGGGCTACTTCTTGTACCTCACGGCGAGTGACAAGGTCAGCCAAGCTGATACCGCTCAGAAATTCGTGAATCTGCAGGCTCAGGTCGCACCACAAATGGTGGGTCAGGCAGGTATCGCCGTGATGGCAATCGCCCTGGCCCTGGCACTTGGTGGCATCGACCGATTCGTTCACCGCATCGATCACCTGGGCGACCTGGATGCCCTGCATGTCGCGCGACAGCTGGTAGCCGCCGCCCGGACCGCGGACGCTGGAGACCAGGTTGCTGCGACGCAGCTTGGCAAACAGCTGCTCGAGGTAGGACAGGGAGATGCCTTGGCGCTCGGAGATATCGGCCAGGGACACCGGCCCGTGCTGCGCGTGCAACGCCAGGTCAAGCATGGCGGTCACGGCGTATCGGCCTTTTGTAGTCAGTCGCATGGACAATTACCACGGAGTTCGGAATGGGGCGAGTATGCAATTCCCGAGTATTTAAGTCAACTATAAGACCTAGTGATTTACTCGGGATTACCCGCGAAAGAGCGGCCGCATCATAGCAAAGGCTGGCGGCGTACAGCCAGTAGTACCGCGTTATCGTTCTTCGCGGGCAAGCCTCGCTCCTACAGGAGCGAGGCTTGCCCGCGAAGGCGTCGGCACGGTCTAGCTGGCCTGACTCTGATCCTTATCCTTCACACACGCAAAATCCTCCTCGCGCAGCTCAGGCAGATCCTTGGCACAGTAATTACTGCCCAGATCCTTCAACGCCCCGCACATCCCCTCCAGACGCCCATCGACTGCCTGCAGGTGATCGAGCAACTGGTTGATGGCGCGCGCCACCGGGTCCGGCATGTCTTCGCCGACGCCATAGGCATCAAAACCGATCTTCTCGGCCATGGCCTTGCGCTTGGCGTCCTGCTCTTCGTCGGACTTGACGATGATCCGCCCAGGAATGCCGACCACAGTCGCCCCGGCAGGCACCGCCTTGGTCACCACGGCATTGGAACCGACCTTGGCCCCCGCCCCCACCGTGAACGGGCCGAGCACCTTGGCGCCCGCGCCGACCACCACACCATCTTCCAGTGTCGGGTGACGCTTGCCTTTATTCCAGCTGGTGCCGCCGAGCGTCACACCTTGATAAAGGGTGACGTCGTCGCCGATCTCGGCCGTTTCACCGATGACAATGCCCATGCCATGGTCAATGAAAAACCGTCGACCCACCTTGGCCCCCGGATGAATCTCGATCCCGGTCAACCAGCGACCGAAGTTCGACACCAGCCGCGCCAGCCATTTCAGCTCGGCGCGCCATAAGGCCGCCGACAGCCGATGGATCCAGATCGCGTGCATCCCGGGGTAGCAGGTCAGCACTTCAAAGGCATTACGTGCCGCCGGGTCTCGGTGGAAAACGCTCTGGATATCTTCACGCAAACGCTCGAACATCATCAATCCTTCCGATTTAGAAGCTCGCCACGGGCCGCTTTCTGGGTTTCCGTGAGGATGCCACGCAATATATTCATTTCCGCCCGGCTGACCGAGCTGCGTCCGTACAACCGGCGCAGGCGCGCCATCAAGTGCCGCGGTTTTTCCGGATCGAGGAATTCGATGGCCACCAGGGTCTGCTCCAGGTGCTCATAGAATCGCTCCAGCTCATCCATGGTCGCCAGTTCACCACTTTTGGTGGACGCCACTTCATCCTTCTCGACCTTGCTCGGCTGGCCTTGAGCCGCGAGCCAGGACATGCGCACTTCATAACTCAACACCTGCACCGCCGCCCCCAGGTTCAGCGAACTGAACTCGGGGTCTGAGGGGATGTGCACGTGATAATGACATCGCTGCAGCTCGTCATTGGTCAAGCCGGAATCTTCACGACCGAACACCAGGGCAATCTCGGTGCCTTGCGCGGCCTCCTCGACCACCCTCGTCCCGCATTCGCGCGGATCGAGCAATGGCCAGGGAATCCGCCGATCGCGGGCGCTGGTGCCCAACACCAGCGTGCAGCCCACCAGGGCATCTTCCAGGGTGGCGACGACTTGCGCGTTTTCAAGGATGTCACCGGCACCGGAAGCACGGGCATCGGCCTCGTGGTGCGGGAACAACCGCGGTTCGACCAGTACCAGCCGCGACAGGCCCATGTTCTTCATGGCACGCGCAGCCCCGCCGATATTCCCGGGGTGGCTGGTATTGACCAGGACGACACGAATGTTTTGCAGCAAGGGAGGCACTCTCGAACACGTCAAAGGGGAGCAAATCTTACAGTTCCTCCTACCGTTAAGCTATGAAAGCGCACACTGTCCTTCACCTGCAGAAACTTTCTGATAGAATGCCCGGCTTTCTTTAACAACCTTAGGTGACACATCCATGCAGCCCATGCTGAATATCGCGCTGCGCGCCGCCCGCAGCGCCAGTGAATTGATCTTCCGCTCCATCGAGCGCCTGGATACCATCAAGGTCGACGAAAAAGACGCCAAGGATTACGTATCCGAGGTGGATCGCGCCGCCGAGCAGAAAATCATCGACGCGCTGCGCAAGGCCTACCCGAACCACTCGATCATGGGTGAAGAAACCGGCATGCACGCCGGCAACGGGATCGAAGGCGAAGAATACCTGTGGATCATCGATCCGCTGGACGGCACCACCAACTTCCTGCGCGGCATTCCTCACTTCGCGGTCAGCATCGCTTGCAAATACCGCGGTCGCCTGGAGCACGCAGTGGTTCTGGACCCGGTTCGCCAGGAAGAATTCACCGCCAGCCGTGGTCGCGGCGCTCAACTGAACGGTCGTCGCCTGCGCGTCAGCGGTCGCACCAGCCTGGACGGCGCCCTGCTGGGTACCGGCTTCCCGTTCCGTGACGACCAGATGGACAACCTCGACAACTACCTGGGCATGTTCCGCGCCTTGGTGGGCCAGACCGCCGGCATCCGCCGCGCCGGTTCGGCGAGCCTGGACCTGGCCTACGTGGCTGCCGGCCGTTTCGATGCATTCTGGGAGTCGGGCCTGTCCGAGTGGGACATGGCCGCAGGCGCCCTGCTGATCCAGGAAGCAGGCGGCTTGGTGAGCGATTTCACCGGCGGTCACGACTTCCTTGAGAAAGGCCATATCGTTGCTGGTAACACCAAGTGCTTCAAGGCAGTGCTGACGGCGATCCAGCCGCACCTGCCGGCCTCGCTGAAGCGCTAAGCGAGCCGCCACAGAAAAAAGCACCCTCCGGGGTGCTTTTTTTATGCCTGGAATACGGGTTCGAACTCACCACAAGACCCTGTGGGAACGGGCTTGCCCGCGATGGCGTCATCACCCGCACCATCAATGGAGACTGATACACCGCTATCGCGGGCAAGCCCACTCCCACAGGGTGATGTGGTGATTTGAGGAAGTGGGTTTCAGGCATAAAAAAAACACCCCGCAGGGTGCTTCTTTTGGAATTTGAATGTCAGCTCTTACTGAGCCGGCTCATTCTGCGACAGGATCAACTTGCCTTCCTTGTCCACCGGAATCTGATTACCCGGATCCCGATCCATCCGCACTTTACCTTCCTTGCCATCCAGCGAATAACGCACGTCGTACCCTACGACCTTGTCACTGATGTCATTCACCGTGTTACAGCGGGTCTGGGTCGTGGTGTAGGTATCGCGATTCTGCATACCTTCCTGCACCTTGTTGCCCGCGTAACCGCCACCGACCGCACCGGCCACCGTGGCAATTTTCTTGCCCGTGCCGCCGCCGACCTGGTTACCGAGCAAACCACCCGCAACGGCACCGATGGCGGTACCGAGAATCTGGTGTTGATCTTTGACCGGCGCCTGCCGGGTCACCGCTACATCCTTGCAAACTTCACGTGGCGTCTTGATTTGTGTCTTGACCGGTTCAACGGCCAGTACTTGCGCATATTCAGGGCCGCTTTTAACCAGCTTGTAGGTGGCCACAGCACCCCCGGCAGTCACACCGACAGCACCCAATACCGCACCAACCAGCATCGACTTGTTCACATGAACCTCCTGACCATCACATGCGGGACACGCCCGCGCTTCTCCCAGCCTTGGAGCATAAAAAAAGGCGCGAGTTCAACTCGCGCCTTTTTGGCTGACATCACTGGAGGACTGCCGTGGAATCGAGAGCCCCCTTCAAGGACGGTCGTCGATTTCCTTGTCGGTAGCTACCGGCGGAATCAGGTCTTCGGTACTCAGGTTCAGCCAGATCAACACCACGTTGGCGATGTAGATCGACGAATAAGTACCCGCCATCACCCCGACGAACAGCGCGATGGAGAAGCCCCACAGGTTGTCGCCACCGAAGATCAACAGCGCGCCGATCGCCAGCAAGGTGGAGATCGAAGTGGCCATGGTCCGCAGCAGGGTTTGCGTGGTCGAGATGTTGATGTTGTCGATCAGGGTCGCCTTGCGCAGCACCCGGAAGTTCTCGCGAACCCGGTCGAATACCACGATGGTGTCGTTCAACGAGTAACCGATGATCGCCAATACCGCGGCCAACACCGTCAAATCGAAGGTGATCTGGAAGAACGAGAGGATCCCCAGGGTCACGACCACGTCGTGGATCAGCGAAACGATGGCACCGACCGCAAACTTCCACTGAAAGCGGAACGCCAGGTAGAGCATGATGCCGCCCAGCGCCATCAGCATGCCGAGGCCGCCCTGGTCGCGCAGCTCTTCACCGACCTGCGGGCCGACGAATTCGACGCGCTTGACCACGGCCGGGTTGTCGCCACCGGCCTTCTGCAAGGCTTCAGCCACCTGGTGACCCAGTTGCGGGTCTTCGCCAGGCATGCGCACCAGCAGATCGGTGGTCGCGCCAAAGCTCTGCACGATGGCGTCGTTGTAACCCGACGTCGCCAGCTGCTCACGCACCTTGGTGACATCGGCCGGACGCTCGTAGGTCAGCTCGATGAGCGTACCGCCGGTGAAGTCCAGGCCGTAGTTCAGGCCCTTGCTGAACCAGCTGAACAACGCCAGAACCGTAAGGAGCAATGTGACGCCGAACGCAACGTTGCGAACGCCCATGAAGTTGATTGTACGTAACATGGCAGCCCCTTAAATCCACAACTTCTTGAAGTCACGACCGCCGAAGATCAGGTTGACCATCGCGCGGGTCACCATGATGGCCGTGAACATCGAGGTAAAGATCCCGAGGGACATGGTCACTGCGAAGCCCTTCACCGGGCCTGTGCCCATGGCGAAGAGAATCCCGCCGACCAGCAAGGTGGTCAGGTTGGAGTCGAGAATCGCGGTGAAAGCCCGGCCGAAGCCTTCGTTGATTGCCCGTTGCACGGTCATGCCCGCGGCAATCTCTTCGCGTATCCGCGAGAAGATCAGCACGTTGGCGTCGACCGCCATGCCCATGGTCAAGACGATACCGGCAATACCCGGCAGGGTCAGCGTGGCACCCAGCAGCGACATCAAGGCCAGCAGCAACACCATGTTCACCGCCAGCGCGACGGTGGCGATGATGCCGAAGAAGCGGTAGATGGCGATGATGAACAGCGAGACGAACAGCATGCCCCACAGCGATGCATCCACGCCCTTGACGATGTTGTCGGCACCCAGGCTCGGGCCAATGGTGCGCTCTTCAGCGAAGTACATCGGCGCCGCCAGACCGCCGGCACGCAGCAGCAGCGCCAGCTCGGACGACTCGCCCTGGCCGTTCAGGCCGGTGATACGGAATTGAGCACCCAGGGGCGACTGAATGGTCGCCAGGCTGATGATCTTCTTCTCTTCCTTGAACGTCTGAACCGGTACGTCTTTTTCGACGCCGTTGACCACTTGTTTGACGTAAGTGGTCACCGGGCGCTGCTCGATGAAGATCACCGCCATGCTGCGACCGACGTTGCTGCGAGTCGCGCGACTCATCAGCTCGCCACCATGGCCATCCAGGCGGATGTTCACTTCCGGCGTGCCCTGCTCGCCGAAACCAGCCTTGGCGTCGGTCACCTGGTCACCGGTGATGATCAGGCCACGCTCGATCTGCGCCGGAGGACGATTGCCTTCGCGGAACTCGAAGGACTCGGAAGTGGCTTTCGAAGCACCCGGCTCGGCGGCCAGGCGGAACTCGAGGTTGGCCGTCTTGCCGAGGATACGCTTGGCTTCTGCGGTGTCCTGCACGCCCGGCAGCTCAACCACGATGCGGTTGGCGCCCTGGCGCTGAACGATAGGCTCGGCAACACCCAGCTCGTTGACGCGGTTACGGACCGTGGTCAAGTTCTGCTTGATGGAGTATTCGCGGATTTCCGCCAGCTTGGCCGGGGTCATCGCCAGACGCAGCACCGGCTGGCCATTGAGGTCGGCCGGAACAATGTCGAAATCGTTGAAGTTCTTGCGAATCAGGGTGCGGGCTTGCTCGCGGGCGGCTTCATCGGTGAAGCCCAGCTGAATGGAACCTTCGAATTGCGGCAGGCTGCGATAGCGCAGTTTCTCTTTACGCAACAGGCTCTTGACGTCGCCTTCGTAGACTTTCAGGCGTGCATCGAGGGCTTTGTCCATGTCCACTTCCAGCAGGAAGTGCACACCACCGGACAAGTCCAGACCCAGCTTCATCGGGTGCGCGCCAAGGCTGCGCAGCCATTGCGGGGTGGTTTGCGCCAGGTTCAGTGCAACGACATAGTCATCACCCAATGCCTTGCGCACAACGTCCTTGGCCGGCAACTGGTCTTCAGCCTTGGTCAGGCGCAGCAGACCGCCCTTGCCGTTTTCCGCCAGCGTGGCCGCCTTGACGTTGATCCCGGATTCCTTGAGCGCTGCGCTCACGCGATCCAGATCAGCCTGAGTGACCTGCAGCGAAGTGCTTGCACCGCTGATCTGAATAGCCGGGTCATCAGGGTATAAATTGGGAGCGGAATACACCAGACCGATCGCCAGCACCGCCAGGATCAGAATGTATTTCCACAGAGGGTATTTGTTCAGCATCACGCCGCCCGCTTATGACGCGGGGCGCCTTGCGCGCCCCGTCGATTGAGTAGAAGTTGAAACTTAGATCGCTTTGAGCGTGCCTTTTGGCAGCGTGGCGGCGATGGCGCCTTTCTGGAATTTCATTTCGACGGTGTCGGAAACTTCCAGAACCACGAAGTCGTCGGCCACTTTGGTGATCTTGCCGGCGATACCACCGGTGGTCACCACTTCGTCGCCTTTTTGCAGGCTGCTCAGCAGGTTTTTCTGCTCTTTGGCGCGCTTGGCCTGTGGACGCCAGATCATCAGGTAGAAGATGACCAGGAAACCGACCAGGAAAATCCACTCAAAGCCGCCGCCCATAGGGCCTGCAGCAGGTGCAGCAGCATCAGCCATGGCGTTAGAGATAAAAAAGCTCATTTAGCACTCCAGTTGCAAATGTTGAATCTTGGGGTCAGAAAACTCAGTCCAAAGGCGGA
Organism: Pseudomonas silesiensis; assembly: GCF_001661075.1. Classification (NCBI taxonomy): domain Bacteria; kingdom Pseudomonadati; phylum Pseudomonadota; class Gammaproteobacteria; order Pseudomonadales; family Pseudomonadaceae; genus Pseudomonas; species Pseudomonas silesiensis. The sequence goes on from NZ_CP014870.1 coordinate 5,478,196, forward strand.
ACGGGAAGTCCGCGTTTGGCGTAGAAGGCATCGACAAAGGCGGCCAATGTACCCTGTTGAATAGCCTCGCGCAAACCAGCCATAAGCACCTGGTAATGGCGCAAATTGTGGATGGTATTCAACATGCTACCCAGCATTTCGCCGCACTTGTCCAGATGGTGCAGATAAGCACGGGAGAAGTTCTGGCAGGTGTAGCAATCGCAGGTTGGATCCAGTGGCGAATCATCATGGCGATGGAACGCGTTACGGATCTTCAGCACGCCTGTATCAATGAACAGATGCCCATTGCGGGCATTACGGGTTGGCATCACGCAATCGAACATGTCCACACCGCGGCGCACACCCTCCACGAGATCTTCCGGTTTGCCAACGCCCATAAGGTAACGAGGTTTGTCAGCCGGCATCTGGCCCGGCAGGTAATCCAGCACCTTGATCATCTCGTGCTTGGGCTCGCCCACCGACAGACCGCCGATGGCCAGGCCATCGAAGCCGATCTGGTCGAGGCCTTCCAGGGAGCGCATGCGCAAATCCTGGTGCATGCCGCCCTGCACGATGCCGAACAGCGCCGCCGTGTTGTCGCCATGGGCCTCTTTCGAACGCTTGGCCCAACGCAACGACAGCTCCATCGACACCCGCGCGACATCTTCGTCGGCCGGGTACGGCGTGCATTCGTCGAAAATCATCACGATGTCCGAGCCCAGGTCACGCTGGACCTGCATCGACTCTTCCGGGCCCATGAACACCTTGGCGCCATCGACCGGAGAAGCGAAGGTCACGCCCTCCTCCTTGATCTTGCGCATCGCCCCCAAGCTGAACACCTGGAAACCGCCGGAGTCCGTCAGAATCGGGCCTTTCCACTGCATGAAATCGTGCAGGTCGCCGTGCTTCTTGATCACTTCGGTGCCAGGACGCAGCCACAAGTGGAAGGTGTTGCCCAGAATGATCTCCGCGCCGGTTGCGGTGATATCCCGCGGCAGCATGCCCTTGACCGTACCGTAGGTGCCCACGGGCATGAAGGCAGGGGTCTCGACGGTACCGCGCGGGAAGGTCAAACGACCGCGACGCGCCTTGCCGTCGGTGGCCAGCAGTTCAAACGACATACGACTCATACTGTTTCCTCTGGGCCGCGCGGCGCCGGATTACGGGTGATAAACATCGCATCACCGTAGCTGAAAAAGCGGTAACCATGCTCGACGGCGGCTTTGTAGGCGGCCATGGCTTCGGGATAACCGGCGAACGCCGAAACCAGCATCAACAGCGTGGATTCGGGCAAATGAAAGTTGGTGACCAGGGCATCGACCACATGGAACGGCCGGCCCGGGTAGATAAATATGTCGGTATCGCCGCTGAACGGCTTGAGCACGCCATCGCGCGCCGCGCTTTCCAGGGAACGCACACTGGTCGTCCCCACCGCCACCACCCGACCGCCACGAGCGCGACAGGCGGCCACCGCATCCACCACGTCCTGGCCGACTTCCAGCCATTCACTGTGCATGTGGTGGTCTTCGATCTTCTCGACCCGCACCGGCTGAAAGGTCCCCGCACCCACGTGCAAGGTCACGAACGCCGTCTCGACGCCCTTGGCGGCAATCGCCTCCATCAGCGGCTGATCGAAATGCAGCCCCGCCGTCGGCGCCGCCACCGCACCCAGACGCTCGGCGTACACCGTCTGATAACGCTCGCGGTCCGAACCCTCGTCCGGGCGGTCTATATAAGGCGGCAACGGCATGTGCCCGACGCGATCCAGCAGCGGCAACACCTCTTCGGCGAAGCCCAACTCGAACAACGCATCATGACGCGCCAGCATCTCGGCCTCGCCACCGCCGTCGATCAGGATCTTCGACCCAGGCTTGGGCGACTTGCTGGAACGCACATGCGCCAGCACCCGATGGCTGTCCAGCACCCGCTCCACCAGGATTTCCAGCTTGCCGCCGGAAGCCTTCTGGCCAAACAGCCGCGCCGGAATCACCCGGGTATTGTTGAACACCATCAAATCGCCCGGGCGCAAATGCTCGAGCAAATCAGTGAATTGACGGTGTGCCAGGGCGCCGCTGACCCCATCCAGGGTCAACAGACGACTGTTGCGTCGCTCGGCCAAAGGGTGGCGGGCGATCAGCGAATCAGGGAGCTCGAAGGTAAAGTCAGCAACGCGCATGATGGGGTTCGTCTAGCAGGGCCGCAAAGTCTAGCGGAAACCTCAAAAATTTTCCATGAAAGCTGATTGACCAACGGTAATCTCATCTCTATACTTCGCCGCCATTGAGCCCTGATGGCGGAATTGGTAGACGCGGCGGATTCAAAATCCGTTTTCGCAAGAAGTGGGAGTTCGAGTCTCCCTCGGGGCACCAAAATTAAGAAAGGTCTTGCTTTGCAAGGCCTTTTTTTTCGCCTGCGATAAAGTGGCTGACACCCCGCCGACCTGTAGGAGCCGGCTTGCTGGCGATGCTTTTGATCCTGCTTTCCACACCACCCGCACCGCTGGAACATTTCACGAGGATTCCCCCTATGGAATTGCTGCTGGAAACCGTTGCCCTGTTCTCACTCAAGCTTGCTTATGAGGCGGAAGATTCGAGTCCGATTCTGCGGGATGATTTGGTGATGAGTGATTATGAGCGGGAGGTTTTTGGGTTGTTGGTGCGTCGGGGGGATGTTGAGGCGATTCAGGTGAAAGTGGATGAGTGTGTGGGGTTGGCGCTGGAAGCCGTTGGTGGTGGGGACAAGCCGCTGGGACGTGAATTGCAGAGACTCGCAGCCGAATTTGCCAGTAGCCAGACGATCGAGCAGCTTGATGCCCCGCTCATCGCGCTCAACGATTATCTAAAAGATATTCAATAAATGAAAGCGAGGAGCCTGAGAATGGTAGTGCCCGATAGCCAAACCGACGTTGGTCGCTCGTCTTAACCGATAAAAATTCTGTCCCCTTTTCCTTTTCCGCCCCCTTTTTCCACGTCTCCTTTCCCCAGTTTTTTACTGTCTACCAGCGTTTTCCAAGTCTACTTCCGGCCAGAAGCTGACGTCGGCTCATGACAAGCTAACGGCAAATAGTAGACATTTGGTCCACCAGCCAAGCCTAGGAAACCAACTGATGTTACTGGCTATTGTCCATATCAAAAGTCAAAGCCATACTGCGGAAGATAAGGAGGCCTTAAAGTAGATGGCTTACCAGAAAAAAGGAGACTTCAGTGCTGACCGAGCTACGGGTACAAAATTTCAAAGCCTGGAATGATACAGGCAAAGTGCGTCTCGCCCCATTGACAGTTATTTTTGGAACTAACAGCTCGGGCAAGTCTAGTCTTGGACACTTGCTATTAGCGCTTAAACAAACCGTGCAGATGGCCGATCGCAAACGAGCTTTTCAACTGGGCGATGATCATTCTTTAATTGACCTAGGTACTTTTGCCGATTGCTTGCATGGCCACGATTTATCGCGAGAACTGGGAGTTAGCCTAAGCTGGAAACTGCCCCGTGCCATTACTGTAAAAAATGCCTCAGTCCATGGAGAAATTTATAGCGGAAATGAACTCTCGCTGTCTGCAGCGTTGGTAGCGGATCGCTCTGGTCAGCCGCGGACGAAAGAAATTCGCTATATCCTGACTCAAGATGGCGAAAAGACACTCGATGTTTTACACACAGGTACTGGTTCACGTGGGAATCTCGAATGCTCTCCAATGCGCTTGGTCCATGCGAGTGGCCGAAAGTGGCCAGCTGAACCACCTGAGAAATTTTATCGTTTTGCTGACCGCACACTTCTGCGTTATCAAAATGCTGATTTTCTAGCTGAATTTGCATTGGAAACAGAACGAGTCCTCGATGCACTGTATTATTTAGGCCCATTGCGCAGCCCGGCGAAAAGAGTTTATCAATGGTCAGGGGACACTCCACCGGACGTCGGAGCTCAAGGTGAATCGAGTATTGCCGCGCTTCTAGCAGCGACTGAGCAAAAAAGAGAACTTAACCGAGGTTACCGGAAACATCGACAGCGCTTTGATAGCTTTGTCGCTGGCTGGTTAGTTGATCTAGGAATTATAAAAGAATTTCGTGTAAAGGCCGTAGCTAGGGGCCGGAAAGAATACGAGGTGCTGGTGCGCACCTCTACGGACTCCCCCGAAGTGAAATTGACTGATGTGGGGTTTGGGGTGTCTCAAGTATTACCCGCACTTGTTCAAGCATTCTACTGCCCGCCAAATTCAACCCTATGGATGGAGCAACCAGAAATACACTTGCATCCGATGGCGCAATCAAATCTAGCCGACGCCATGATAAGTGCAGTTCAGTCTTATGAAAACGGACAACCTCGCGGCACTCAACTTATAATCGAAACACATTCAGAACACTTTCTCAATCGCCTACAACGACGAGTAGCCGAACGAATAATACCAGCCGAGGATATTGCGGTATATTTTGCCAAGAACAAAAAAGGAGGAGCTGAGCTTGAGGAGTTGAAGCTAGACAGTTCAGGTGAAATTCTTAACTGGCCTGATAACTTTTTTGGCGACGAAATGGGTGACATCGTAGCTCGAACACTTGCGGCGATTCAGAACTCAGACACAGGAGTCCAATGAATGCCCGCAACTGTAATTGATACAAATGTGTTGCTTGTCGCCAACGGTAGTCATGCTGATGTTTCAAATGCTTGTCGAGTAGAATGCATTTCTCGATTGCAAGCACAGCAGCATGGTGTAACTGTAATTGATGACAAGGGTTTAATACTTCGGGAATATCATAATAAAACACAACCTAACCAACCCAAGGGGGTCGGTGATGTTTTCCTAAAATGGTTATTGCGAAACCAACGAAATACTAAGTATGTGCATCAAGTAAGTATAACCGAGCAAGCGGGCAACACTTTCGCTGAGTTCCCATGTGTTTCTTTGCAAGCTATATTTGATCCGCCTGACCGTAAGTTTGCTGCGGTCGCCAACGCACACCCTCAGAAACCCGTAATCTGGCAAGCTGCGGACTGTAAGTGGTTAGACTGGTGGAAGGAGTTAAGCAAGTCTGGTATAAAAGTTGAATTTTTATGTGCCGATGATGTATGTCGATTCTATAAAAATAAATTTCCAACGAAGAAACAGCCAGAACTACCAAAATCATGAGAGATTTTTTCAGATTTCCGCACACACCTCATTTAAAGTGGCTGGCTCCAGGGATCCCCCGTGGAGATAAGGTATTAAGTGATACTGCCCTCGACTTCTTGTTGGAAAAAATCGTAATTATTGAGGAAAAGCTTGATGGGGCGAATTTAGGAATCTCCCTAGCGTCGGACGGTCAGTTTCAAATTCAAAACCGAGGTCAATATCTAGTGCCTCCCTACACCGGTCAATTCTCTCGACTGCCTGGCTGGCTGATGCAACACGGCGAAAAAATTCGAGATGCATTAAAGCCCGGCCAGATAATTTTTGGTGAGTGGTGCGCCGCTAGGCACTCTTTAGATTACACGAGACTACCAGATTGGTTTTTGGTTTTTGATATATTTGATAATTCGGCGAATCAATTCCAGAGCTGCGTTAAGCGCAATAACACGGCATCGAAAATTGGCTTGTATACTGTGCCTTGCTTATTTACTGGCCATGTTAATATTAAACAGCTTGAAAAGATTCTTATGAGTGAGAGGAGCAGATTCCGGCATGGAAAGGTCGAGGGCTTGATAGTTCGCCGAGATTCAGAGGAATGGTGCGAGGCTAAAGCGAAACTGGTACGACCTGATTTTACTCAAGCCATAGAAGAACACTGGCGCACAAGGCCAATTGAATGGAATTCCATCTCCCGCTGAATGAAGTGGACGTAGTTTTTGAGGGAGGGGGGAAGGAAGGGAAAAAGGGAAAAAGGGAAAAGGGACGGATTTATTTTCCGGACCACCCAATAAATCCGCCCCATCCCCCCCATAACAACTAAGGACAAATTTTCGATGCTGAGTACTGGAGTTTTTCTTTTCGCCATTTTCATATATGGAACGCTGGCGTACATCGTCAAACGTAGAATTTACAACTCTCTGAAAATTGAACGATGCCAATCTTTCGACTGGGAACCTGGACATGAATGGGCTCTAATTTTAAGCCCCGATTTTTGGTGGGCTATTCGTTTCAAATCACGCATAAAATCCTTATGCGCGGAATATTCGAAAGAAAAGCTTAAGACATTCGTCACACTCAGCAACACCTACAATTTTTGGTTTAGTCTAGCATTTGGGGTAGTAACCCTAATTTTTGCAAGTCACTTTCCCACTTCATATACCGCACACCTCCTATTATCACTGGCGGTCATACGCTTTGTATCTCGTAGCCTTGAAATCACCTATGCCTTTGTCACAGATGCATTTCAAGACTCAGAATCGACTACTGGCCTTACCAGCAAAGAACGAATCATTTTGGCCATGAAGAGCTATGTAGAGATATATCTCTACTCTGCACCTGCCTACCTTATTTTCACGAAGTGCAATGATGCATGGGCAGCGATAAGCCTTTCAATGAACGTTGGCACATTAACAAACGTAGGCCAAGCATTTGGAATGGTTGGTATGGGTTTCGAAATTAACATGGTTTTCATCCAGATTTTTACAACATTGAGCCTAGTAATTCTTAGTCTAGCATCGTACCTATCCAGATCGGACAGAATTAAATAGCACCGTTAAAAAAAAGGAAAAAAAGGGAGACGGATTTATTGTAAAATTTACGGAATTTGAACGAAAAATAATAAATCTGCCCCATTTCCAGCCCCCATTTCCACTCCCGTTTCTCCCCCAAATGACTTTAGTGTCTGTAGCACTTGGACGGAGATGCGTTCACGAGGTGCTAACCTCCATGCTTGCAATCGCTTTGGGATCGCAGAAAGGGGCGATCTCATAGAAGCTCACCCATATCCTCTGCTCTCCTTCTGCATAGCAGGCAATCCTGTACTCCGGAAAGGTAAACGTGAGGCCGTGTTGCTCTATGTTGAACAGAGAAAAGTTTTCCAAAGTCGGTTCGGTTCCCGTGATCAGCCAGTCTGTCTTGTAGCGACCGGTGTCTGCCAATTTTTGGCGGATGTGGTCAGCTAGACTTGGTAGGCGGGTAATGTCGCCAAGCACATACTCCAAGGTGATTGGATTGAATGGCTTTAACAAATAGTTGAGTACTCGGGTACTTCGTCCTCCATGTGCTGCACCTGAGTAATAGTAGTCAATGGTGTACCGGATGCTGATAATCCGATCATCTCGGCGAATAACTTGATAATGACCATCCAACAGGTTTTTTAAATGGGATAGCGGATAGTCAGCAGCTGACGCGTCGGAGTCATCACTCTCCTGAGCTTCTTGAAAGGAGGCGAGAAGCTCACACCCCCAAGCCTCAATGTTTCTTGAGACTATGCGCTCTACCACAGACGGAAAGTCAGGAAAGTCAAATTGAAAAGAAAAACCAGGAGTACCGTGGTTCTCCTCCTTCATTCGACGCCGGAGTTCGATAACACCTGCTTGAAAAGTACCGTTATCGTGTATACCAAACTCCTTGGCAAGATTTTCCTTGTAAATCATTAGAGATTTGCGATCAATGTCCCCATTGTGAGCTCGACGATGGCAAATAGGGCAAAGCGCAATCAGGTTCAAGTATTCGTGGGTTTGGCAGGTTTCCCAAGGCACGATGTGGTGTATATCGAGTTCAGTCTGGTTGCATCGGGGTATGGCACAGCGGTGGCCACATTCGACTAAAACAGCGCGCCGGATTTCTGCGGGTATGGCGGGTCTAGCCAAGGGATGCCTCTCTGAAAAAAGCGACGAAACATTGAATTGAGGGTACCGAAGGAAAATACGCCTTCCCTCAGAGGCTGTCGAGATCGGGCGATAGCTCTATAAAAAAGGTGGCAGACTACGTTTTCTGATCGTACAGATGATGAGAAGGTGGTCTATTCCCTTACTTCTGCCACATTCGCCACTATGGACACCACACGAACCATTAGTGGAGAGCAACCTCTTTCATTGCATGCAGCATCGTTGGCTTTTCGAGCCTTCGCTGGATGCAGGACTAGTGGCAGAGAGGGAGAGGTCGAGCGATTCCGAAATAACGGTGGAGTTATTTTCTGCGATGCCCAAAGGAGGCGATTGTCAGCCGCAGAACTTGAACGTGGGGCTGCAAATGTTGCAGGAGCGGGATCTGCAAGATACTCTCCCACCGTCGCTGCCAATTCAGCGACCGGGTGTGGTAACCCGAGTTATTCAAGGCGCTACAGCGCCCCATCACGTCTGCCGGCGCTTTTTTTATGCCAGCGGCGTGAGTTATGGCAGCTGTGCGTGGGACGCCTTCGGGCGTGCCGGTTTCCTTGATTCCCGGTTTACCACCCTGCGCACAGCTGTCACCCATTCGTGTGGTAACGAACGTGGCAGCTCCTCATATCAAGGAGTCTGATAATGCGCAGCATCAATCCGTACAAAATTTGGGTTTTCCCTCAACGCGACTTCCAGTTGCGTAACGCCCCACCATTCACCCTCACCCTCCGCCTCTCCGTTATCGGAGGTGGCCAATGACCGAACAATCAGAGCTGAAAACAATCGGCTTAACACCCGCCATCTACCGCTCCGATCAACCGCTATTCCATGTCACCCGCGGAGTTCCTCTAGCCGATGCATTATCCATGGCGTCCGATTTTCTATTCTTGGCCAAAACGCTCACCGAAGATGCCGCCTACGCCACAAACACTGACCGTCACGCCTGGGCTGCGCATTATTTGACGGCGATGAGCAAGGCGCTGGTTGATGATGCGGTGAAGGTGCTTACGCGGGACCGGAATGTTGCGCCGATGTCCAAGCGTTCAGCGGAGGCTCAAGGCTAGCTTCCGGGGTTTAGGCGTCAGGTATAACGCTTGTTGGGACGGGTTTGGTCGCGGTGGGCTTGGGCATTCAGCGGAGTGGTGGTTGCCTTAGGTTTTTCGCGAGCAAGCTCGCTCCTACAGGGGGTGGTTTGGAAGGTTTTGGAAGAGTTGGCTTGGGCTACTTCCATGTTCCATAAACAAGAAGGCCCGAACGTAATGCCGGACTGAGCCAGCACCAGAGGATCGGGCGCGATTGGGGTAAATCGCTGCCGAAGCCAAATGACCAAGTCAATGTGTACGGCACATAAAGCGCCGCGGTGACGGTGCTTACACGAGGCCACGCTTCTGCACCGACAGCTATGCGGGCGGCGGCGCAGTCTGAAGAGTAGTGGTTGGAAAATGGGGGATGGTTCTGATGCTGGTTGGTGAGGTATGACGCCTGGGGCAGCGGGTTGCTTGGGATGATCGCAGGGCTTTCATATTGATGTTGGCTGGTCTGGCGCTTTCGCTGGCAAGCCAGCTGCTACAGGGGTTGAGGTGAGCGACTGGTATTGTTTGCCCCGATTTTTCGGGGCTTTTGATCATTCGGTTCAGAGCACGTGCTGGGAAATCAGCTTCGATATTTCTACCATCGATGTCCTGCCGGTGAATTCGAATTTCACCTTGCCCAACGACGAAAAATAGATCTCCAGCTCGGAATCCAGGTCGAACGTCCCCGAGGTTTCCACCGAGTAGGCCACGATGTTTTTGTACGGCAACGAGGTGAAGTCTTTCTTGCTGCCGGTGAGGCCCTGCAGGTTGACGGCGATGATGCGTTTGTTGGTAAACACTACGCCGTCGCGCATGGATTTGTACGAGTCGATGACCTGTTCCCCGTCGAGCAATAGGGCGGAAACGCGTTCGGCGTATTCTTCGTTTTGCTTGAGCTTGAAGAATCCCTTGTTGTTGAAATCAATCATTTGCCGCTCCTGGTTTTAAATGCACTTCAACGCTTAAAGACGCCTCAACGGCTACTCAATCTGAATCGGCCCCTTGGTCCCGGCATCGCTGTCCATCCAGTAGTCTTCATTCTGCAGTCGCCGATCGCCCTGAATGGTGAAGAGGACCTTGCCCTGGCGAAACTGCAGCGTGCCGTCGGTGCGCTTGGCGTCGACCCGTTGGCCGTTGACCCAGACTTGTTCCTTGGCATCGATGCGGATGGTGGCTACGGTGTCGCCTGAATCGCTCTTGGCCACCCACTGTCCGGCATAGGGGGTCTGGGTGGTTGCGCTGTCCGCGGCGGGATTGGTGAAGCCGGCCTTGGCGTTTTCCGCCTTGGTCTTGTGGATATCGCAGCCTTGGGTTTCGCTGACCTGGGTGCAGCCGGATTGTTCGAGTTGCTGGCGGTATTTTTCGTTGATGGCGTACGCCGGGGACTGGGTCGCGATCAAGATGGCCAGCGCCGGCAGGATGAGTCTATTCATGTGGGCTCCTTTGCGATCTGTATCGAACGGCATCGCACGTTCACTGTAGCTGGCTGATCACGTCCTTCACAGCACCTGTGGATAACTCTACCAGCGCTGCGGCACGCCTTGCTCATCCGGACCAGGCATGACTTCACGCCGTCGGCTTATCCGACTCGTCCTGCCCCGCCGCCCGCACTGCTATCTCAATCGCCCGAACACTGATCGCCGCAAATATCGCTGTCATCAGCACCCCGTTGAACCCCAGAAAAATCGCCAGAACCCGCGAAACGCCAAGTTTCGGCACGAGTTCTCCATAACCAATGGTCAAACCGGTCACGAAGCCGAAATAGATGCCGTCAAAAGGATCCCATCCCTCCAAGTGGCTGATGATGAGGCCGATCAGCACGATCAGAAAAAGCAGTATGGAAAAGATCGGCCAGACAACGCGAAAGTAAAACCCGACTGCTTTGTAGAATTCTCGACGGACGTGCGACGCATGACTGGGGTTCATGGCATGAGCTTCCTGAGGTTTGTCTGAGCGGCAGGCGTATTGACCCTCCATCAGCTTGGCACAAGCGCTGGAAACTGGTGGCCAACTGATCCACTCCCCGTCCGTCTTGTTCACATTCTTGATGCGGTCCTTGAATTTCACCCCTCCCATGGCGTCGGCCAGTCGGCGCGGTGCATCCGCAGCAGGTTTGGGGTGGTTCGAACTTTATTCGCGATAGCGCTGAACATAGCGCCCCGACCATTCAGGGACGACGCCTCGGGCCGCACTCTTCTAGACTCAATAGAAGGTCGTGGAAAGAACCGGGCACGTCGCTTTGGTGCAGATGAATTGAAAGCCCCGTGGCAAGCTGATTTATGCCCTTTAAGAGGTGCGGCAAAGACCGCGCCGGGCAATAAGATGCCCGCTCAGGGTGCCCTGGCCAACGGTCCGAGAATGCCACGATACCGTGACGTGGTGTGAATGCCGCAGCCGACACTTTCGGACGACCGACAACCGCCTGGTTTGTCCGTGACCGTGAGGATTGCTGAATGCCTGATGAGACGTTGCACCTGCCGATGGTCAACAGCCTGTTGGAGCGCCACAAGGGCACTCCCGGCGCACTGTTGCCCATCCTTCATGATATTCAGGAACGCATCGGCTATATCCCCGATGCGGCCATCCCCGAGATTGCTCACGCGCTGAACCTGAGTCAGGCCGAGGTTCGCGGGGTGATCAGCTTTTACCATGATTTTCGTACCGCGCCGCCGGCGCGGCATATCCTGCGGCTGTGCCGGGCCGAGTCCTGCAAGAGTCGTGGCGCCGAGCAGTTGGCCGCCCAGTTGCGCGAGCGTCTGCAACTGGATGATCACGGCAGCAGCGCCGACGGCAGCATCAGTTTGCGTCCGGTGTATTGCCTGGGTGCCTGCGCCTGTTCGCCCGCGCTGGAGCTGGACGGCCGGGTGCATGCGCGGCTCAGTGCCGAGCGCCTGGATGCCTTGCTTGACGCTTGCCGGGAGGATGCATGATGTCGGCTCTCTATCTGCCCTGTGATTCGCTGGCCCGTGCCGTGGGGGCCGATGAGGTGGCGATGGCCCTGATCACTCAGGCCCGTGAGCGCAATCTGCCCCTGGAGCTGCAGCGCACCAGCTCGCGCGGCCTGTATTGGCTGGAACCGCTGCTGGAAGTGGACAGCCCCCAAGGCCGTATCGGTTTCGGCCCGCTGACCGCGGCCGATGTGCCATCCGTGCTCGAAGCGCTGCAAGGCGAGCCGTCCGCGCATCCACTGGCCCTGGGCCTGGTGGAAGAATTGCCGTATCTGAAGACTCAACAACGCCTGCTGTTCGCCCGGGCCGGTATTACCCGGCCGCTGTCGCTGGACGATTACCGGGAGCACGGCGGTTTCGAGGGTTTAACAAGGGCCGTCAACATTGGCGGCGAGCAGACCGCGACGGAAGTGTTCGATTCCGGCCTGCGTGGCCGTGGCGGCGCGGCTTTCCCGGCCGGGATCAAATGGCGCACGGTGCGTGCCACCCAGGCGGCGCAGAAATACATCGTGTGCAACGCCGACGAAGGTGACTCCGGCACCTTTGCCGATCGCATGTTGATGGAAGGCGACCCCTTCCTGCTGATCGAAGGCATGGCCATTGCCGGCATCACCGTCGGCGCCAGTTACGGCTACATCTATGTGCGCTCGGAATATCCAGACGCCGTGGCCATTTTGCGCCAGGCGCTGAACATCGCCCGATCCGCCGGTTACCTGGGCGCCAATGTCGGCGGCAGCGGCCAGGCTTTCGATATGGAAGTGCGGGTCGGTGCCGGCGCGTACATCTGTGGTGAGGAAACCGCGCTGCTGGACTCCCTCGAAGGCAAGCGCGGCGTCGTTCGCGCCAAGCCGCCGATCCCTGCCTTGAAGGGCCTGTTCGGCCTGCCGACCCTGGTGCACAACGTGCTGACCCTGGCCTCGGTGCCGCTGATCCTGGCAAAAGGTGCGCAGTTCTATCGCGATTACGGCATGGGCCGCTCCCTGGGCACCATGCCCTTCCAGCTGGCGGGCAATATCCGTCACGGCGGCCTGGTGGAACGGGCCTTTGGCCTGACCCTGCGGGAACTGGTGGAAGACTACGGCGGAGGTACCGCCAGTGGCCGGCCGCTGAAGGCTGCGCAGATTGGCGGGCCTTTAGGCGCCTGGGTGCCGCCAAGTCAATTCGACACGCCGCTGGATTACGAAGCCTTCGCCGGCATCGGTGCGATGCTAGGTCACGGCGGTGTGGTGGTGGCTGACGACAGCCTGGACATGGCCCATATGGCGCGCTTCGCCATGCAGTTCTGCGCCGAGGAATCCTGCGGCAAATGCACCCCATGCCGCATCGGTTCCACCCGTGGCGTGGAGGTGATCGACCGTCTGCTGGCCGCGCCGGACCAGAGCGGTCGCGATGAGCAGGTCATCATCCTCAAGGACCTGTGCGACACCCTGCAATACGGTTCGCTGTGCGCGTTGGGCGGCATGGTCTCGTTTCCGGTCGCCAGCGCCCTCAAGCACTTCCCCGCCGACTTCGGCTTGCAGCCCTCGGAGGCCGAGCAATGATCACCCTCTTCGACCCGAAAACAGACATCGACCTTGGAACGCCTGCCCGCGACAGCCAGGTGCAGGTCACCCTGAACATCGATGGCCGCAGCATCAGCGTGCCCGAAGGCACCTCGGTGATGCGCGCCGCCGCGCTGCTGGGCACCACCATTCCCAAACTCTGTGCCACCGACAGCCTGGAAGCCTTCGGCTCCTGCCGCATGTGCCTGGTGGAGATCGACGGGATGCGCGGCTACCCGGCGTCCTGCACCACGCCGGTCACCGAAGGCATGAGCGTGCACACCCAGACGCCCAAGCTCGCGACCCTGCGCCGCAACGTCATGGAACTGTACATCTCCGATCACCCGCTTGACTGCCTGACCTGCTCGGCCAACGGCAATTGCGAGTTGCAAACCGTCGCCGGCCAGGTCGGCCTGCGGGAGGTGCGTTACGGCTATGAAGGCGACAACCATCTGGCCGACGTCAAGGACACCTCCAACCCCTACTTCGACTTCGACCCGAGCAAGTGCATCGTCTGCAACCGCTGCGTGCGCGCCTGCGAAGAAACCCAGGGCACCTTTGCCCTGACCATTACCGGGCGCGGTTTCGAATCCCGGGTGGCCGCCGCCGGTGGCGATAACTTCCTCGAGTCGGAATGCGTGTCCTGCGGCGCCTGCGTGCAAGCCTGCCCCACCGCGACCCTGATGGAAAAAAGCGTGGTCGAACTGGGCCAGCCGGAACGCAGCGTGATCACCACCTGTGCCTATTGCGGCGTGGGCTGCTCGTTCCGCGCCGAGATGAAAGGCGACAAGCTGGTGCGCATGGTGCCGGACAAGAATGGCCAGGCCAACCACGGCCACTCCTGCGTCAAAGGTCGCTTTGCCTGGGGCTACGCCACCCACCCGGATCGCATCACCAAGCCGATGATCCGCAAAAACATCAACGACCCGTGGCAGGAAGTCAGCTGGGATGAAGCGGTGACCTACGCCGCCAGCGAATTCCGTCGGCTGCAGCAGACATACGGCCGCGATTCCATTGGTGGCATCACCTCCAGCCGTTGCACCAACGAAGAAACCTACCTGGTGCAGAAACTGGTGCGCGCCGCCTTTGGCAACAACAACGTCGACACCTGTGCGCGGGTCTGCCACTCGCCGACCGGCTATGGCCTGAAACAAACCCTGGGCGAGTCCGCCGGCACCCAGAGTTTCGACTCGGTGATGCAGGCCGACGTGATCCTGGTGATGGGCGCCAACCCCAGCGACGCCCACCCGGTGTTCGCCTCGCAGCTCAAACGCCGCCTGCGTGAAGGCGCGCGGCTGATCGTCATCGACCCACGCCGCATCGATCTGGTGGACTCGGTGCACGCCCGCGCCGAAGTGCACCTGGCCCTGCGCCCGGGCACCAACGTCGCCATGCTCAACGCCCTGGCCCATGTCATTGTCACCGAGGGCCTGCTCGACCAGGCGTTTATCGACGCCCGTTGCGAGGGTAACGATTTCGCCCGCTGGAGCGAGTTCGTCAGCCGCGCAGAAAACTCACCGGAAGCCCTGGGCACCATCTGCGGCGTAGACCCTGCCGACATCCGCGCCGCTGCCCGCCTGTATGCCACCGGCGGCAACGCGGCGATCTACTATGGCCTGGGTGTCACCGAGCATAGCCAGGGCAGCACCGCGGTGATGGGCATAGCCAACCTGGCCATGGCCACCGGCAACATCGGTCGCGAAGGCGTGGGCGTTAACCCGCTGCGGGGGCAGAACAACGTTCAGGGCTCCTGCGACATGGGCTCCTTCCCCCACGAGCTGCCCGGCTACCGGCATATCTCCAACGAGGTGGTACGGACGCAGTTCGAACAGGCCTGGAACGTCACCTTGCAACCCGACCCGGGCCTACGCATTCCCAACATGTTCGAAGCGGCCCTGGGCGGCAGCTTCAAGGGCCTGTATTGCCAGGGCGAAGACATCGTCCAGAGCGACCCTAATACCCAACACGTCACCGCCGCGATGTCGGCCATGGAGTGCGTGGTGGTGCAGGACATTTTCCTCAACGAAACCGCCAAGTTCGCCCATGTATTCCTGCCAGGCTGCTCGTTCCTGGAAAAAGACGGCACCTTCACCAACGCCGAGCGACGCATCTCCCGGGTGCGCAAGGTCATGGAGCCACTGGGTGGCAAGGCCGACTGGGAAGGCACCATTGCACTGGCCAACGCCCTGGGTTACCCGATGAACTACCGGCACCCATCGGAAATCATGGATGAAATCGCCCGCCTGACGCCGACCTTCACCAACGTCAGCTACGCCGAACTGGATCGCCACGGCAGCCTGCAATGGCCGTGCAACGCCGAGGCACCGGACGGCACGCCGACCATGCACATCGAGGAGTTCGTGCGCGGCAAGGGGCGCTTCATGCTCACCGGTTACGTGCCCACCGAGGAAAAGGTCAACAACCGCTATCCTCTTCTGCTGACCACCGGGCGCATCCTCAGCCAGTACAACGTCGGCGCCCAGACCCGGCGCACCGACAACGTCGCCTGGCACGCCGAAGACCGCCTGGAAATCCACCCGACCGACGCCGAGAGCCGTGGCATCAACGAAGGTGACTGGGTCGGCATCGGCAGCCGCTCCGGCCAGACCGTACTGCGTGCGCGAATCACCGAACGGGTCGCCCCGGGCGTGGTGTACACCACCTTCCACTTCCCGGAATCGGGGGCCAACGTCATCACTACCGACAACTCCGACTGGGCCACCAACTGTCCGGAATACAAGGTCACCGCCGTGGAAGTCAGCCGCGTCTACCACCCTTCGGAGTGGCAAAAACGCTACCAGAGCTTCAGCGAGGAACAGGACCGTCTGCTCAAGGAACGCCGTCAGGCCCGTGGCGCTCAAGTGGAGGTACGCCGATGAGCACTGCCAACCTGATCAAAATGGCCAACCAGATCGCCCAGTACTTCGCCAGCGAACCGGACGAGCAACTGGCGGTGCTCGGCGTGCGTAATCATCTGCAACTGTACTGGGCGCCGACCATGCGCAAGGAGTTGCTGGCCTGGCAGACCGAGCATCAGGGGGCCGACTTGCACCCGCTGGTGCAGGCGGCGGTCAGTGGGGCGGGTTGGGAGGCTTAGGTTCGCACGAGCGTGATAATTGCTGGGTAATCGCGCCTGAACCTCTGGTGCTGGCTTGGTCCGGCACTATGTTCGGGCCTTCTTTTATCCGGTATTCGGACCGTTGCAAGACAAGTGCAAGAACCCGACATAAGTCAGCAACGATTCATTTACACCAGCTGCGTTATCATCCGGCGTTTCTGCACCTCGAGTCTTGAAACGGATGCCCATGTCTTCACCCTTGTCTGACGCTGATCAATCCCTGCCCCCTGTCCTCGTCGGCCCGCTGTTGCGGCGTCTGGAGCCCACGCGGCTGGTGTTGTGGCTAGTGGGGTCGAGGGCGTTGTCGCTGACGTTGCGGCTGCAGGATGTCGGCGATATCCGCCTGGACGATACGCAGTGCACGGTGGTCCCGGTCGGCACTCACGCCTTCGTGCATTTGATCGATGTGCCACTGGACAGCCCCCTGCCCTGCGACACGCTGATCGACTACGACCTGTTGATCGATGACGATGGCACCGAGTCAGGCATCGCCGACTGGGCCCCGCACTTGCTGTACGGCGAGGCCGGTTGCCCGAATTTCGTCCTGCGTTCACAAGTCGATCAACTGTTGCACGGTTCCTGCCGCAAGCCGCACTTCCCGGCGCCGGATGGTCTGCTCTGTGTCGATCGCTTGCTGGAGGCCGAGCCGGAGGCAGAGAAACGACCAGCGCTGTTGATGATGAGCGGCGACCAGGTGTACGCGGACGATGTCGCGGGGCCGACGTTGCGGGCCATTCATGCCTTGATCGAGCGGCTGGGACTGTTCGAGGAGTACCTCGAAGGGGCGGTGGTCAGCGACAGCGCCAAGCTCTATAACCACCCGGCCAGTTACTATCATCGGGCGGATCTGTTGCCGGCGCTGCAAAGCAACGACACCCTGCGTGACCGGTTTTTCGGCGGCGCGCGCAAGCCGATTTTCACCAGCAGCAGCGCCGACAACCACCTGGTGACCTTCGCCGAGGTCATGGCCATGTACCTGCTGGTGTGGTCGCCGACGCCCTGGACCCTGATCGCGCCGAAACCGCCGAAATTGATCCCCGAACGGCGCGAGCGGTATGCGCTGGAGCAGACCCGGATCGATGGCTTCAAGGCCGGTCTCGGCAACGTGGCCCGAGCGCTGGCGCATCTGCCGAGCCTGATGATTTTCGACGATCACGACATTACCGATGACTGGAATCTTTCCGCGCAGTGGGAGGAAACGGCCTACGGCCATCCGTTCTCCAAGCGCATCATTGGCAATGCGCTGATTGCGTACATGCTGTGCCAAGGCTGGGGCAATAATCCGGATGCATTCGGCGAGGTGCTGGAAAAGACCCGATCGTTGAGTGCCACGGGGCAGGATCACTACCTCGACAGCGATGTCCAGGACGCGTTGATCGACGAGCTGTTGAGGTTCCAGAACTGGCATTTCGTGCTACCCACCACCCCGGCAATCGTGGTGCTCGACACCCGCACCCGGCGCTGGCGCAGCGAGATGACGCTCAAGCAGCCATCGGGTCTGCTGGATTGGGAAGCACTCAGCGAACTGCAACAGGAACTGCTGGATCATCCCTCGGCGATCATCGTTTCGCCGGCACCGATCTTCGGCGTCAAACTGATCGAAACCGTGCAGCGCGTCTTCAGCTGGTTCGGCTACCCCTTGCTGGTGGACGCGGAAAACTGGATGGCCCATCGCGGCGCGGCGCAGGTGATCCTGAACATTTTCCGACACTCGCGTACACCTGGTAACTACGTGGTGCTGTCGGGCGATGTGCATTATTCCTTCGTCTATGAAGTGCTGATCCGACATCGCAAGGCGGGGCCGCGGATCTGGCAGATCACCAGCAGCGGCATCAAAAACGAATTTCCGCCGCGCCTGCTCGAGTGGTTCGACCGGCTCAACCGCTGGCTCTATTCGCCACGCTCGCCGTTGAACTGGCTGACCAAACGCCGGCAGATGCGCATTGTTCCGCACGTACCCGAGGATGCCGAAGCCGGTGAACGGCTGTGGAATTCGGCGGGGATCGGGCAGGTGTTCTTTAATGAAAAAGGACAGCCGCAGGAGATTTATCAGTTGAATGCGGATGGCGCGCCGAAGACGCGGATGGTGGCGCCTGAGGAGAGTGACTGACCGGGTGGGACAGAGTCGCCTGCTTCGTCGGAACACCGCCCGGCGCCGGCTCGCTCCTTCCGTTGAGATTGGCTCTGCGAAACGTTTGATCGGTGTCACTTATGGACTTCACCAGAACCCTGATCATTGGCAATTCCGGTTCCGGCAAGAGCTGGCTGGCCGAGCGATTGGCCAGGCATCTGCAAGTGCCGTGGGTTGATCTGGATTCGATTCACTGGTTATCCGACGAACACAGTATCGCGCGGCCCCGGGGCGAGGCATTGGCGATGGCGCGGATTGCGGCCAGTGAAGAGCGCTGGGTGATCGAGGGGGTTTACGGCTGGATGGCCAGCGAACTTGTCCACCGGGCCACGGCGCTGATCTGGCTGTGTATTGAAGATGAGGAATGCCTCGTCAATATTCGCCAGCGAGAAGCCGGGCGCGATGATAAGGATGAGTTGTTGATCGCCCTGCTGGACTGGGCCGGCAGTTATCGGATGCGCGATGACTCCAGTGGATTTGCCGTGCATCAGCGACTGTTCGAGGGGTTTACCGGTTCGAAACTTCAAATGAAGGACCGCACTGAGGTGATGGCTTTCGCGAGTACGATGCGACGAACCAACTGATATCACCGCCCTTACCCTTTTATGGCCGGAGCTTGGCCAATATTTCGCACCTGCACTAATGTCCGGCGTTTAAATCGGATCGGGATTACAACGTTCACGGAAAAGTCTTCTGGAAAACGGATCCATACTGCACGCCTATCGGAATGCGGAGAAGAGGATGCGAACCATGAAACAACCAGATAGCGACCACCTTGGAAAAGGCTCTGCGGCCAATTCCAAAGCATTTGATGAAACCGCATACCTCTTGAGTTCAAAAGCCAACGCGCATCGATTGCTCAAGTCGATCGCTAACCTACGGGCAGGAAAACTGACGACACTGAAGGAGACACCAATCCTGTAGATACCGTCTTGAACCTCACCGGGCAAGCACTAACCGGCCCGACAGGCCTTGAACCATGGGTGCCATGCCTCTGCCTGCTCACATCCCCGCCTTCACCAACACCGGTTTTTCCTGATACCGATCCGGATACAGCCGCTTCAACTGCGCCACCTTCGGCAGGTCGTTGATCACGATGTAGGGATAGGTCGGGTGCTCGGTCAGAAAGTCCTGATGCTCCTCCTCCGCCGGGTAGAAACCGTTGTAGCTTTCCAGCCGGGTCACAATAGGTTTTTTGAAGGAGCCGGCGGCGTCGAGCTGGGCGATGTAGGCCTGAGCCACCCGCTGCTGCTCGCTGCTTTGCGGGAAAATCGCCGACCGATACTGGGTACCGGTGTCAGGCCCCTGACGATTGAGTTCGGTCGGGTCATGGGCCACCGAGAAGTAAATCTGCAGCAAGGTGCCATAGCTGACCTGGGTCGGATCGAAGGTCACTTCGACGGACTCCGCATGGCCGGTATCACCTTCGCCGACCCGCTCATATCGAGCCGTGTCGGCTGTACCGCCAGCGTAGCCGGAGACGGCCTGCTTCACGCCTTTGACATGCTGGAACACACCCTGCACGCCCCAGAAGCAGCCGCCGGCAAGGACTGCGGTTTCGCTACGGGCCTGGGTAGTTTCGTCCAGGGCCGGAGGAGGAATGAGCACCGCCTCTTCAGCGGCCCCGAAAGAGAACGCCGCGCATTGACCGATGACGCCAGCGGCGGCTAGCCCTAGCAAGGCGCGACGCCAGGTGAAGAGGATTTTCATGAGGCTGACTCCTGGGTGAATGGATGGCAGGCTGCACAGGCGGTTGAGAAAAAGAATCAGGCCACCTGCGGCTTGAAGGTCAGCGCCAGACCGTTCATGCAGTAACGCAGGCCGGTGGGCTTGGGCCCGTCATCGAAGACATGGCCCAGGTGGCCGCCGCAGCGTCGACAGTGAACCTCTTCGCGCAGTACGCCGTAGGAGCGGTCCTGACGGGTGGCCACGGCTTTGTCCAGCGGCGCCCAGAAGCTCGGCCAGCCGGTGCGGCTGTCGAACTTGGTCGAGGAGGAAAACAACGGCAGATCGCAGCCGGCACAAACAAACATGCCGTCACGGTGTTCATTGTTCAGCGGGCTGCTGTAAGCCCGTTCGGTGCCTTCTTCACGCAGGATTTCGTACTGCTCGGCGCTGAGCATGGCGCGCCATTCGCTGTCGCTGTGGACCACCTCGAAGACCTGCGCCGCGCTGGCATCACTGATGATTGCGGAACTTGCGGCAAATTTTGGCAATACACCGATCACCAGGGCTGCAGCCCCCAGCCCGCCGCTCGCTACGAGAAACTGGCGCCGTGAAAACATGATCTTCTCCGATTAATTCAGGTGCCTGACATGGAACACAGCGTAGGCTTGGTTTGATCGCCGAATCCTCACGCAGAGTTAAACAATTCGTGATAACTCCAGACGAGGAAAAACCGCACAATGCACCTATTGCGCCGAAGGGTTGAGATTGATGGAACAAACCAAACGGGTCCTCGTGGTTGAGGATGACCTGCACATCGCCGACCTTATCTGCCTGCATCTGCGCGATGAGCAGTTCGAGGTGGTGCACTGCGCCGATGGCGACGAGGGCATGCGCCTGCTGCAGCAAGGAAGCTGGGATGCGCTGATCCTCGACCTGATGCTGCCGGGAGTCGACGGCCTGGAAATCTGCCGCCGCGCCCGCGCCATGGCCCGCTATACACCGATCATCATCACCAGTGCGCGTTCGAGCGAAGTCCATCGGATTCTCGGCCTCGAACTCGGTGCCGACGACTATCTGGCCAAACCTTTTTCCATCCTTGAGCTGGTCGCCCGGGTCAAAGCCCTGCTGCGACGGGTCGACGCCATGGCCCGCAACCTGAAGATGGACGCCGGCAGCCTGCTTGTCGACGGCCTGGCCATCGACCCGATTACGCGCGAGGCGTCCCTTAAGGGCACCCGCCTGGACCTCACGCCACGGGAGTTCGACCTGTTGTATTTCTTCGCCCGCCAGCCCGGCAAAGTGTTCTCGCGCATGGAATTGCTCGACGCCGTATGGGGTTATAGCCACGAAGGCTACGAGCACACGGTCAACACGCACATCAACCGCCTGCGTGGGAAAATCGAGAAGGAGAATCAACCACCGGCACGCATCCTCACGGTGTGGGGTCGTGGCTACAAGTTCGCGGCGAAGGAGTAATGGCGCTCATGAGGCTGACCCTGACGCAACGCCTGTCCCTGGTGTTCGCCGTGCTGTTGATGCTGTGTTGCGGCACCTCGGCATGGCTGCAGGTGCGCTCCAGCCAGATGCATGAACTGGAGGTGGTGCAGGGTTTGTCGCGCAATCTGGCGCAGCATATTGCCCACGACACGGTGCTGATGGATGCGAATGGCCTGATGCCCGATGCCGTGCGCGAGCTTTTCGGCAAACTGATGCAAGTCAACCCTAGCGTCGAGGTCTATCTGCTGGACACCGAAGGCACGATTGTCGGCAGCGCGGCACCCGAGGGGCGGATACGCCGGCAGCAGGTCGACCTGGCGCCGATCCAGCGTCTGCTCAGGGGAAATGCCTTGCCGATTCTCGGCGATGACCCGCGCAGCGCCGATGGCCGCAAGGTGTTCAGCGCCGCGCCGTTGCAGGTCAACGGTAAACCGGCCGGCTACCTGTATGTGGTGTTGCTCGGCGAAGAGCGCGACCGCCTTGCCGAACAGGGCGCCACCAGCGCAGCGCTCAATACCGCCCTGTTGTCCATCGCGCTGGTGGCGCTGCTATGCCTGATCGCCGGCCTCACGGCTTTCGCCCTGATCACCCGCCCCTTGCGACGTTTGACCGAGACAGTCAGCCAGTTCGACATCGACGCAGTACCGGTCTCACCAACCGCGCCCGCCCCGGTAGAAAAAGCTGCCAGCCACGATGAAATCGCGGTCCTCGACGCCGCCTTCCGGCAGATGCAGGCACGCCTCAGCGAACAATGGCGCTCACTGACCCGCCAGGATCAGGAACGCCGCGAACTGGTGGCCAATATCTCCCACGACCTGCGCACGCCCTTGGCCTCGCTCCACGGCTACCTGGAAACCCTGTCGCTCAAGGATGCCACCCTGTCCCCCACCGACCGTCGCCGCTACCTGGGCATCGCCCTGGATCAAAGCCGCAAGGTCGGCGGCCTGGCGCAGTCGCTACTGGAACTGGTGCGCCTGGAACACGGCTTCGTGCAACCGGTGCTGGAGTGTTTCTCCCTGACCGATCTGGTGCAGGATATTTTCCAGAAGTTCGAACTGACGGCCGAGGCGCGCCGGGTCGAACTCAAAGCCAGCTTTACCCCCAATGTGTCGACCGCCTGCGCCGACCTGGGGTTGATCGAACGAGTGCTCACCAACCTGTTCGACAACGCACTGCGACATACCCCACCCGGTGGAGAAATCGAACTCAGCCTGCGGCCTCACGGGTCCTTGGTCGAAGTCACCGTCAGCGATACCGGCCCCGGCATTGCACCTGAACTGCGCGAGGGCCTGTTCCTGCGTCCGTTCAATATGGGGGGCGCGCGGCGCGATGGCGGGCTTGGGTTGCGCATCGTCCATCGGATCCTGCAGTTGCACGGTCGCGACATTCAGCTGATCGACAGTCCCGGAAGAGGCGCGAGCTTTCGCTTTTCGCTGGCGATGGATGAGCGAACCGCGTCCGCCATGGCGGTGCACTCAATGAACCTGAATACACCGGGACAAGCGTGAAGGACCGTGGCGCCTGCATCGTTGTAATTTGAAAGAACGTGCCCCTCTTCAATCAAAAAAAATCCCTCAAACTGTCAACTTTGACAGTATCACGCCCCTGAAAACCCACGTTCAATGGCAAGTGACAGCTGTGGCCCGATGAGGGCAGTAAGCACAACGCTTCGAACTGCCCCCATCCGCTTCGTTCTCTGCATCTCTTCCACAAGGAAGCGGCAAAATGCTCAACACCCTGCAAAACACCCCGCTGTGGGTCTACGCAATATTTCTGCTGCTGTGTTACTTCGGCACCAGGGCCCTCTACCCAACCCGCGAAAGTAAAACATCGTTGTTGATCACTCCGCCGATTTTGCTCGGCTGGTCGCTGTATTCGCTGGGACTGACCATCAATCCGCTGCTATCGATCAGTTGCTGGATGGCCGCGGTGATGTTCGGCAGCATTGTCGCGCTGGTGATTTTTTCCCGCGAAGGGGTCGAGCTGGATAACACGGGAACCGGGTTGATCCTGCCGGGCACACTCAATACCCTGGTGCTCTATCTGATGTTTTTTGCCGTCAGTTACTACTTTGGCTACGCAGCCGAGGTTGACCCGGACCATGCGGCGACGCTTCCGATGGTGCTGCTCAAGGCCTGTGCGTCAGGCCTTGCCTGTGGTTTGTTTTGCGGACGTTCGGCGAGGTTCTATCAGATTTTCCTGTCCCTGAAGACGGCTCCCCTTGCAGGAGCGAGCTCCGGACGGCGTTCCGACGAGGGTCGTCAACGATGACGTTACAGGCCTGACACCCCGCGGTGTTCTCAGGTTTTTCGCGAACGAGCTCGCTCCTGCAGGGGTATCCGCTCGCCTATTCATCCGTGACAACGCAGCGCAGGTCCAATAGATTAGGCGACCTGAAAAGGCCCTGTGCTTTCTCGCCTCAACCCAAGTTAAAAGAAGTAGTGAAATTTCAATGTCCGATTCCAACACCGCTGAATCCGTAGTCACCTTGTCGTCCAAAGCGGAATACGAAAACTCCATCAATCTTTCACAGCATGTACCCCAGGCCAAAACCATCAGCGAAATGGTCCTGGACGCGTTCCAGTCCACCCGGGAAAGCGACCAGATCCGCGAGCTGCGCGCCGCGATTCGCCAGGCTCACGACCGTTTCGACGACGACAAAGCCTACGAACTGATGGGCGAACTCAAGCAACTCAAGGACGCCGAAGCCGCCGATATCGCGGCCCTGGAAGACCTGAGCAGCAAATTCCCGATCAGCCGGATTCTCTCCAGCTTCAAGGACGATCCGGCCTTCCAGGAAATCGTCTATGGCCTGGCGCTGAAGGTGCTGAACCAGACTCACCAGGCCATCAGCAACCCGACCAGTGGCAAGAGCAAGGCAGCCCGGGCCAAGAAAGAAGGCGAAGTGTTCACCATCAGCAAGGACGGCGTAAGCGTCACGCTGCCGTTGCGCACCCCGCGTTCGCGTCTGAACGTAGACCGTAAAGCCCTGGAGTTCCTGGGCCTGACCTTCGTCGGCGAAGGCGATGAGGCAGAGCTGGAAAACGAGACCTTCCTGGACAATGCCGGGGCCGAGCAAGCGGTCAACCGTAAAAACATCATCACCGCGCTTCAGCAGCAAACCGCGTTCGATGGTTACAGCATCGCCGCCCAGTAACACCCCCTGCCAGCGGCGCTTCAGACGCCGCCGAGCCAAGAGCCTCACCCAGGAGCCCCGCCCTAGAGCGGGGCTTTTTATTGCCCGCGACTCCAGCAAAAGCACGATTACTCTCTCAGTATCGACACCAGAAAAAACACTTCCCTTAACCCTTGAACACCACGGGTCCGCCTGCGGGGAGCGTCAACTCACTTTCCAGCCCAAGACTTCAGTGGTGCGATTGCTGAGGTCATCATGCACACGCCCCCCTTGTACCGTCAGTTAGCCGACCACTACCTCGATGCGATCCGCAGCGGCACCTTGAAAACCGGGGAACGGTTCCCCTCCATTCGGCTGATGATGGAAAAACACGCCGTCAGCCTGTCGACCGCGGTTCAGGTCTGCCGGGAACTGGAGGACTGCGGCGTGCTGGAAGCCCGTCCGCGCTCCGGCAACTACATTCGCCAGCCTGACGACTTGCCCAAGCCTGGCGCTCTCCCCCCTCCCGCGCCCGTCGACACCGATGTGTATGTCGGCATCCACGAAAAGGTGTCGTGGGTACTCAGGGCCAGCCAGCGTGCGACGATCAAGGTCAACTTCGCCAGTGCCTACTGCGCCCCGGAACTTTATCCGCTGAAGACGTTGCAGGACCATATGATCAAGGCGCTGCGCCAGAATCAGCATCTGCTCGGCGCGCAAGGGCCGAACTGCGGTCACAGCGCATTGCGTAACATCCTTGCCCGCCGGGCGCTGACCGCCAAGGCCAACCTCCCCGCAGAGCGGATTGTCATCACCAACGGTGCGACCGAAGCGCTCAACCTGGCCTTGCGCGCAGTGACCCGACCCGGCGACACCGTGGCCGTGGAATCGCCGACCTTTTACGGCCTGTTGCAAATTCTCGAAAGCTTGAACCTGCGGGTGCTGGAGATCCCGGCGACGGCGCATGCCGGGATCAATCTGCTGGCCCTCGAACAACTCTTGCAAGGCGCCGAGCGAATCCAGGCGCTGATCGTCACTCCCAACCTGCAAAACCCGTTGGGCAGCATCATGCCCGACGCCAACAAGTCCCGGCTGGTGCAGCTGTGTGCGCAGCACACTACCGTGCTGATCGAAGACGACACCTATGGCGACCTGGTGGATACCGAACAGCCGTTGTCCACGCTCAAACACTGGGACCGTACCGACAACGTGATCTATTGCGCGTCGCTGAACAAAACCCTGGCACCGGGCATGCGCCTGGGCTGGATCAGTGCGGGAAAATGGCACGAGCGCGTGGAAATGCTCAAGCACACCCAGTCCCGTGGTTGCGAAGCCTTGTCGCAACTGGCGGTCAGTGCGTTCATGAAGACTCCGTCCTACGAACGTTACCTGCGCCGCTTGAGGAAAATCCTGACGCAACAACGCCAGCAGATGAGCGCGGGGATCGCCCGTTACTTTCCCCCGGGCACCTGCGTGACCACCCCACAGGGCGGGACATTGCTGTGGGTGGAACTGCCCCGCCACCACTCGTCCCTGGCGCTTTTCCATGAAGGGCTGAAGGCAGGCATCCAGATTTCACCTGGGGATATCTTTTCCAATACCAGACGCTTCGATCACTTTGTGCGCATTGGTTGCGGCGCGCCGTATTCACCCAAGATCGACGAAGCACTGGCGACCCTCGGCCAATTACTGAAAAACCAGGGCTAAGCAATTCCTGTGGGAGCGTGGCTTGCCCGCGATGGCGGCGTATCAGATACATTAGTGCTGGATGTGCTGACGTCATCGCGGGCAAGCCACGCTCCCACAGGGAATTGTCAGTGAACAAAAATCGGTGTTCGACCGCTCCCACCGGGGTGAATCGTCAAGCTGGGCGTTGGTGCAGACAGATGATGTGCGGATCATCACTCCAGCGTGGGAAACGTTCGGCGATCAGCGGGTCGTGGCCAGGAATGACGTGGTCTTCGCTGTCGGCCAGACGATCGATTTCGATGAACGCTTCCAGCGTCTGCGACAGATCATCCAGGATCGGAAACGGACTGCGCTGGCGGATATTGGCCCACAAATGCGCAGCATCCGAAGCCAGGACAATCCATCCCCGTTCGGTGTTCACCCGCACCACCTGGCTACCCGGCGTATGCCCGCCCACCGGGTGCAAGGTCACCCCGGGAATCACCTCGACAACACCGTTATGCAAACGCATCCGCCCTTCGAACAGCGGTGGCAGCGCCGACATCACATCATCGACCTCGTAGGTTTTGTTTACCGTGCGATGGGCCATTTTCGGCCCGGTACAGAAGCGCAATTCCGCTTCCTGCAGATGCACGGTGGCCTTCGGAAACAGCCCGAGGTTACCGGCGTGGTCCCAATGCAAATGGGTGAGGATCAGGTTGTCCACATGCGCCGGATCGATGTCCAGCTGGCGCAGGGACTCTTCCGGCAGGCGATACATCTGACGGTTGCGCCGATCCGCCGTGGCCGGTTGAAAACAGGTGTCGACCACAATCACCTGCTGCGCGTTTCGGATGACCCAGAAGTAGTAATCCAGCGGCATGGATGCATCGGGATCACCGCAGCAGGCATCGTAGAGAAAATTCTCCCGGGCGGTGCGCTGGGCATTGGCGCCGACACGGATGGCGAACACTTCGTACACGGGAACGGACATATTCACCTCCTGATTCAAGCCGCCGCGGGGGCGTTGAGAGTCGGACGAAAATCGAAATCGATCTCGTCGCTGATGCCCAGGTCCTGGGCCAGACGATGCAGGCCGCTGTAGTCACGCATGATCGTGGCGTTCTTGTTGCTCTCCCGGGTGTCGGCCATGATCAGCGCGGCGTCCTCGACCCCGAGCTGCGTCAGAATCGCCTCCCACATCGAGTAGTCCTGGGCGACAAAGGCACTCAGCGCTACCGACAAGGTCTGTGCGAAAAACGTCCGCTGAACCGGCTGCATGTTGGCGTACATGACCTTGGCCACTTCGGCGAGAATCTTGCTGTGGGCATACTCGTCGCGATTATGCAGTTCGGCCACCCGACGGTTTTGCGGCTGAATGCTCTGATCATCGGCCAGCAAATCCAGGTAGGCGTTGACGCTGATCTCGGCCACCACTGCAAAGGTGATCGCCGCCAGATCCCGTTGCCATTGCTCGGGCAGTTCTTCATGCAGGGCAAGCAGGCGCAGGTAGGTCACCGACGGCGGCAAGTCCAGATCCTGATCCAGTGCACGTTCCTCCCTGGTTCGCTCAATGGCCCGCAGGTGCATGAGCGTGTGGTAGTGCTCGTCGATCAGTGTCTGCTGCATGGCCTCGCGAAAATGCCAGTCGTTCTTGCCCAGGTATTGATTGGCAATGACGCTCAGCGCCGGGTTCACCACATGTTCTTCGGCGGTCACCGTGCGCAGGTTGTAGCCGATCCAGCCCCAGGTCACCACGGTGCTCTTGAGCTCATCGCTCAGGGCCTGGAACTTCGGATGATGGAAAAACGGCACCATGGACTCGGGATAATCCGGACGCGTCGGATCGAACGCTTCGCTGGCCCCGGCCTTGTCCGGTGCACACACCGTGGCTCTTTTGGTCCAGGCCTGATTGAGCCGCACGACCAGTTGATGATCGACCTTGGCGATCTCGATTGCTGTTTGCATGACGCGATACCTGTAGGACGCGTACCCGCCAAGGGGTACGCAAAAGGAATAATGGGGGACGGATGAATCAGGCCAGCCAGTAGCGGGTCAGGTTGCGCGCGGGGTCAGTGTATCGACTGCGGGCGTGGATCATTCGCCAGTTGTCCCAAATCAGCATGCACCCGTCGGGAATCAGCACCGGGGTGTTGTGCTGCACGAAATACGCTTCGCCCAGGATCGCGAACCTGGCCAGCGGCGAAGAACTGTTCGCGACCTTCGATTGCTGCAGATCCTCCCTGGAAGGGTTCACGTCGCCGTAGTGGAACTGGTTGTAGCTGAAGCGGAAAATGTCCCCGTCTTCGGTAGGCGTCAGGATGTATTCCTTGACCCGCCGCTGTGCCGCCTCGCCGGGTTTGGCGGTGGCGACGAATTCGACAGGGGTGTCGTCGATCCACTCGCGCAGTTCGGGATCGGTACGTTCGAGGTGCGCCAGCAACTCGTATCCGTCCACCAACCCCGTATGCCCGCCACCGCACGTGGCCTGTCGATGACAATGCAACGCCAGGTAGCGCGGGGGCGGCCCATAGACCGGCGCTTCGGTGTGCGGGCCGATCCCGTTCATGCTCTGGGAATACGGCAAGTCTTCGTACCCCGGCTTGCGGGTGATGGCGAAGGCGGTCTGCCCATTGAATTGCGGAATGACCGGGCCGAACTCATGCAGCGTGCCGAGCACATCGTAGGCGAATTCGTCCGGCGTCAGCACCGTCCAGCCGCGCGCAGACAACTCCTCATGGCGGTGGCCCAGTGAAACGTAAGGTGTAGACGCAACAATCCCTTGATCTGACATGGTGAGGTTCCTGGTTGTTTATCAGGCGTTGACGGTTGAGGTGTAAGCGGCAATGAAGTCGCGGCAGGCGCGGCCCGGTCGATAACGCTGCTGATCGATGCTTTGCACCGGGGTGATTTCGGCGGCAGTACCGGTAAGAAAACACTCGTCGAAGTCACCAAGCTCCGTAGGAAGAATGGTGCGTTCGATGACCTGGTAATCCAGTGCCCGGGCCAGCTCGATGACGGTCTGGCGGGTGATGCCGTTGAGGAAGCAATCCGGCAGCGGTGTGTGCAGTGTCCGGTCTTTGACGAAGAACACATTGGCGCTGGTGGCCTCGGCGACGTGGCCCCGCCAGTCGAGCATCAGCGCATCGTGAAAGCCGTTGTTTTCCGCGTCGTGCTTGCTCAGTGTGGCAATCTGGTAATGCCCGGACGCCTTGGCTTCGAAGGGGCTGCAGCTCGGAGGTGGACGGCGCCACTCGGCGGTCTTCAAACGGATGCCGGCCATGTGCCCGGCCGGGTCGAAGTAGTTCGGCCACTGCCAGCAGGCAATCGCCACATGCACCCGATTGAAGCGCGCCGAGGTGGAAATCATTTCACTGCCGCGCCACGCCACCGGGCGCAAATAACCCTCGACCACGCTGTTGCGTTGCAGCAGTTCGACACTGGCCGCTTCCAGCTCGGCCAGCTCATAGGGAATGACAAAATCCATCAATTGCGCCGAGCGGTACAACCGCTCGCTGTGTTCACGCAGTTTGAAAATCTTGCCGTTGTAGACGCGCTCGCCCTCATACACCGTGCTGGCGTAATGCAGACCGTGGGTCAGCACATGCAGCCGCGCCTGGGACCACTCGACGAACTCGCCGTCGAGCCAGATAAACCCTTCTCGCTGATCAAACGCAATACCGCTCATATCCCTATCTCCTGAAGAATCGTCCTACGCTGTCTCGAGCAGGACCGGTATCAATTCGGGCGCTGCCACAGGCTCCGGCTGAAAGAAGAACGAGCGCTCGCCAAACGCCGGCCTCAAGTCGTCGAACCAGGTCGCCTGCGCATCGAATCGCGCATAGAAGGTGCGCAACACCCATTGCGGGTTACGGGCCTGGAGGAACTGCAACACGAAGACCTTTTCCCCGGCCACGGTTTCGATGCCGTTGATCAACACCTTGCCGTAGAAGGTGCTCATGGACGGCCCGCGCACCGTGCGGGCCAGCCCGGAGACCGTGCGATAGGCCGCCTGGAAAATCTCGAACGCCCGGGCCAGCGGCATCGCGAAGTAATGGCTGGGCCCGGTGTCGCGCTCGACGAACATGTAATAAGGCACGGCCCCCAGCCGCACGCCTTCGGTCCAGAGCGCCGCCCAATCCGCAGGGTTCTCGTTGATGTGCCGGATCACCGGCGCCTGCATGCGCAGAGTGGCCCCGGTGGAGCGAATGCGTTCGACGGCCTGGCGGGCAATCTCCTGGCGGATTTCCACCGGGTGGCTGTAATGCCCCATGATCGACAGGTTTTTCCCCGCCGCGACAATCCGTCTGAACAGTTCGAGCAGCTCGGGCGCATCCTTGTCGCTGACAAAGCGTTGCGGCCAATACGCCACGGACTTGGTGCCGATGCGAATGCTTTTCAGGGCAGGCAATTGCAGCAACGGTTCGATGTAGCCGGCCAGCGAGCGCGTATTCATGATCATCGGATCGCCGCCGGTGATCAGCACATCGGTGACCTCGGGGTGCACCCGCAGGTAGCTCACCAGCTCCTGGGATTCACGGGCATTGAACTTGAGCTCTTCCTCACCGATGAACTGCGCCCAGCGGAAACAGAAGGTGCAGTACGCGTGACACGTCTGACCGGCACCGGGGAAAAACAGCACGGTCTCGCGGTACTTGTGCTGAATGCCCGACAGGACTTTTCCGTCGAGGGTCACGCCGTTGTGTGTCAGTTGCCCGGCCGGATGGGGGTTCATGCGCAGCCAGATCGCCTCGATCCGGCGCTTGATGGCGACGGCGTCATCCTGCTCGATCAGTTGCTTGAGCGAGGCGTACTCGTCCGGCAACAACATGTCCTTGTGGGGAAAGGTCATGCGAAAAATCGGATCGTCAGGGATGTTGTTCCAGTCGATCAGCGTGCTCAGCACGTATTCATTGGTGCGAAACGGCATGACCCTGGCGACCACGGTCATGGCCTCTTGCAGCGCTGGCGTCAGTTTCTGCCAGTACGGCGTGTCGCGGATGGTGCGTGAATTATAGGGTTTGTATCTTTCCTGCTCCGACAGTCCCTGCATGGCAGCGCTCCTGGTGATTGCCTGGCGGTGGCTTTGGACATTTCAGGGTGCGATGGCCGGCGCTACGCGCGCCATGTCCATCCACGCCCGAACGCTGTCGCGATCCCATTGGCGGCGCACATACGCCGCGAGTCGCGCAGGCACCTGATCGCCATTGGCGAGCAGACGGTTGAGCATGATTGCCAGGTCGGTGTCGGCAATGCTCCAGTCGCCGAACAGGTGATCGGCGCCCTCTTCCAGCAACCGGTCAGCCACGAAGAACAATCTGCCGACAGCGGCCAGGGCCTCGTCGGACAGCGGGTTATCTTTTTTGCCGAAGTAGATGAGGTCCGCCGGACGCTCCTTGCGTATCACCAGCAGATCGCTGCGCAGCCAGGCCTGGAGTTGACGAGCGCGGGCGCGCTGCCTGATGTCCAGCGGGAATAATTTGTTATGCCCCGGTATAACTTCCTCCAGGTATTCGGCAATGGCCGAAGATTCCGACAGGGCAAAACCTTCGTGAACCAAGGTGGGAATCTTGCAAGTCAGCGATACATCACGATAACTGGCCTGATAGTTTTCTCGCGCCTTTAAATCCAGCGTGACAAGATCAAATGAAAGTTGCTTTTCTTTTAGCGCCACAAATGCCGACATTGCAAAAGCACTGACAAAATCCGCGCCAACATACAGTTTAAACCTGGTACTTTCCATAGAACGCTCCCTTGCATCAAGCCCATTAATCCGTTGCCTTGGAAGTTATCCTAGTTAGTTGCCCAGGCGCTGAACAGATACAGAAATTCTCTGTTTCTATCGATACAGAAACTCGAAAATACGGATGACCGGGAGGATTCGGCTGGGGCAGCAAAAAAGAAAAAGGGAGTCAGCAAATGCGGACTCCCTTTTTGTGAAGCAGAGGGAAAATGACGGCGGGCGGGTGATCAGGCCATGGCTGAACCGGCGAGCAGTTCCATCTGCGGCATGTTGCTCATGTTCAGCATGGCCAGCGGTTCGGTGGCGCTGGTGTTGACGAAGCCGTGGCGGGTCCAGGCCGGCACCAGCAACACGTCGCCGGTGCTGACGCCCACTTCATCGGCCTCGCCCAGGGTCAACGCGCCGCTGCCGGACTGTATGATGAACAGGTGCCACCAGGCATGAACGTGGCCGTTCAACACCGTACCGGGTTTCAACCATTGCATGGACACCGCCATGCCCGGCGTGAGCTTGCAACCTTCGATAGTTCTTTCATGGGCCAGCGCGACAATATCGACTTCGCTGCTCTCGAGACTCTGGCGCACCCCTGCAAGTTCGGCCGCCTTCCATACCCGTGCACTGGCCGGCGGCTGGTGCAAACTCTGGCGAAAGTCCTTATATGAAAAAAACGCACCTTGAACGTTATTCATCCGCGAGTTCCAACTTGTTTGGTCGACTTGAATGACCGAACCTTAGGCCAACCCCTCAGGACTGTAAAGCCGCCGACCCCATACTTATAACACCGAGGGTCTCAGGGCTGCGATCATGTCAACTTCCACCGCGGCATTCTTTGGCAATTGATAAACACCCACAGTCGTTCGAGTATGTTTACCGGCGTCCCCCAGGACATGGCTGAATACATCCGACGCACCGTTGGCCACTTCGCTCAGGTCTACAAAATCCGCCGTGGATTTCACATAGACCGTTATCCGTATCAGCGACTTGATCTTATCCAGCGAACCAATGGCGTCGACTATCAGCGCCAGCCCGCGCATCGCGCTGATACTGGCGGCCGATTGCGCATCCGTCAGGCTGAGCTCCAGCCCGACTCTGCCCGGATACTGCATCTTTCCGTTCATGCGCGGCACCAGGCCACTGACGTACAGTTCGTCATGATGCCGAACCAGCGGAGCATAATGCCCACCGGCGGTGTTCTCGCCATAGATGTCGTAGCCGAGTTCTTTTGCCAGGGCGATGAAACGTTCATCACAGCTCATGTGCTCAATCATTTACCAACCCTCATGCTCAATAATGCAAACAACATCGATGCCGACGGCTCAGCCCACCGCTCTCGACGGCGCTGCCAGGCAGGTGACCTCGACGCGTGACTCGATCGCTTCTGCCAAACGCAGCAGATTGGCACTGAGCTGCCCGTAGTCCTCGCTGAACAACACGATGTGGCCGATGAACGAGGTGTTGTCTTTCACCAATGCCGTTACCGAATCCGTGAGGCGCTTGGCGTACACCGCTTCCACCAGCTTGATATCGAGTTCCCGGGCCAGGGACTCGATGTCCGGCACGTAGCGCAACAGACCGCCGGCCGGGGCGCGGAGCAGACGAATACCGCAAAAGCCCCGGGCGACGGGGTCGTGATGGTCGGTCTTGCCCTCCACCGCCCATCGAACCCAGCGCTCCCAGGGGTCGAAGTCGACAAAGGCCAGGCGGGCCAGGTCCCAGATGTGCATGCCGCCAGGGCGCATGTTGGTTTCCACCGCCGAGGTCAGGCCGTCGCTGCGCAGGAAAATTTCGTTGTGGTAAGCGCCGTTATCCAGCGAAACCAGGCCGGACATATGCTGGCCGGCTGCCGCCAGGCGCGCCTGCACCTCAGTCGTCAAGGGTGCGGGCACCACTTGCTGGATTTCCGCGCGATAGGCACCTTCGGTGGTAGTTTTCTCGGTCACCCAGGTGCTGCCGGCCACGTAGTCCCAGCTGTATTCCCGGGCGTTCTGGATCAGTTCTTCGAGGACGATGCCACCTTCGCGGTAGGGCTTGAGCGCCAGCCACGCCTCATCGCATTCGGACGGATGACGGATGACCCGGCAGCCTCTGCTCGCGCCTTCGCAAGCAGGCTTGATGAAGGCTCGGCCGCCGAGCTCGACGACCCGCTGGCGCAATTCGCCCAGGCTTTCGATCCGGGCGGAAAACACCGGTCGGTAGTGATCTGGCGACGTACGCGCCGTCGCTTCCAGATGGCGAAAAATCTGTTTATCCAGCCCCGCCCGAGCCGCGCCGGGGGTGATGCCGGGCAAGCCGTAGTAGGTCGCCAGCGCCGCGCCCAGCAGCACGCCACGATCGGAAAAGGGCAGCACCCCGATCAACTTCCAGCGGTCTGCTGCCAGGCAGCCCGCCACCAGTTCGAGCGAGTCCGCCACATCGTCCGGCGCCAGGGAGGTGCAACACACGTGATCCGCCACCTGATCGTCATCCGGCTGAATCTGCTCGACCAGCAAAATCAACCGCGCGTTATAGCGCTTTCGGCAAAGGTCGCGCAGCTTCTGGATATCGTGAACCCGATTGCCGTTGTACCCGACCACTACCACGCAAGACGTCGTATTCATGAAACACCCGACCAGTGAAGAAAAAAACGGACACGCGATGACTCAGTCCTGCAGCGACGCGTTGGATTTACGGTTGAGCCAGTACCAGGCCAGAATCCCGCCCGCGCCGATGGCGGCCAGCACCAGGGCGTTGTACGGCGCCGGCACAACCCGCATGATCAGCACCGTCAGGCCGGCACCGACGCCCAGGGATACTTCCTTGACGAACATGTTGTTCTGCTTGACCGAGAAGTAATCGAGGTAGCTGAACGCACATTCGGCGACGGACAGCAGCGCCACCCAGATCAACGCGCCAACCAGGGTCTCGACGTGGAAGGCGGCCGGGGACGACAGCACGGCGAAGCCGCCGATGATGATCCCGATCACCGCCACCACCTTGAAGCGCCCGGTGCGTTCGATCAGCTTCATCACCGGCACCTGGGCAAATACCACCACCGCGCTGTTGAGGATCAGCATCAAGCCGTACCAGGCCGGCAACTCACCGGTCTCGAGCAGGATCGCCTGGGGCAGGATCGAGAACACGCCAAACAGCTTGATCCCCATGATGATGCCGGCAATCGCCCATGGCAGTTTATTGCGCCAGCCACTGCCGTCGTGGGTTGCCGGACGGGCCACGGCCGATTCGGTGGTGAAGGTGGCGCCCATGGCGATGGGCAGGCACAGCAGGACGAAACTCGCGGCGCCAAGGAAAAACATGGTCGGAGTCAGCAGCGGCGACAGCAGGATCAGCCCCGCCAGCAGGCTGCCCATGTTCATGGCGACCCGGTTGTAGGCCGCACCTTCCTTGGTCTGGGCCGCTTCGCTCTTGATCAGGTAACCGGCGATGGCGATGCCATAGGCAAACAACGCCGCGGCGAACATCACCATGCCCTGATTGCTGGTCACCGCCAACAGCACCAGCCCGAGGGCGGCGCACAACAGCGTGACGCTCAGGGAGCGACGGCCGAGCACCAGCAACGTCAGGGGCAAAAGCAACAACAAGGCCCGATAACCGAGGGCGAGAATGCTGTTGGTGGCGGTGTCGAGCCACACGTTGGCCTTGCCCAGCACGGCAAACAGCGACACGGCGGTGATGATCCTGATCGTGAACAGGCGGATGTTGATCACCGGTTTGGCGACGGCGACCGTTGTTTGAACACTCATGCAACACCTCTGGAACCAGGCGATCGCCAGGGCCAAAAGGCGCCGACAATCCGGAAAGTCTGTAAGGTGATGGTAGAGATGAAGGCTTGTTCTGATCAGGGCAAGTTCGTATAGAATCAAACGAACTTTACTGTCGGAGAGACCAGTAAAATGCAGGTTCAACGCGCAGTCATCGCCGCCATCGAATTCCAGCCCGGCGCACCGCTGGTGCAGCAGATCGTCGATCAACTGACCGCTGCGATCAGCCAGGGCGGCCTGCCCCACGGCTCCAGGCTGCCGCCGATTCGCGAACTCTCCGATATGATGAACGTCGGCAAGTCCACGGTGGTCGATGCCCTGGACCGCTTGCGGGCCAAGGGATTGGTGGTGTCACGCCAGGGGTCGGGGCATTACGTGCACCGCTCCAGCATCCCGACCCAGACCGATGCCGGCCCCGACCTGCAACCTCAAGACACACTCAGCGTGGTCCGCCGCGCGGTGTTGCTGGACAATGGCGCGCTACGCCCTGGCGCCGGTTTCCTGCCTTCCTCGTGGTTGCCGGCCGACGAGTTGCTTAAAGCCGTGCGCGGCACCCTGCGCGCAGCCTCCCTGCGTATGGGCGAATATGGCGTTGCCGGCGGCTACCTGCCGCTGCGCGAGGCGTTGCGGGTGAAGCTGTCGACCCACGGCATCGAAGTCCCGGTGGACCAGATCATCACCACGGCCAACACCGTGCAGGCCATCGACATGCTGATGCGCCTGCTGCTCAAGCCCGGCGACACGGTGCTGCTCGACGACCCCTGTTACTTCACCATGCACGCCAACCTGGCCTTGCACGGTGCCAAGGTCATCACCATTCCCCGGGATTGCGACGGCATGGACCTGGACGCCTTCGAGCAATTGCTGATCGCCCATCGTCCCGTTCTCTACATGACCAACAGTACCCTGCACAACCCGACCGGGCACTCATTCTCCCCCGCGCAGGTTTATCGCCTGCTGGAGTTGAGCCATCGTTACGGTTTCCACATCCTCGAAGACGACTTGTATTGCGACATGCAGCAACGCATGACGCCACGCCTGGCAGCGGGTGGCCTGGATAATGTCAGTTACGTGTCCGGTTTCTCCAAGACCCTGACGGCTAACAGTCGGGTCAGCTAT
Organism: Pseudomonas silesiensis; assembly: GCF_001661075.1. NCBI lineage: Bacteria > Pseudomonadati > Pseudomonadota > Gammaproteobacteria > Pseudomonadales > Pseudomonadaceae > Pseudomonas > Pseudomonas silesiensis. The sequence goes on from NZ_CP014870.1 coordinate 5,515,313, forward strand.
GCGGTGCTTTCGCCACAACTGGCCGCACGGATGATCACCCTGAAAATGACCTGTGGCGGCATGACGTCGGAACTGGCGGAGCAGATTATCTGCACGATGCTCAGTGATGGCAGCTACGCCAAACATACCCGGCGCACGGTGGATCGGCTTTACGAGTCCAGCAGCCGGGTGACCAGCTGGCTGCTGGAGGCCGGTTGCTCGGTGTCATCGCTGCCCCATGAAGGGTTGTTTATCTGGACGCGTTTGCCGGAAGGGCATCATGCCGAAACTTTAGCGAGGAAAGGTCTGGAGATCGATCTGGTGCTCGCACCCGGCACGTTGCTCAGTAAGGCGCCGGATGCGAGCCACTACCTGCGCTTCAACGTCGCTCACAGCGATAACACCCAGGTGCGCGAGCGGTTCTTGCGATTGCTCGACAGCTGACACCCCCTGTCGACGCTAGAGATTGTCCAGATAGGCTGTTGGTGATTGCCCCAATATTCTACGAAACATTGTTGAAAACGCAGCAGGGCTTTCATACCCAAAATCAAGGGCTATCCGTGTAATGGACGCTCCGGCGGACAACCTTGCCAATGCAAGGACAACGCAGGCACGCTGACGCCACTGACCGAAGCTCATCGTAGTCTGCTCGCGGAACAGACGGCTGAACGAGCGCTCACTCATATATAGGTCACGCGCCCAGTCTTGCGGCGATTGATGAATGTCGGGCACCTGAAGAAATGCCTGGCAACGGGACAATAAACGCGGATCAATCGGTAGCGGGATATGAAAAGGTAATTCTGTGGCCCGGGCCAATTCATGTAGCAAAAGACTCATCAACGCGCCATCCCGGCCCTGTTCTTCATATTCAAGCGGCACGTCTACGGACTCCATCAGCAACTGGCGCAGCAACGGTGAGACGCTGATGACCTGGCAGTCGGTTCTGGTTGAAGGAATGGAAGCGGGTTCAATATAGAGGCTTCTGGTACTCACCCCAAAGTACAGCACCTCATGCGCAACCTGCGGCGGAATCCACACTGCACGCTGGGGTGGAACGATCCAGTTGCCACCCTTTGTCACGACCTTCATTACCCCTTTGGCGCCATAGAGGAGCTGTGCGCGCCGATGAGTATGGCTGGGGTGCAAAAATCCATCGGGATAGTCGGATCCGATGGCAACAACGGAGCGAGGGGTAGCATCCAGCACGTGGATCGGAATGTTTCGCATGGGATGTCTTATCAGAAAGTGGCCGAAACTCAAACATAGTTGGCTCGAATGCTCAAGCCGCTCGCAATCGAGTGACCTATCTTACGCCGCGATTCTTATTGGATTAAGCGTAATGAGCTATATTCTGCTGGGTTTTTTTGGTTGTTTTGCAGGCGTCACCACCGTTTTATTCGGATTTGGGGGCGGTTTTGTAATAGTGCCTGTCCTCTATCGGGTTTTGTTAGCCATGCATGGTGCCGATGACATGATCGCCCAGTCAGCAATGCATATTGCTGTGGCTACCTCTACCTGCGTCATGATCGTGAATGCATCCATCAGTACAAGAAAACATGCGCGTTCCGGTACTCTATTAATGCCCTATCTGTGGCCTCTTGCCGGGTACATTGGTCTCGGGGCAATTGCCGGAGCTATTACCGCGGAACTGTTTGATAGCGAAATGTTACGCATGGCATTCGTTATATATTTAGCGATTACTATTGTTGATTGCCTGTTTCGCCGCGGTTTCATTGAGCAAATAGCAAATAACCAACCCAAAGGGCTAAGCAAACTCGCCACGATACCGGGCGGCATGAGCATTGGAGCCATTGCAACCGTCCTCGGGGTCGGCGGCAGTGTCATGACGGTTCCCTTGCTTCGGCGCTGCGGCTTGAGTATGACTCAGGCCACCTCAATGGCCAATCCACTTAGTTTACCGGTAGCGCTGGCAGGAACAGTGACATACATACTGGTAGCGGAAGTTGGAGGTTACGACTTTGGAGCCGGATACCTCGGGTATGTCGATCTTCTCGCGTTTGCTATATTAACGCTGGGGGCTGTGTTTGGCATCCGGCTGGCGACCCCATTGATCGGGAAGACGCCGGATCGAATTCACGCGATTGTGTATATAAGTCTCCTCGTGCTTGTCCTGTTGAGCATGGTATTTAAGTAATGTAATTACACGCTCCGAACATTTAACGTCGAGCACAGCACTTGCTCGCAAAATTCACGTGCGCGACAAACACGAAAATCAATTCTTGATGGAATTCCAAGTCTGGGGATCCACGCACATCATTGAAAAAGGCATAGAGCATGAGCCACATCAGACCTCAGATTTTACATCTACTGGATCAACTACAACAGTTGAACATCGCCCACCTTCCCATTGAAGAGCGGATTGGAAAACTGGTCGAACTAAAAATCCATTCGCTTCCCGTTACTTTTCACAATATGACGGCCGAAGAATACCTGGCTGTGATTGCGAATCTGGCGCAATTGGATGCATCGTCTGCCCTGAGCCTATCCATGCATCTTTATACGTTATGGGGCATCGCCACGCGCCAGGGAGAAACATTCTCCAGCGTCCTCGATGATGTATCAACTCATGGACATCTGATGGGCTCGCTAAACGAGCCAGGTTTGTATTTTTTGACGCCTGGTCAGTTGAACATAGAAACGTACCCCATTAGGGCCAGAAAAGTCGAAGGCGGGTATCGAGTAACGGGGTTAAAGAAATTTGTATCGCTGGAGCCCTTTGTTTCTTACCTGCCAGTGTACTGCATGGTCGAAAACTACTCGGGGAACGACCTTGGTGTCATTGCGTTGATGTTAAGCAAAAATGGCGAGGGTGTTTCAGTTCTTGAGGACTGGAACAGCGTTGCCATGCAGGATACTCACAGCAATAGTGTGAAATTTGATAACGCATTTTGTCCTGATGCGTTTGTAATCTGTAACGAAAACACCCCTATATCCACGCTGGCCGTCCAAGGCTACCTGTTCCGTTTTAACGTGTGCTGCGTGTATCTCGGCATCTCGCGTCAAGTACTCGACTTGGCAATCAATACAGCCAGCACAAAACGCCCACCCAACGGAAACAATGTCCTGGCGAAGTACCCGGGCGTGCAATTCTCAATAGCGGAAATGCTGATTTCAATGGAAGTAATGGAGTCGCAGATGCGCTCCTTCTGTTCGGTGCTGGATGATTTCCTGGCCAGCAAGGAGGATGTAGATTTAAACGTCAACAGAATCAGTCTCATTGCCAAGGAAGTCATCGCCCGCGAGTCAGAGCTGTTAGTTTCAAGCGCCATGAAAATAACCGGGATCAACAGCCTGTCAAATGAAAATCCATTATCAAGCATCTTCAAGGATATAAAAGCTGCGCAATTTCATCCACCACAACGCGATGTAACGTATGAAATCCTGGCCAAAGAAAAACTCGGCGTAATATCTTACAAACAACGGTGGATGTAAAAATGAATATGTTTGCAAAGCAGATTTCAAGCAGCGACTTGAACCAAATAAAAGCGGCATTACCCGCTAAAATCATGAATGGGCGACTGAGTGAGTTGCTGGAGCGCATTCCGTACATCAGCGAATCGGTGAAAAGTGTTAAATACCTCGAAGGTGAGCACGCCACACTAATCGATATTGACACTCAAGATCTGGCAGAACGGGACAAGATCAACGTTGATCTGGACGAACTCATCGACGCTTTGCTGGTTTCGAAAATATCTGCTCAAAAAAAATTAAAAGTCCATGCGCGCCCGAATGGCCAATCCCAGGCAACATACCCTGACAACTCCGCAGCCTATTACGATGGAAATGATGTACGCCTGATGGAGGCCATAGACAGGTTACTGCTTGAAGTAGCGGTTCGTCACGGCGCCCATGTGCGGGATTATGCATCGATTTATACAGCCGACATAATGGAAAGAAATGGCTACCATAAAAATTTCCCTCAGAACGTTTATGGCGTCACGCAAATACCCCATAACTACACCCTGATTAAAGAAATTCGCGAATCTCAGTCATCGACCATTCCTGCTAATTTATTCCAAAATCATGGCGCCTTCTTACAGCCATGTGTTTGCTACCACTGTTACGCAGAAATCCAGGAAACCGTGCAATCGGAAATCATGTTTACGTTGAAGGGGCGATGCTTTCGACATGAAATTCAGTGGCGACTCAACACCTTCCGTCGCAACGAGTTCACCATGCGTGAAATAGTGTTCATGGGCAGCCAAGCGTATGTGGAAAGCAAGCGACTGGGCATCATGGATGAAATTTGGGACCTTTTTTGCTCGCTTGGTCTTTATGGTCAGGTCGTGACCGCTCGCGATCCCTTTTTTCATTATGACGACATGAAAACCAAAGGTGCGGTGCAATTAATGGCGGACGCAAAGTACGAACTGGAATTCATTTCTGCCAACGGCAACGCGAGTTCCATAGCTTCGTTCAACAATTGCCAGGATACGTTATGTGAAAAATTTGAAGTCACGAATGATGAAAAAAGCTTTTTGCATTCTGGCTGCGTAGCTTTCGGAATTGATCGGTGGCGTGCAGCTTTGTATGAACAGTATGGTCCCGATAATCGTAACTGGCCTGAAAAACTAAAAAATGCGTAACGCCATCTAAACAGGAACATCGTGCAATGGACTTAATTCAAGAAACCGTATTCCGGGTCATCGGCAACGTTATAGGTTCTGAGCTGACGGTCGATATGGATTCGTCCCTATCCGAAATGCGGGTCAACTCTATAAAAATCATCCAAATCATTGCCATGCTGGAGAACGAACTCAACTTCGAACTCGACGAGGAGGATTTGCTCATGAGCAATTTTGCTACACCTCGGCAAACAATCAACTTGCTTCGCGAAAAATACGGCTCGGTAGAATCAGCATGACCTGTCGCATCGCCTACATATGCGGAGTACAGGGATTGTCATTGGTCCCCCTCTTACGGGGCATCACTGAGCCTGAAGACCTGATGGTTTTTGCCTCGCAATCTGCCTTTAACGAATGGGAGGGTGATACCCAAAATATAGAGCCTATTGAGTGCGCCGAGATGTTAAGAGCGGCCTTAGTGACTTTCCGCCCTGACATAATTCTTGTAATGACTTATCTTTCGAAATTAGATGTATCACTTTCGAAATCAAGCAAGTACGGCATGGTTAACATCCACCCTTCCCTGTTACCTGAATATCGCGGAGGAGCACCGATTTTTTATGCACTGAAAAATGGAGAAGAACACGTAGGCGTGACTTATCATTTCATGACCGAGGTGTTTGACCAAGGCGATATTATTGAACAAGCATCCATAAAAGTAACCCCCACGGACTGTGCCAGCTCGGTGTGGTTAAAGGTGATAAAGAAGATATTCGCTGGCCTGCCAAAGATTATTGAAAATCGAAGCCAGTGGACTTCAATGGCAAGAAAGCAGGATGAAAACATTGCCACTTCGATAGGATTTCCTTCGCTGGGGGAACGAAGTTTAAGCAAACTAAAAACCGTATCAGAGAACCTTAGCATCATCAGAGCGTGTGGGCGAGCTACGGGTGCACGTTTATCCCTGGAAGGCCATATAGTTTTTGTCACCGAAGCAAGTGTGGCGCCGGCAAACGCCGCATTGAATGAAAGCCCAGAGAGCTGGATAGAAAATGAAAGTACGCTTCTATTCAAGGTGCTGGACGGCTGGCTGGAAATTAACGCAGCGAAGCTCGACGGAATAACAATTTCTTCGTGGAGGTTTTTGATGGAAGCATTAGCCCATGGCGCTTAATCAGGACACATTGAACATCGAAAGTCAGCCATTCCCCTACGACACTGAACATTATGACAGGCGTTTTCTGGATTGCTGGCGAAGGCAAGCCGTCGTATTTCTGGAGAAGTGTGGCGCCGACGTCGATCTGCTATTTTATAATTCACTTGCTTCGACAGACCGGATTTTTGAAGACCATATTCTGAATCACAAACCCAAGTATGCTTTTTTGACGCCCTCAATAGATAACGAGGGACTGTCTTTGACAGGCTGGCAACAAAGCCTGAAGACATACGAAACGTTCGAGTTGGCGGGCGACGACCTAAGTGAGCACTTGGAGAAGATTCCATTTGCCATCGTCATGGGCAGTGTATTTTATTTACCACATTGCCCCGAATACCAAATGGAACATCTTAACCACTCGATTGTGCTATCCGGACAATGCGCTCACTCCGTTTGGGAGGTGATTGATGATGACCCCTCCTCTATATTGAGAACGTATCGCTACGATCAAAGCTACATCGAGAGATATTTCAACAACAATGGCGCACGCCTGATCAGATATTTCAAGCCGATCGAGATCGACACAACTGAGAGCGGACGTGACATTGCCATACAAAAGTGTGCAACTTACTTATCCTCAATGGAGGACAGTTACAAACTGCTTACTGAAATAGAATGGATTGCGAACAACCCATACGAATCCGTTAGCATTCGCGCAAAAAAAATACATGAGGCATTTTCAATATACTCCGGCTCGCGAAGTTTGTTTTCAAGATTTGCCGAACGTGTCTTGGGCGATCAAGTCGCTGCTTCCCACTTAAATGACATCGCTGCTGAGGCAATGGTCATAAAATACGCCATGGCCAAGGCTGAAATCACACACCGCATAAATGTCGGATCAATCGTATCAAGATGCGAAAAGCTGGCAGTTCATGAACGCCGCACCCTTTCGCTGTTAAGAAAAAACCTGGGATGTTCCTAAATGGCTTTAGACATAGAACTGGAAACGGACGAGTTAAGTTACAGAAAGCTTCTTGGACAACCGAACTTCACAAGATTTTTTCTAAGCCAGGTCCTGGTAAGCGTTGGCGACGGCTTTTTTGGAGTGCTGGTAACATTTTTAGCGCTGTCGATGGGAGCGTCAGCAAGTACATTGGGTATCGTTGCGTTCTGTGTGACGTTTCCAAGAGGTATCTTGGGCATTTTAGGCGGCGCGGTTGCCGACCAATATGATCGCAGAAAACTGATGGTATTTTGTGATGTAGTCCGTGGGTCAGGTGTACTGATTCTAGCGTTGCTTTTGTTCATGAATGCTCTGGACATCTTCTTTCTTACGCTCATTGGCGCCGTTGTGACATCCACCTATGCGCTGTCGAAACCGGCGAGCAAAGCCTATGTTCCCAGTATTGTGGAAAAGAAAGAGTTAATACTCGCCAATGGGCTGGTGCAAAGTGTGCTTTGGCCTTGTTTTTTTCTGGGAGCTGGTTTAGTAGGCGTTTCAGGCGCGCTAAATGTAGCGCCGGCCAACGCCCTGATTGTCTGTGCGTTAATATTCTTTTTCTCGCAAATGTCCCTGACGAGCATCAAGGGGCACGTGACGCGCACTGCCGCTCGAACTGCATTTTCCATGCTGCAACAGTTACGCAGTGGCTGGGAAGAGTTACTCACGCATCGAGCGTTAATGGTAAGAATCACCAGCTATTTTCTTTACACAGTGTCCTGGCGCGGCACCCTGCAAATAGCACTCCCACTGTATGCAGTCAATACACTGAATCAACCCGCTACATTTTATAGCAGCCTGATGGTAGCTTGTGGGATTGGAGAGCTTATTAGTTCGTTGATAATAGGTAAATTGCGGATCTCGAATAACTTGAGACTGGCGTTCTGCGGAGAAATCATTCTTGCTCTGGCACTTATCATTCTCGTCGTTAATTCTTTTACTGGTCTGCCTGCTTTGGTACTGGCGCTTATTGCCAGCCTATTGATAGGGCTCTCAGCTACTGTCATTGACATACCCCTGATCACAGCCATTCAGCACGAAATAGACGACGACAAATCCGGAAAAATATTTAGTTACTGGAGCGCGCTAGGTGCACTAGGAGGAAGCGTAGGCACCTTGATAGTCAGTGGACTCATCTATTTTATTGGTCTTCAAAATGCAATTATTTTCATGACGGCCTGGCTGACGCTCTCAGCAGTGGTCGCTTATGGAATTGCTTATACCAAGGTGCGCGGTGAGGGAAAGCAATAAACTCACGCTTCCAGCGCGCGAACTACCGCTCATTTGGCATCAACCACTAAACACCTCTATGCCTGACCTGAATTTATTCGCAGTAGCCGCCCCCACTTTCAAGCTCAAGCACTGCGGCTTGCCCTCGCATCTGGAATCGCTTTTATCAGATGATGAGTTGCTTCGAGCCCATGGCATCAAAGACGAAACAAGCAAAACAGAATTCATGCTGGGAAGAGCCCTCCTTCGCAGTGTGATAGCCAGTTTACTCAGCTTGGTGCCGCGCCATTTACCCATTCTTATCGAACGAAATGGCAGGCCCTATTTAGATGGGTACAGCCTGGAGTTCAGCTTGAGTCATGCTTGTGGGTACGTCTGTGTTGCAGCGTCAAGGAACAGCAGGATTGGCGTCGATATCGAGGGCGGGGGTCTGTTGGAAGGGAGCGGTGTTTTGAGCAAGTATCTTCGCAAGACATTCCTTGACGACGAGGGCTCATGCCTGACCTCAGCCGACTGCGATATCGTAGGCCATTGGTGCATGTGCGAAGCCTACGCCAAGTGTTCAGGCCAGGACATGCTTACCGCAATGCGTTCTCAAGAGTTACGTAAACTGATCCGGCAGCCACCCAGGTCTAATTGGCATGTCGGTTCGAATCACTCAATATGCCTGACGTCCGTTGCTAATGGCCAAATACCGCTCGCCCTGTGTGTGGATGCACTTCCAATGCCTTTCAGCGTTCTGGAAATTGACCTATCCGATGAGTTGTTCTTGAGCAAGCTACATCAGGAGTTGCACCAGACGGCGTAATATTTATTCACAGTCCCACTGAACGAAAACGCGTCCCTCGCCATGCGCTTGTCCCACCAGCCTTTAGAAATAAAAAAACCCGCACGTTTTTCGATGCGCGGTTTTTTAACGAACCCGAGCTATCAATTCAGCCATTACAGATCAGCAATCTTGGCCCCTTCCTTTTCCTCTTTCTGATCCCGAAGCATGGTCTGCGTGACCTGCTCAATGTAATCAAACACTTCCTCCTGAACCGAATACTTGTACTGCTTGCGCCGGTGCTTCGAGACCGTGCCATTTTGCGACAGACACATCATTACCAGATTGGCCAAGTCACTGCCTCGGACGTCGTAGCGCTCATCAACCGCCTTGACGATCTTGTCGTAATTTTGGAGAAAAACTGTCTCTTCACGAAGCTCCACTTCAAGAGCTCGCTTGGCCATCTCCAGAGTGAATCGCACACCTGGCGTGGCATCCCAGAAGCGGTATATTGCCGGATGCCCCGTGAAGTTGAAGGACATGTTTCCCTGGTCAATCCAGCGCACGTCCCAGAATTCACGCGCTGGCCGAGAGAACTCCTGCAGGGTTTCCAGATACAGACGCTCCTCGCGCTTCATTGCCACCGACACCGGAAGCAGCAAGCCATTTTCCAATGCCCCCGCACGGCAAAGTGTCTGGTGTATGAGGAAGCGGGAAAGGCGACCATTCCCATCCATGAAAGGGTGAAGGAAGACGAATCCAAATGAAATGATCCCGGCGGCGATCAGAGGGTCAATACGCTTTACCGCGTCATTCCCCAATGCCATCAGCTGTTCCATCAACTCCCGACATAAGTCCGGTGCAGGTGGGACATACGTTACACCTGCGGCACCATGCAGACCGCTTGCCAAATGGTTCTGTTCATGGCGGAACGCAGCAGCCATATCGTATGGATTGGAGATCGTTGCATTCTGGAGGGTCACCAAGTAATCCTCACTCAATGGAATGCGTTCATGGGCCTGCCGGAGCAGCTGAATGAAACGCCGGGACTTGTCTTCGCTTGGCGACTCTTTCTCGATGGCGAATGAGTCCTGGGCTTCGCTCAGATAGGCCCAGTTGATTGCCCGATCCATCATTCCTGATGGCAGGTTCTGAATGAATTGCTGCGCACGCGCCAAGATATCGTGTTGTAGCAACACCATAATCTGAGGTGTTCGTTCAACGGTGGCGCAGTAAGCTAGTGTTCCAATACCATTGAACTCAATCCGCCAGCGGGAATTACGTTCCCCTGGCATCGTCAAGTACTGCTCCGGGTCAAACAAGGGGATGAAGCCTCCCTTCACGGGGGAGTGTTGGGTCAGCTCCTCACCATTGAATGCTTCGTAGAGAAAGCAGGCCTTGCGGATGTAGATCCCGTTTGGAGCTTTTCGCAATTCGGCTTCGAGCGCTTGTGCCGGAATTCGAGGTAACGCCTGAGCTAGAATGGTGAGATTGATCCCTTCATGCTTCAACGCGAAGAGGACATGCCCGAGCAGATCATCTGGCGCAGGTGCAATTGCAGGCGGGACTGCCAATATGTCGCCGATTCTTTCAAGCCGTGTAACAGGCTGAACTCTGGCAGGTTGGCGCAGAGGAAACGCTGAAAGCTGCAGTGCATCTTGCAGACAGGCATATCCAGCTGAGTTCATCGCGCAAATCCTCATTTTTGAGCAGGCCACGCGATTTTTCTTTAGCGGTCCAATAAAATCTTAAGATTCTTAGAATATCTCGATTTTTTCTTAACTGACCAGTGCTATCTCGTTACTCGTAGTTATAGTGATTTACCCCTATAACTGTTGATAACTTCGTATGAGTTCAGACGCGGCGGGATGGCAGAACAGAATTGAACGTGCTCCAGCGCCAGCAATAAAAAACCCCGCTCTTCTGTCGAAGGCGGGGTTTTTTTGATGCAGCGTCTAAAGCCTATGGCGCGTAAGTCAGCAACAACTCACTCGGCACCTTGAAATCCAGCGACATCATCACGCTCAACGCGGTAATGGTGAAGATCGAGAACACGAACAGCTTGCGTGCCCAGACCCTGTCATCCACTGCCTTGTAGCCGGTCCAGGCCATGTACAGCCAGTACATGCCCATGGCCGCGGCGACGGCGAGGTAGCTCATGCCGGCGTAGCCGCTGAAGGTCAGCATCAAGGTCGCCACGAGGAACGCCAGGATGTAGAGCAGGATGTGCTTCTTCGCCACTTCAATCCCGCGCTTGACCGGCAGCACCGGAATCGATGCAGCCAGGTAATCGTTGAAGCGAAAGATCGCGATGGCGTAGGAATGCGGCATCTGCCACAGGCTGAACATCACCAGCAGCGTCAGTGCGGCCATGTCGAAGCTGTTGGTCACAGCGACGTAGCCAATCACCGGCGGCATGGCGCCCGACAGACTGCCCACCAGCGTGCCGTGAACCGACTTGCGCTTGAGGTACAGACTGTAGAAGCCGACGTAGATGACGAAGCCGATCACCGCGAACAAAGCGGCCAACGGGTTGGCCACCTTGTACAACAGTGCAACGCCGAAAACACCCAGAATGGTCGCAAAGGCCAGGGCCAGTTTCAGGGAGATCAAGCCCTGGACCAGCACCCGGTTCTTGGTGCGTTCCATCTTCAGGTCGATGTCGCGGTCGATGCAGTTGTTGAACACGCAACCGGAAGCCACCACCAGGGACGTGCCGATCATCGCAGCCAGGAAGATGGCCAGATCGACATGCCCTTTGGAGGCCAGGAAAAATCCGCCTGCCACTGAAAGCACGTTACCGAAAATGATCCCCGGTTTGGTGATTTGGATAAAGTGCTTCAAGGACATCCGGACTTACCTCAGTGCGCCATCATGTTGGTGTGGATGCTGAACATGATCCACAACGACAGGCCTACCAACAGGACGATTACCAGTGCGGCGAAAACAAACGCGATCACGTTGTTACGCTGGGCGGCGGAGCGGTCCAGGTGGAGGAAGTACACCAGGTGCACCAGCACCTGGATCACTGCAAAGATCAGGACGATCCACAGGGTCATGGCTTTCGGCAGCGACGGGTACATCACCAGGCCAAAAGGAATGACGGTCAGGATCACCGACAGAATGAAACCGATGGCGTAGGACTTGACGCTGCCATGGTTCGCATCGTGGGTATCGTGGGCATGAGCGTTAGCCATTTACATAGTCCCCATCAGATAAACAACGGTGAATACGCAGATCCACACCACGTCCAGGAAGTGCCAGAACAGGCTCAGGCAGCTCAGACGGGTCTTGTTGGTCGCCGTCAGGCCGTTTTTCTGCACCTGGTACATCATGATCGCCATCCAGATCAGACCGCTGGTCACGTGCAGACCGTGGGTGCCGACCAGGGTGAAGAACCCGGACAGGAAGCCTGAGCGGCTAGGGCCGAAGCCCTCGGAGATCAGCAGGTGGAACTCGTTGATCTCCATGGCGATAAAGCCGGCGCCAAGCAGGAAGGTCATGCCCAACCAGGTCAGCACGCCCTTCTTGTTACCCTTGAACAACGCCAGCATGGCGAAGCCGTAGGTGATCGAACTGAACAACAGCAGAGCGGTTTCGCCCAGCACGTAAGGCAGTTCGAAGATGTCGGCTCCCGATGGGCCGCCCGCTACGTTGTTAACCAGTACCGCGTACACCGCGAAGATCGACGCAAACAGGATGCAGTCGGTCATCAGGTAGAGCCAGAAACCGAATACGGTCATCTCGCCCGAGTCGTGGTGATGGTCATCGTGCCCATGTCCATCGACATGGGTGTGTCCAGCATTGGTCACTAAGTTCGACATGGTTTAAGCCTGTTCCAACGAGGTTTCAACACGGGTGGCGTTGGCTGGGACTTTCCCGGCCGCTACCAGACGTTTGTGCTGCTCGGCTTCGATGCGCTCGATGACATCCACCGGCACCATGTAGCCCTGATCGTCACGGGCGGCATGGATGGTGAAATACACCACGGTGCCGACCAGGCCGACGATGGCCAGCCACCAGATGTGCCAGATCATCGCGAAACCGAACACGGTCAACAGTGCGCCCATGACCACACCGGTCGCGGTGTTGTTGGGCATGTGGATCGGCTCGTACCGGGCCGGAGCCTTGTACGCGGTGCCGTCTTCCTTGGCTTCGGTGAACGGGTCGATGACGTCGGCTTTCGGCAGCACGGCAAAGTTGTAGAACGGAGGTGGCGACGAGGTCGACCATTCCAGGGTATGGGCATTCCACGGGTCGCCGTGTTCGCACATGTTCTCTGGCTTGTTGCGGTCACGCACGCTGACGTACAGCTGGATCAGCTGGCAGGCGATACCGACGGCGATCATCACCGCACCGAACATGGCGACGTACAGGTACGGCACCCACTCAGGGTTGGTAGTAGCGTTCAAACGACGGGTCATGCCCATGAAGCCCAGGACATAGAGCGGCATGAACGCGACGAAGAAGCCGGTGATCCAGAACCAGAATGCGGCCTTGCCCCAGCCTTCGTGCAGCTTGAAGCCGAACGCTTTCGGGAAGTAGAACGCAAAGCCTGCGATGTAGCCGAATACCGCGCCGCCGATGATCACGTTATGGAAGTGCGCGATCACGAACAGGCTGTTGTGCAGAACGAAGTCAGCACCCGGGATGGCCAGCAGTACGCCGGTCATGCCGCCGATGGCGAAGGTCACCATGAAGCCCAGGGTCCACAGCACCTGGCTGGTGAAACGCAGACGGCCCTGGTAGATGGTGAACAGCCAGTTGAATAGCTTCACCCCCGTCGGGATCGAAATCAGCATCGTCGCCAGGCCGAAGAAGGCGTTGACGCTGGCACCCGACCCCATGGTGAAGAAGTGGTGCAGCCAGACCATGAAGCCCAGGATCGAGATCGCGCCGCTGGCGTAGATCATCGAGTGGTGGCCGAACAGTTTCTTGCCGGTGAAGGTCGAGATGACTTCCGAGAAAATGCCGAACGCTGGCAGGATCAGGATGTACACCTCGGGGTGACCCCAGGCCCAGAACAGGTTGACGTACATCATCGGATTGCCACCAAGTTCATTGGTGAAAATGTGGAAATCCATGTAACGGTCAAGCGTCAGCAGTGCCAGGGTAGCGGTCAGGATCGGGAACGAAGCCACGATCAGGACGTTGGCCCAGGTGCAGGTCCAGGTGAAGATCGGCATGTCCATCAGCTTCATGCCCGGGGTACGCATTTTCAGCACGGTGGCCAGGAAGTTGACCCCCGTCAGCGTCGTACCTAGCCCGGATAGCTGTAGCGCCCAGATGTAGTAGTCCATCCCCACGCCCGGACTGTATTGCAGGCCCGACAACGGCGGATAGGCAACCCAACCGGTCTTGGCGAATTCGCCAACGCCCAGGGACAGGTTGATCAGCACCACGCCCGACACCAGCAGCCAGAAGCTCAGGGAGTTCAGGAACGGGTACGCAACGTCACGGGCACCGATCTGCAGCGGCACTGCCAGGTTCATCAGGCCGGTGAAGAATGGCATCGCCATGAAGATGATCATGATCACACCGTGGGCGGTGAAGATCTGGTCATAGTGTTCAGGTGGCAGGTAGCCAGGCGAACCCTCGGTGGCCATGGCCAGCTGGGTACGCATCATGATGGCGTCGGCAAAACCGCGCAGCAGCATGATCATGGCGACGATGATGTACATCACGCCGATTTTCTTGTGGTCGACCGACGTCAGCCACTCGGTCCACAGGTAGGTCCACTTCTTGAAGTAGGTGATTGCAGCGAACAGCGCCAGACCACCGAGTGCGATCATGGCGATGGTTATCATCACGATCGGTTCGTGGAACGGGACCGCTTCCCAACTTAATTTACCAAACATCGTTTACTCCTCTGCCCCGGCAGCTGAATGCGAACTCATGTCCATCCCTTCCATATGGGCCACTTCTTTCTCTTTCTTCTCGTGGTGCATCGGCTTGCCCGGTTTCATGCCTTCGTACTTGTCGACGATGATCTGGAACAGGTTCGGCGTGACCGAGGAGTAGAGCTCGACTGGGTTGTTCTGGCTTGGCTTGGTAAGGGCTTCGTATTCAGCTGATTCCAGCTGTTTAGGTGCCTTTTTGACTTCGCTTACCCAGGCGTCGAAATTTTCCTGAGAGGTTGAGATCGCTTTGAATTTCATGCCGGTAAAACCTGCGCCGCTGTAGTTGGCGGAGATGCCTTCCATTTCAGCGTCACGGTTGGCAATCAGGTGCAACTTGGTCTGCATGCCGGCCATCGCGTAGATCTGGCCGCCCAGGCCCGGGATGAAGAACGAGTTCATCACCGAGTCCGACGTTACCTTGAAGTTGACCGGTGTATTGGTCGGGAACACGATCTTGTTGACGGTGGCGATGCCCTGTTCCGGATAGATGAACACCCACTTCCAGTCCAGCGAGACCACTTCGATGGTGATCGGCTTGACGTCGGATTCCAGCGGACGGTACGGGTCCAGTTCGTGGGTCGACACGTAAGTGACGTAACCCAGGGCAATGATGATCAGGATCGGAACGGTCCACACCGCGATTTCAATCTTGGTGGAGTGGTTCCATTTCGGGGTGTAGGTCGCGTTGGTGTTGGACGCGCGGTATTTCCAGGCGAACAGGAAGGTCATGACGATGACCGGGATCACGACCAACAGCATCAGCAGCGTCGCGGTGATGATCAGGTTTCGCTGCTCCAGGCCGACCTGGCCCGTAGGATTGAGCAAGGTCATGTTGCAGCCTCCCAGCAACAACGTGCCGAGCAGCGGCACTATGCCTAGTAGTCTTGGGTACCTGTTTTTACTCATCTCACGACCTCTAAAGCAGCTTGCGCAATGCAGTTGGTTTTTGATCGCCAACACTTCACCCTGCCAAGGGTTGGCATTTTTCTTGGATTGAATAAGGGCTGCCCGTCGCGCGTCAGACGCTGTTCGACAAATCCTGGGACAGCGGTGAGTTCTTATTCGAATTCGTGGTCAAAGGCCTTGTTAAAGACCAATTCCATTTGGTGCGGATAGTGGAAGGCACCGACACCTGGGAGTCGCATGAAGCCATCCGGCCTCTCGACGCCCTATTCCTGCTCGTGCACCTGTGTAAGGGTGAGCAGTGCCGGGAATTCAGTGCGGGCGATTGTAGTGACGTAGCGATTCATAAACCATGTCTCATCCCGAAATAATTTTTATCCATTTCAGCAACAATCAATCACGAATTTCGCAAAAGTCCGGCATGTTATCGAAATTAATTCTCAACAAAAACACCAAAAATAGTAGGTCTACCGCACGCGGTTCAGACAGTATCGAAGGCTCTACACCCTCCTTCGACCCGGCCCAAGCCCCTATGCGACAAGGGCTCCGCCAATTCGCCAGGCCCTGTTAAAACTGCCTGTTCGGGTGTTTCAGGGTCTAAGCCGCCCGCCATTGAAAAAGCCGCTTTTTGTTGCGTAGAGGGGCGCGAATTCACGGCTTTGAAATGCCCTGCGACACTCGCGCTGTGACAACGTGTCGCACATGTGTCGCCCCCCGACTTGTCGCGCATCAAGGTCTTTTTACCCGCCCCCTGCCATGCAAAACGCCCCGGTGCTCTCAACGAGGACCGGGGCGTTTTTTGCTTTACACGGGAGGCGCGAGATGGGCTCAGCGCAGCGCTTTGCGATTACGCGAAGTGAGCAGCGGCACCAGGATGACCACCAGTACAAAGGCGACCAGCGCCCATTGGGCGAGGGACAGACCGAGAATCGGCGGGTACGGCGTCGAGCAGAAACCGTCGACCTGGAAGCCCAGCGGGAAGATCTTCGCCAGCGGCAAGCCGTCGACTATCGGTTGCAACACATCGATGCCGCAGCTGACGGTCGGATAGAACTGGGTGTAGACGTGATGCCCTGCCACTCCGACGCCTGCCACGGCGCAGATCACCACCAGGGTTTCAAACACCGTGATGCTGCGGCGGGTGCGCATGGCCGCGCCGATGAAGGCGAAGATCGCAATCAGCAGCAAGGCGTAGCGTTGCAGGATGCATAGCGGGCACGGCGCCTCGCCCAGGACGATTTGCATGTACAGCGCGCCGCCGATCAGCGCCAGGCAGATGGCGCCCAGTAACACCAGGTAGCGCCGTTCACGACCCAACCGCATTGTTTCCTCGCTCATTGCGTTTCCCTTCTGAATATCGATTGCCCAAAGTCTACACGCTGGCCCGGACCTTGGAGAGTCTGGCGCGCGTGGGTGGGTATCGGGGAATAGACGATAAGCGGGTTAAGAAGGGATTAAAATTTCGGCGATCGGGTTGAATTTTGACCAGGCCGATGGCGTCTTCGTCGGAACACCACCGGGAGCCGGCTCACACATTTTCCATGGGCTTTGTGAGCGCCGCGGCCCCCCTGTAGAAGCTGGCCTGTCGGATCGCCGCACCGCAGCGAAAGCGGTCCATCAGTCAACACTTCTACTGAATGTGCCGCCGTCTTCGCCAAGCCGGCTCCTACACGAAATCAGCGTCGTTCACCGACTTGGCGCGTTCGATCAGTCGCCGTAGATATCAGACTTGAAGTACTTCTCGGAAATCTTCTGGTATTCACCACTGGCGCGAATGCCGTCGATGGCCGTGTTCAGTTGGGTCACCAATTCGGTGTTGCCCTTGCGCACCGCGATCCCGGCGCCCTCCCCCACGTATTTCGGATCCTTCAGCTCCGGCCCGACAAACGCATAGCCTTTGCCACGGGGCATCATCAGAAAGTCATTCAGCGGAATGGTGTCGGCAAAAATCGCATCGAGGCGACCGGCCGCCAGATCCATGTAGATCTCTTCGTTGTTGCTGTAACGCTTGACGTTAACGCCCTTGGGTTCAAACACCTCGGTGGCATAACGATCAGTAGTGGTGGCACGTTGCACGCCGATCGTCTTGCCTTTGAGGCTGGCGTACTGGTCATCCACCACCGCCCCTTCCTTCATCACCAGGCGCGATGAGGTGAAGTAGTACTTGTGGGTAAAATCCACCGACTTCTTGCGGTCTTCGTTGATGGTCATGGACGACAGCGCCATGTCGATTTTCTTCACCTTCAGGGAAGGAATCAGGCCATCGAACTCGCCTTCAACCCACTGGCACTTGACCTGCATCTGCGCGCACAGGGCATTGCCGATGTCGTAGTCGAATCCGACAATCTTGCCGTCCGAGCTTTTCGAGGCGAACGGCGGGTACGCCGCCTCGATGCCGATGCGCAGGGTCTTCTCGGCGGCGAACAGGGTGCTGCACGCCAACAGGCTCAGGGCCAGACCGGTAATGAGGGGGAATTTCTTCATGTTCGTTCTCTCGCGGGTTGTTGTTGGTTTGGCAAGACAGAAGAAAGAGCTGAAACGGGGGCGGCCTTTTTTTGTACTTATAAATCCATACTGGACTTTTATGTATGAGTCGTCAATCCGGGGCGAATGAGATGGGTCGGCCGGCGGTCGGGAGGTGGGTCGGGGAGATTTTGGGTGTAGCGGATGGCCTCTTCGCGGGCAAGTCGGATCGCCGCATCGCTCGCTCCTACAGGGTTCTGAGTCGTTCACACAACATATGCATGCACAGAACCGTAGGAGCGAGGCTTGCCCGCGAATGCCTACTTGAATGCGCCGCAGGAATCACTGCTTCCAGCGATCCGCCGCCGCATGATCACTGTCGCGCCCTTCCACCCAGCGCGCACCATCGCTGGTGTTCTCTTTCTTCCAGAACGGCGCGCGGGTTTTCAGATAGTCCATGACGAAAGAGCAGGCGTCGAACGCCGCCTGGCGGTGGGCGCTGGCGGCGCCGACGAAGACGATCGGCTCACCCGGCTCCAGGGCGCCGATGCGATGCAGCACTTCCAGCTTGAGCAACGGCCAGCGTTGCTGCGCCTCAACGGCGATTTTGCCGAGGGCTTTTTCGGTCATGCCCGGATAGTGCTCCAGAAACATCCCGGCCACTTCGAGCCCGTCATTGAAGTCGCGCACATAGCCGACAAAACTCACCACCGCACCGACGCCGACATTGGCCGCATGCATGGCGTTGACCTCGGCACCCGGATCGAACGCAGTGGACTGCACACGAATCGCCATGGCTCAGCCTCCGGTCACAGTCGGGAAAAAGGCGACTTCATCGCCATCGCTCACCGGCTCGTCGAGCTGGCACAGGTCTTCATTGCGGGCGCACATCAGGTTCTGTTCGCTCAGCACCTCGGCGCCGTCGCGTTGAGCCAGCAACGCGCGCACGTCATCGACGGTCGCGAAATCCCCTTCAACCTTCACCAAGTCGACGCCGAGCGCTTCCCGGTAACGGGCAAAAAACTTCACGGTGAGGTTCATGGCTGATCCGCCTGGAAATGGCCGCTCTTGCCCCCAAGTTTCTCCAGCAGCCGCACGCTTTCGATGGTCATGCCGCGATCCACGGCCTTGCACATGTCATAGATCGTCAGCGCCGCGACGCTGGCCGCGGTCAGGGCTTCCATTTCGACGCCGGTCTGTCCGGACAACTTGCAGCGCGCGACGATGCGCACGGTATCGTCGCCTTCGGCACTGAGTTCGACCTTGACGCCGGTGAGCAGTAATGGATGACACAGGGGAATCAGATCGCTGGTTTTCTTCGCCGCCTGAATGCCGGCGATACGCGCCACGGCAAACACATCACCCTTGGGATGACCGCCGCTGACGATCATTTGCAGGGTGTCGGGCAGCATGCGCACCAGCGCCTGGGCCGTCGCTTCGCGGAACGTCACGGCTTTTTCGGTGACGTCGACCATGTTGGCGCGACCTTGGGAATCGAGATGAGTCAGCACAGGGATACTCCTGATCAGGAGCCTCGATTGTAAACCTGTGGGTCAGATTTCCGCACGCTTCATTATCGGATCATCACAGCCCCCTGTAGGAGCGAGGCTTGCCCGCGAAGCTTTTGGCGCACTTGAGGACGCCTTCGCGGGCAAGCCTCGCTCCTACAAAGGCGGGGATTTATGTTGGACATAAAAAACCGGGCAGCTTTGGGCAGCCCGGTTTTATGAGGGCTACAAATGCGATTCGGCGTATTCGGCCAGAATCGAACGCGGTACCCCTTGCAGGGTGATGTGCACACCGTTGGGGAAATCCTTGAAGCGTTCGGTCAGGTACGTCAGCCCGGAGCTGGTCGCGGACAGGTAAGGGGTGTCGATCTGCGCCAGGTTGCCCAGGCACACCACTTTGGATCCGGCGCCGGCACGGGTGATGATGGTTTTCATCTGGTGCGGCGTGAGGTTCTGGCATTCATCGATCAGGATCAGGCTCTGTTGGAAACTGCGGCCCCGAATGTAGTTGAGGGATTTGAACTGCAGCGGCACTTTGCTGAGGATGTAGTCGACGCTGCCATGGGTGTTTTCGTCATCCATGTGCAAGGCTTCGAGGTTGTCGGTGATGGCGCCCAGCCACGGCTCCATTTTTTCCGCTTCGGTGCCCGGAAGGAAGCCGATCTCCTGATCCAGGCCTTGCACGCTACGGGTGGCGATGATTCGCCGATAGCGCTTGCTGACCATGGTCTGCTCGATGGCCGCCGCCAGGGCCAGGATGGTTTTACCCGAGCCGGCGGCGCCGGACAGGTTGACCAGGTGGATGTCCGGATCGAGCAAGGCGTACAGCGCCAGGCTCTGGTAGATGTCACGGGGTTTCAGGCCCCAGGCCTCCTGGTGCAACAGGGGTTCCTGGTGCAGGTCGAGAATCAGCAGCCGGTCTTCCTCGATTTCCTTGATCCAGCCGACAAAACCCTGTTCGTCGATGATGAACTCATTGATGTGCACTGCCGGCAGGTTGTCGATCAATTGCACCTGGTGCCAGGTGCGACCGTGGTCCTGACGGGTTTCGACATTCTTCACGCGGTCCCAGAAGGAGCCGTCCATGTTGTGATAACCATTGGGCAGCAGCGAGACGTCGTCTACCAGTTGGTCGGTGCTGTAGTCCTCGGCCGCGATCCCGCACGCCCGGGCCTTGAGGCGCATGTTGATGTCTTTGGTGACCAGCACCACGGGCAGCTTGGGCTCGCGCGCATGCAGGTCGATCAGCTGGTTGATGATGATGTTGTCGTTCAGGTGCTCAGGCAGAATGATGTTCGGTTCGGCACGCTTGCTCATCAGGATCGACAGCAAACCCTTGGGCCCGCTTTTGCCCCGCTGGATCGGCACACCCAGTTCAACGTCTTCAGGGCTGGCGTCGCCCAGGGTCTTGTCGATCAGGCGAATGGCCTGGCGGCATTCCGCAGCCACGCTGTGATGCCCGCTCTTGAGCTTGTCCAGCTCCTCAAGCACGGTCATCGGGATGGCGACGTGGTGTTCTTCGAAGTTAAGCAGGGCGTTTGGATCGTGGATCAATACGTTGGTATCGAGTACATAAAGGATTGGCTGGTTGGAGGAAAAACTACGTCCGTGATCATCCATACTCGGTCACCTTTGTGGGAGCCAGTCGACGCAATACCGTGACAGTGCTGCGCCTCGAAGTGGCCACCGAATTCACCTGCGAGGGTTCAAGTGAACTTGCACACAAATGGGAGTCTTGGAAGACGCCACCTGTCTGCAGGTTTCGGCGGTCTGTCTTCGTAATACTCCAAAACCTGTGACAGGAAAAAGTACTTTGACGCTTTTTTGAAGTTTATTTTTCAGAGTGACGAATAGCCCTTGGCGTGCAGGCAATGTGCCGTTAAAGTCGGAAGTCCGCCTGTACCGAATTCTCCCCCGAAATCGCCCCTCGCCCAATGTTTACGGCCTTTGGCCATTTTCAGCGAAACCCGTCCTGACAGTCCTCCCAACCGATCCCGCTTTGCGCCGTTTGCGTGATGAGCCAGGGCATCGCCGTTTTCACTCCATCCTGCTTGATGTTGAAGTTGATCACGCCGTGGCGCCATAACAGCATCAGGGTCAATACGCGTTGCGCGCTTTGGTCGGGCTGGAGCTTGCCGGCGCCATCCTGGGCATCGATGTCCCACAGCGCCACTTGCAGGCCCTGGGCCCTGAAGAAGCTTTCGGCGTCCCCACGACGCTGACCGTCGGGCGGCCGAAACAACGGCATGTAATTCTCCGGCAATTTGCCTTTGACCCGTTCGACGCTGCGTCGTACCGAGTCCTGCCAGTCCAGCCAGTGGCTGTGGGAACGGAACTCCCAACCTTGCACGCCGATGCACTGCATTGAATACGTGGCTTGCAGGCTGGCGACTGAGCGTTCATTCAAACGTGCCTGAATGTCCTTGCCGAGGACAAAGAAGGTGCCGCTCATCTTTGCCTTGCGCAGGTATTCAGCCACCCAGGCGGTGTTGTCCGGAGTGGCATTGGCGGCGCTGTCGAAGGTCAGCAGGAACAGCCGGTCATTCATCGTGGCGCCGTTGCGTTCGTGGTCGCCAAAACGATCGACTTCGCTGCTCGATTGTGGAAACAGCGCGGCCTTGCGCAATTGCTCGTCCAGGTACCGGGCATGGAACAAGCGACTCGGCTCTGCCCACTTGATGTAGTAGCTGTCGTCACTGAGCTGAAACTTGGCCGCCTGCTGGCGCAAGGTGTCCATGTCCTCGACCAGGAAACAGAAGGAAGCGTCTTGATCGCAGCTTCGCTGGGCGAAGCTGTAGTTGCTCAGCAGACGTTGCCACAGGCGTTGGCGCAGGTTGTTGACCGCCTCCAGGTTGATCGTGCGCAGGCCCAGTCGTTGGGCCAGGCTCGGTTCATCCAGGGATTCGCTGGCCAGCAGGACTCGGGCGAACATCAGGATTTCGGCGCGCGACGCGACGTCGAACAGGGTCGGGCTGTCGAGCTGTTCGGGCCAGGTACTGCGGTCGAGCGTCGCCACCTCGCCCGGTGCGGCCAGGGCACCGAAACTCAAGAGCCAGGTCGCGAATAGAAAAGCGATGCGCAATGGGATGTCTCCATAACAAAACCCGGGCGGCACTATAGCTGATGCTGCCATGATTTCTGTAGGAGCGAGGCTTGCCCGCGAAAGCGCTGTATCAGGCAGATTGATGTTGGATGCGCCGCCTTCGCGGGCAAGCCTCGCTCCTACGAGTTTTGCGGATAGCCACCGATCACCTATCACACCCATAGCTGGAGTCAACACAGACAACCCCCTAGAATCGCCCCCACGATTAAAGGAGACGACTTCATGCTGATGGTGATTTCCCCCGCCAAGACCCTCGACTACGAAACACCGCCGGCCACCCAGCGCTTCACCCAGCCGCAATACCTTGACCATTCCCAGGAGCTGATCCTGCAACTGCGCGAGCTGAGCCCGGCGCAGATCAGCCAGTTGATGCATGTCTCCGACAAGATCGGCGGGCTCAATGCCGCCCGTTTTGGCAGCTGGACGCCGGCCTTTACCCCCGCCAACGCCAAACAGGCGCTGCTGGCGTTCAAGGGCGACGTGTACACCGGGCTGAATGCGCAAACCTTCAGCGAAGCCGACTTTGACTACGCCCAGCAGCATTTGCGCATGCTGTCGGGCCTCTATGGCCTGTTGCGTCCACTGGACCTGATGCAGCCGTACCGGTTGGAAATGGGCACCCGGCTGGCCAACGCCCGCGGCAAGGACCTGTATGCCTTCTGGGGTACGCGAATCAGCGAATGGTTGAACGAAGCCCTGGCCGAACAGGGCGACGACGTGCTGCTGAACCTGGCCTCCAACGAGTACTTCTCGGCGGTCAAGCGCAACGCCCTGAACGCGCACATCATCAATACCGAGTTCAAGGACCTGAAGAACGGCCAGTACAAGATCATCAGCTTCTACGCAAAAAAAGCCCGGGGCATGATGAGTCGGTTCGTCATTGAAGAGCGGGTCAACGACCCGGCAACCCTCAAGCAGTTCGACGTGCAGGGCTATCGCTACAACGCTGAGCAATCCTCGGCGGACAATCTGGTCTTCCTGCGCGATCACGCGCCAGAGCAGTGACCCGGTCGGCGCATGACCCTTCAAGACGTCTCATGCGCCGACGTCCGATCGTCGAACAATTCCTCGCCTGCATCGACGTCTTATTGACGCCATAAATCCAGCACTCAATTTGCTAACTTTAGTTTCACTCGACTTCGCTGATTTTTTTCAGTAGTGGCACCGAAAATTTTAAACAGTAGTGGCACATTCCTATCTTTCACGCCCATACCCCCATGTATCAAGGGTGAAACAGACGTTGCTATCAATATGAAAGCAGTGCCATCTTTGCCAATATTTCAAGAAATTTCAGGATTCGCGATGAGCGGGCCGGAACTATGTCCAAATGCGTAGTTCATACCACCGGTAACGATTCTCACGGAGCATGTGCGAGATAACTTACGCAGAGAAGCGATTCACGTAGCAAAGTTGTCACACGAAACTTGCGCTACTAATCCCTGATTTGGGCAGCACCTGAAGGACAGGAGATAACGCATCAATACTATCCCCTGCCAGGCCAAGGCCACGCCCCTATAAACGTGCTCATCTGAGCACCCAACCGCTTGATTTACGGGCTTTTTGCCTGGCATCGAGCGCGCAAGACCCTTGCACCCGTGACTTCCACAGAGAAGCTCGGCTGCAAGACAGGGCAAATCATAATAACAAGGCCTAGTTGCGCACATCCTGAGTGCACTTATATAGACACTCGGAACTTATTATGCCTGCGCGCTGCATTTTGGCGTCTGCAAGGCCGCACTTGCGAGTGCATTACGACCGCATAACACCATTAATTCCGGCCATGTAATGGCTTGATGAAACAGACTTGATTAACTGAGAGGTAAATGCGATGCGCATCAGCATATTTGGTTTGGGTTACGTCGGTGCAGTCTGTGCCGGTTGCCTGTCTGCACGGGGCCATGACGTCGTTGGCGTCGATGTCGCCAAAGACAAGATCGATATGATCAATGCCGGCAAATCGCCGATCGTTGAACCGGGTCTGGGCGAACTTCTGCAGAAGGGCATCGAGACTGGCCGCCTGCGCGGTACGACCAACTTCGCCGAAGCGATTCGCGACACCGACCTGTCGATGATCTGCGTCGGCACGCCGAGCAAGAAGAACGGCGACCTGGAACTGAACTACATCGAAGCCGTGTGCCGCGAGATCGGTTTTGTCCTGCGTGACAAGACCACCCGCCACACCATCGTGGTTCGCAGCACCGTGCTGCCGGGTACCGTAGCCAATGTCGTGATCCCGATCCTCGAAGACTGCTCCGGCAAGAAAGCCGGCGTTGATTTCGGTGTTGCGGTGAACCCTGAGTTCCTGCGTGAAAGCACCGCGATCGCCGACTACGACCTGCCACCGATGACCGTCATCGGCGAGTTCGACAAGGCTTCCGGCGACGTTCTGCAATCGCTGTACGAAGAACTCGACGCACCGATCATCCGCAAGGACATCGCTGTTGCCGAAATGATCAAGTACACCTGCAACGTGTGGCACGCCACCAAGGTGACCTTCGCCAACGAAATCGGCAACATCGCCAAGGCTGTCGGCGTCGATGGTCGTGAAGTGATGGAAGTGGTCTGCCAGGACAAGACGCTGAACCTGTCCCAGTACTACATGCGTCCTGGTTTCGCGTTCGGCGGCTCTTGCCTGCCAAAAGACGTGCGCGCCCTGACCTACCGCGCCGGTTCCCTGGACGTGGAAGCGCCGCTGCTCAACTCGCTGATGCGCAGCAACGTGTCCCAGGTGCAGAACGCCTTCGACATCGTTTCCAGCCACGGCAAACGCAAAGTCGCCCTGCTGGGCCTGAGCTTCAAGGCCGGCACCGACGACCTGCGCGAAAGCCCGCTGGTTGACCTGGCGGAAATGCTGATCGGCAAGGGCTACGACCTGAGCATCTACGACGCCAACGTCGAATACGCCCGCGTTCACGGTGCGAACAAGGATTACATCGAGTCGAAGATCCCTCACGTCTCGTCCTTGCTCAACGCCGATTTCGACAGCGTGATCGACAACTGCGACGTGATCATCCTCGGCAACCGTGACGAGAAGTTCCGTGCACTGGCCCAACAGGCGCCACAGGGCAAGCAAGTGATCGACCTGGTCGGTTTCATGTCCCAAGCCACCAGCGTCAGTGGCCGCACCGAAGGCATCTGCTGGTAACACACCTTCCCATAGGAGCCAGGCTTGCCGGCGAACCAGACGACGTGATGTGTCAGGTACGCCGCCTTCGCTCCTGTAGGAGCCAGGCTTGCCGGCGAACCAGGCACACCGCCTTCGCGGGCAAGCCTCGCTCCTACGGTTTTTATGCCTGCCTTAACCCCATCGGGCCACCCCACAGGCTCGCCCGAGATAGAGACGGATGCAGATTATGCACAGGCTAAAGCACGGCCTACTTCAGGCCGCCGGTTGGCTGTTTTACCTAAGTTTATTGATGGGCATCGCCATGGCGTTGCCTGCGTCCACGTTCGACTCCGAGTCGAGGGACTTTATCTTCCTGATCGGTATCGTCGGTATCTGGCGCTACTCGATGGGTGCCACGCACTTTCTGCGCGGCATGCTGTTTCTGTACGTGGTCTATCCGCACCTGCGGCGCAAAGTGCGCAAGCTGGGTAAAGCGGCAGACCCGTCCCATGTGTTCCTGATGGTCACCAGTTTCCGTATTGACGCGCTGACCACCGCCCAGGTCTACGCCTCGGTGATTCGCGAAGCGATCGACTGCGGCCTGCCGACCACCATGGTCTGCTCCATCGTGGAAATGTCCGATGAGAAGCTGGTGAAAAGCCTGTGGTCGCGGATGAACCCACCGGACCGCGTCAAGCTCGACTTCGTGCGCATTCCCGGCACCGGCAAGCGCGACGGCCTGGCCTACGGTTTCCGCGCCATCTCCCGCCACTTGCCGGACGACCGCGCCGTGGTTGCAGTGATCGATGGCGACACCGTGCTGGCCGAAGGCGTCGTGCTCAAGACCGTGCCGTGGTTCCAGCTGTTCGGCAATGTCGGCGGCCTGACCACCAACGAGTTCTGCGAAGTGCGCGGCGGCTACATCATGAGCGAATGGCACAAACTGCGCTTCGCCCAGCGTCACATCAACATGTGCTCGATGGCCTTGTCCAAGCGCGTACTGACCATGACCGGCCGGATGTCGGTATTCCGCGCCTCCGTGGTCACCAACCCGGACTTCATCGCCGACGTTGAAAGCGATTCGCTGCAACACTGGCGCCTGGGTCGCTTCAAGTTCCTCACCGGTGATGACAAGTCGAGCTGGTTCAGCCTGATGCGCCTGGGCTATGACACCTTCTATGTGCCGGACGCTGCGATCCACACCGTGGAACACCCGCCGGAAAAAAGCTTCATCAAAGCCAGCCGCAAACTGATGTTCCGCTGGTACGGCAATAACCTGCGCCAGAACTCCCGCGCCCTGGGCCTGGGGATGAAACGTCTCGGCCTGTTTACTTCGGTGGTGCTGTTCGACCAGCGCGTGTCGATGTGGACGTCGCTGCTCGGCCTGACCGTCGCGCTCATCGCCACCTTCAAGTACGGCGCCGCGTTCATCCTGGTTTACCTGCTGTGGATCGGCATTACCCGCCTGATCCTGACCGTGCTGCTGTCGTTGTCCGGTCACACGATCGGCCCGGCCTACCCGGCGATTCTCTATTACAACCAGATCGTCGGCGCCCTGGTGAAGATCTACGTGTTCTTCCGCCTCGACCGACAGTCCTGGAGTCGCCAGCCCACTTCCCTGACCCGTGATCTCGCCAGCTTTCAAGGTTGGTTCAACACTTGGTCGTCTCGGACCATGACCTTCTCCGCCGGCAGCATTTTTGTTGCCGTGCTGCTGCTGATGGTCTGACCGAACTCGCCTGAATTAACTAGGAAAACGTCTATATGAATACCGCCGTCAACGCCAACGTAGTGCATGAATCAGAAGCCCAGCGCCAACACGCCCGAGTGAAAATCCCGGCCAAGCTGCGTTTCTTCGGTCCTGACCGGACTCCGGTTGAAGCCCGGGTCATCGACCTCTCCGCTGGCGGCCTGGCCTTCAACGCCGGTCAGTTGCCACTCAAGGTCGGCGAGGTTTACAAGGCTCGCCTGCAATTCGTCATCGACAACCTCGGCCTGGCCATGGACGTGGAGCTGCAAGTACGCTCCTTCGATCGCGAGACCGGCCGCGCCGGTTGCCAGTTCCAGAACCTGGAACCGCGGGACATTTCCACCCTGCGCCACCTCATCACTTCGCACCTGGCCGGCGACATCGTCAGCGTCGGCGAGATGCTGGCGACCCTGCAGCGCGACAACTTCACCAAGGCGCGCAAGGTCAAGGATGGCGGACACGGCATGACCGCGTTCGGTCGTCTGCGCGCAGTGACCTTCAGCCTGGCGATTTTCCTCGTCGGCCTGGTGGCCTTCGGTTTCATCTTCAAGTCGGTGTACGGCATGTACTTCGTCAGCCACGCCCAGGCCGGCCTGGTCAGCGTACCGGCGATGAACATCACCATGCCGCGCGACGGCACCGTGCAGAGCCTGATCAAAGACGACGGCGTTGCTGCAAAAGGCGCCCCGCTGGCGACCTTCAGCACCAGCATGCTCGACGTGCTCAAGGGCCATCTGGACGACAATCAGCTGCAGCCAGCCAAGGTTGAAGAGCTGTTCGGCAAGCAGATGACCGGCACCCTGACCTCGCCATGCGATTGCACCGTGGCGCAGCAACTGGTTGCCGACGGTCAGTACGCCAGCAAGGGTGACGTGATCTTCCAACTGGTGCCGCGCAACAGCGAAGCCAACGTTGAAGCGCGCTTCTCCTACCGCCAGTTCGGCGAAGTACTGCCAGGCAGCACGGTCAGCTTCCAGATCGCCGGCGAAGACAAAATCCGCAGCGGCAAGATCGTCAGCAGCACCAGCCTGAACAGCGCCGACCTGTCGTCCGACATCCGCGTACAGATCAAGCCTGACGAGCCGCTGAACAGCGCTTTCGCCGGTCGCCCGGTTGAAGTGAACAGCACCCGTGGTCCGAACCTGAACTGGCTGATCGACAAAGCCATGGCCGCCGGTCTTTAAACAGAGGACATGCCCGTGACGACTCCAAATATCCTCAGCACACCGCATACCCTGTGGGAGCGAGCTTGCTCGCGATGGGATCGGCGCGGTCTGTCTGAAGCACCGAGCCGGTCGAGCGCGACCCCGGCTGATCGCGAGCAAGCTCGCTCCCACACTGGTTATGCATTCTGTGCAATCGCGTTGGCAGTCAGCCTCAGCGGTTGCGCCGGCCTGCCCGACCAGCGCCTGGCCAACGAAGCCCTCAAGCGCGGCGATACCGCGCTGGCGGCGCAGAACTACAAGCAACTGGCAGACCTGGGTTACAGCGAAGCCCAGGTCGGTATGGCCGATATCCAGGTCGACAGCCGTGACCCGGCGCAGATGAAACAGGCCGAGGCGACTTACCGCGCCGCGGCCAGCGTCTCGCCGCGGGCTCAGGCACGCCTGGGTCGTCTGCTGGTAGCCAAACCCGGCTCCACCGAAGCCGAACAGCAGGAAGCCGAAGGCCTGTTGAAGAAAGCGTCCGCCGCCGGAGAAGGCAATACCCTGATCCCGTTGGCGATGCTGTACCTGCAATACCCCCACAGTTTCCCCAACGTCAACCCACAGCAGCAGATCAGCCAGTGGCGCGCCGAAGGCAAGCCGGAAGCGGGCCTGGCCCAGGTGCTGCTGTATCGCACCCAGGGCACTTACGACCAGCATCTGGACGAAGTGGAAACCATCTGCAAGGCCGCGCTGGCCACCACCGACATCTGCTACGTCGAGCTGGCCACGGTCTATCAGAAGAAAGCTGCGCCTGAGAAACAGGCCGAGCTGATCAAGCAAATGCAAGCCGCCCAGGCTCGCGGTGCGGTGTCCGCTCAGCGCGTGGACAGCGTGGCTCGCGTTCTGGGTGATGCTTCCCTGGGCACGACCGACGAGAAAACCGCGCAGTCGCTGCTCGAAGGCATCGCACCGGGCCACCCCGCTTCCTGGGTCAGCCTGGCGCAACTGCTCTACGACTTCCCGGAACTCGGCGACGTCGACACCATGATGAAGTACCTGGACAACGGCCGCGCCGCCGACCAGCCCCGCGCCGAACTGTTGCTGGGCAAGCTCTACTACGAGGGCAAGATGGTCCCGGCCGATGCCAAGATCGCCGAAGAGCACTTCAAGAAAGCCGTCGGCCGGGAAGTGGCCGCCGATTACTACCTCGGCCAGATTTACCGCCGCGGTTACCTGGGCAAGATCTATCCGCAGAAAGCACTGGATCACTTGCTGACCGCTGCGCGCAACGGCCAGAACAGCGCCGACTTCGCGATCGCCCAATTGTTCTCCCAAGGCAAGGGCATCAAGCCCGACCCGCGTAACGCTTATGTCTTCAGCCAATTGGCCAAGGCCCGGAACACCCCGCAAGCCATCGAGCTTGCACAAACACTCGAAGCCCAGCTGCCGCCTGCCCAGCTTGCCGAGGCCCAACGCCTGTTGAAACAAGAACAGGCCGTTCGTGGTGCCTCGAGCCAGAACACCCTGGAACTGCATGCCCTGGAAGAAGAAGACGGCGAGGAATCCCTATGAAGTTGAATCCATTCGTTAAGGCCGGCATCGGCCTGTCGTTCGCCCTGTTGTGGTCGTGCCCGACCCTGGCAGCCTTGACCGAAAGCAAGAACTACGGCCTTGACGTGAAAGTCACCGCCCAGTCCGAAGACGATACCGACCTGGGTACGGCGAGCGGCGGCGACGTCAATGGCGTCGGCCTCGACCTGCGTCCATGGATCTATGGCGAGAGCGGCGCGTGGAGCGGTTACGCCATGGGTCAAGCCGTGACGTCGACCGATATCATCGAGACGGACACCCTGCAACAGTCCGACAGCGACGGCACCCAGGCCACCGACAGCGGTGATCGCAAGAGCAAGAAAAACTACCTGGCGATGCGTGAGTTCTGGGTCGGCTACAGCG
The DNA here is from genome assembly GCF_001661075.1 of Pseudomonas silesiensis. Classification (NCBI taxonomy): domain Bacteria; kingdom Pseudomonadati; phylum Pseudomonadota; class Gammaproteobacteria; order Pseudomonadales; family Pseudomonadaceae; genus Pseudomonas; species Pseudomonas silesiensis. The sequence continues at coordinate 5,545,864 of NZ_CP014870.1, forward strand.
GCCTGACGCCCTACCCCGGCGAGATCCTCAAGCTCGGTCGTCAACGCCTGCGCAATGACGACGGCCAATGGCGCGACACCAACATCGAAGCCCTGAACTGGACCTTCGACACCACACTGTTGCGCGCCAACGCCGGTGTGGCCGAACGCTTCAGCGAATACCGCACCGACCTCACCGAACTCGCACCCAAGGACAAGGATCGCCTGCACGCTTACGCCGATGCGGCGTATCAGTGGACCCCGGGAAACTGGGTCGGCATTCGCGGTCATCACACCCACGATGACGGCAAGCTGGACTACGCGCAGCCGGGTGTCGCCGCCGACTCCCTGGACAAGCAAGAGAACGGCGACCTCAGCTGGATCGGCCTCACCGCCGATAGCGATGCCTACAACTGGCGTAACACCAACACCGTCAACTACTGGGGCAGCATCACCGGCATGACCGGCGACCGCGACAAGGTCAACCCGCTCAACGCCGACGGCACCGCGCCGGCACAAGCCAAGACCGGCAACGACGTCGATGGCTGGGCCACTGACCTGGGCGTGCGCCTGCGCCTCGATCCGCAATGGCAAGTCGGTGCAGCCTATGCCCGCGCCAGCGCCGATTACGAACAGAGCGGCCTGCAAAGCAACCGCTCGAACTACACCGGTACCCGCTCGCGTGTGCACCGTTACGGCGAGGCCTTCCGTGGCGAAATGAACAACATGCAGAGCGCTACCCTGTTCGGTTCGTGGATGCTCAACGACGAATACGATGCCAGCGTGATCTACCACAAATTCTGGCGCGTCGACGGCAACAAGCCGGTCGGCAGCAACGGCATCAACGCCGTGCAGAACGATACCGATGACGTGACCGGCGCCGTGCTCTCCAGCACCTCGCTGCCGCTGGAAGATGGCAACAAAGACCTCGGCCAGGAAATGGACGTGGTCGTCACCAAGTACTTCAAGCAGGGCCTGCTGCCCGCCGCCTTGAGTCAATCGATCGATGAGCCTTCGGCCCTGGTGCGTTTGCGTGGCGGTGTATTCAAGCCGGGCGATGCCTACGGCAAAGGCGTCGACTCGTACATGCACCGTGCGTTTGTCGACGTGATCTGGCGCTTCTGATGCGAACCGCGAAGGGAGTTCCTCACATGAACAGTCCGAAGAGAGGCTCGATCACCTTGCTGGCCGGCGCGATGCTGCTGGCAAGCTCGGCGGCCTTCGCCCGCGTGGAGCCGGCAACCCCTCCACAAGGGAAGCCGGCCACCGTGGCCAAGGAACTGCAACAGGCCAGGACGTATACCGTCAACAGCGCACCCACTGCGCCGCTGGAGATGGAAAAGCCGAAACTGCCGGACACCTCCGGCTACACCGCCGAAGCCATCGCCGCGAAAATCGTGCGCACCAAGCCAGGCAAAATCAGCGTGCGCCGGATGATGCAGGAAGACGCGCTGAAGGACTTCATCGGCGGCGACAACAAGATGGCCGAATGGGTGGTGCGTCAGCACGGCATCCCCCAGGCGATCTTCATCGACGACGGCTACATGAACCTCAAGGACCTGGTCAAAAAGGTGCCCAAGCAGTACTTCAGCGAAACCTCGCCGGGCGTGTTCCTGGCGAAGTTGCCGATCGTGGTCGGGAACAAGGGCATCCTGGAAATCGACAAGCAGACCCAGGAATTGCGCCTGTCCCAGGAGGCCGGTTCGTTCCTGGTCAACGACGGCCAGCTGTTTGTGCGCGACACCAAGATCACCGGCTGGCGCGAGAAGGAAAACGGCCCGGCGACCTTCAAGTCGGCGAATGAATTCCGTCCGTTCCTGCTGTCCTGGGGCGGCACCCAGACCTACATCGCCAACAGCAAGATGGCCAGCTTCGGCTACGCCAACAGTAAGTCCTACGGCGTGAGTATCTCCCAGTACACGCCGAACATGGCCAAGGTGCTCAAGCGCCCTGAACCGACCGGCTGGATCATCGGTTCCGAGTTCTCGGACATGTGGTACGGCTTCTACTGCTACGAAACCGAAGACTTCGTGGTCAAGGGCAACACCTACAAAGACAACATCGTCTACGGCATCGACCCCCATGACCGCTCGCACGGTCTGATCATCGCCGACAACACGGTGTACGGGACCAAGAAGAAGCACGGGATCATCATTTCCCGTGAGGTCAACGACAGCTTCATCTTCAACAACCGCAGCTACGACAACAAGCTCTCGGGCCTGGTGATCGACCGTAACAGCGTGAACAACCTGGTCGCTTACAACGAGATCTACAAGAACCACACCGACGGCATCACCCTCTACGAGAGTGGCAACAACCTGCTGTGGGGCAACAAGGTGATCAGCAACCGGCGCCACGGCATCCGGATTCGTAACAGCGTGAACATCCGCCTCTACGAAAACCTGTCCATCGCCAACGGCCTGACCGGCGTCTACGGCCACATCAAGGATCTGAGCGACACCGACCGGGACATCGACCTCGATCCGTTCGACGCCCAGGTGTCCCTGATCATCGTCGGTGGCGAACTGGCCGGCAACGGCAGCGGACCGCTGTCCATCGACTCGCCGCTGAGCGTCGAGTTGTATCGCGTGTCCATGCTCGCGCCGACCAAATCCAGCGGCATCAGCTTCAACGGGATTCTTGGCGAGCGCCAGGATGAAATTCTCGACCTGCTGGTGCGCCAGCAGAAAGCCGTGCTGATCGACCCTGTCGAACGCCAGACCGAAATGCAGGACTGAGGATAATTTTATGCGCCCACACTTGATCAAATTACTCAGCCTGTCGGCCCTGACCGCCGGCATTCTCGCGGCCAGCGGCGGCGTTCGCGCGGACGAAGCCAAGGCGCCCGCTTTCAGCGCCGAGCCTTGCTGCAACCTGTGCCCGGAAGCCCACGACGCCAAGAACTACACCACGCGCTACCAGCAGAACTTCACCACGCTGGTACAGGCCCAGGGTGACTGGCTGTTCCGGACCCAGGAAGACTTGCGCACCGAATTCGATACCACCCCCGCCGGCTACAAACGCATGAAAGAGCTGCACGATGCGTTCAAGAGCAAAGGCGTGGAGCTCGTTGTCGTTTATCAACCGACTCGAGGCCTGGTGAACCGCAACAAGCTCAATCCGCAAGAGAAAGCGCAATTCGATTTCGACAAGGCGCTGAAGAACTACAAGACCATGCTCGGCCGCTTCGCGCAGATGGGTTACGTCGTTCCAGACCTGTCGCCACTGACCAACGAATCGCTGCCCGACACCCTGCCCGCCCACGACTTCTACTTCCGCGGCGACCAGCACTGGACACCGTATGGCGCCCAGCGCACGGCGAAGATCGTGGCCGATAAGGTCAAGCAGATTCCGGGCTTCGCCGACATTCCCAAGCGTGAATTCGAGACCCATAAGTCGGGTCGCATGGGCAAGACCGGAACATTACACAATATGGCCGGTCAACTCTGTGGCACCAGCTACGCGATCCAGTACATGGATCAATTCACCACCGAGCCCAAGGGCGAAGCCGGCGATGGCGATCTGTTCAGTGATGCCGGCAATCCGGAGATCACCCTGGTCGGCACCAGCCACAGTGGCAAGAACTATAACTTCGCCGGTTTCCTCCAGGAGGCCATCGGCGCCGACATCCTCAACGTGGCGTTCCCCGGCGGTGGCCTGGAAGGTTCGATGCTGCAGTACCTGGGCAGCGAAGAGTTCCAGACCAAGCCGCCGAAGATCCTGATCTGGGAATTCTCGCCGCTTTATCGCCTCGACCAGGAAACCACCTACCGCCAGATGATGGCGCTGCTGGACAACGGTTGCGAAGGAAAGGATGCACAGATGACCGGCAGCACCACGTTGAAACCGGGCAAGAACGAATTGATGGTCAACACAAAGAACCTGAACCTGCAGAACAGCAGCCACCAGGTTGATATCCGTTTCGCCGATCCGTCGGTGAAAACCCTGCAAGCCACCCTCTGGTACATGAACGGTCGCCACGAGGACATCAAGATCGAAAAACCGGAAACCTCCGACACCGACGGGCGTTTCGCCTTTGAGTTGCGCACGGACGAAGACTGGGGCTCGCAGAACCTGCTGGCCGTCGAAGTCCAGGGCCCTGAAGCAGGTGCCGCGCCGCAGAAAGTCGAAGCGAAGATATGCAAACGCAACGTGTTCCCTGGCACTGGGCAGCGTACCGCTCAAGCCGGGCAATAGAGGCAACTATGCAAACCCGAACTTTGAAAAGATTGATCGCACCGTCCCTGTTGACCCTGGCCATGTTTGCCGGGGCGACTCAGGCCGCCGCGCCCCTGCGTCCACCCCAGGGTTATTTCGCGCCGATCGAAAAAGTCAAAACCGGTGACAAGAGCGAAGGCTGTGATGCAACGCCAACGCCCTACACCGGCTCACTGCAATTTCGCAGCAAGTACGAAGGCTCCGACAAGGCCCGTTCGACCCTGAACGAGGCCTCGGAAAAAGCCTTCCGCGACACCACGGCCGACATCACCAAGATCGAGCGCGCCACCAGCAAGCACGTGATGCAGTACATGCGTGACGGGCGTCCGGAACAGCTGGAATGCACCCTGAACTGGCTGACCGCCTGGGCCAAGGCCGATGCGTTGATGTCCAAGGATTTCAACCACACCGGCAAGTCCATGCGCAAATGGGCGCTGGGCAGCCTGGCATCGTCCTATGTCCGCTTGAAGTTCTCAGACTCTCAGCCGTTGGCGAACCATCAGCAGGAATCGCAACTGATCGAAGCCTGGTTCAGCAAGATGGCTGATCAAGTGGTCAGCGATTGGGACAACCTGCCGCTGGAAAAAACCAACAACCACTCGTACTGGTCCGCCTGGTCGGTGATGGCAACCTCCATCGCCACCAACCGCCGCGACTTGTTCGACTGGTCGGTGAAGGAATTCAAGGTCGGCGCCAATCAAATCGACGCCGAGGGTTTCCTGCCGAACGAGCTCAAGCGCCAGCAACGTGCCCTCGCCTATCACAACTATGCCCTGCCGCCGCTGGCGATGATCGCCAGCTTCGCCCAGGTCAACGGTGTGGACTTGCGTCAGGAAAACAACGGCGCGTTGAAACGTCTGGCTGACCGGGTGCTCGCCGGGGTTGAAGACCAGGACGAGTTCGAAGAGAAGAGCGGCAAGGAACAGGACATGACCGACCTCGAGGTCGATTCGAAATTCGCCTGGCTCGAACCGTTCTGCACGCTCTACACCTGCTCGCCGGATGTGCTCGAGAAGAAACACGAGATGCAGCCGTTCAAGACCTTCCGCCTCGGGGGTGACCTGACCAAGGTCTTCGACCCGGCTTACGAGAAAGGCAAAGGCTCTTAGAGCAAACACACCCCTGTAGGAGCGAGGCTTGCCCGCGAAGAACGATGACACGGTTCATCCGTTCAACCGCGTAACGGCCTTCGCGGGCAAGCCACGCTCCTACAGGGTCAGTGAAAGATTTGAGTTGAGTGTTATTCCCCCGTTTTCTGGTGGGGGGTTTGGGGGGGCTGCGGCCCTTGACTGTTGGTTAAACACGGAGAGATCGGGATGGTATTTTCGTCCAATGTATTCCTGTTTTTGTTCTTGCCGATCTTTCTCGGCCTGTACTACCTGAGCGGAATACGCTATCGCAACCTGCTGCTGCTGCTCGCCAGCTATATGTTCTATGCCTGGTGGCGTGTGGACTTCCTGGCGCTGTTCGCCGCCGTCACGCTGTGGAACTACTGGATCGGCCTGAAAGTCGGTGCGGCAGGCGTCAGGACCAAACCGGCACAGCGCTGGTTGCTCCTGGGCGTGGGCGTCGACCTGTGCATTCTCGGCTACTTCAAGTACGCCAACTTCGGCGTCGACAGCATCAACGCGATGATGACATCGGTCGGCCTGTCGCCGTTCATCCTGACCCACGTGCTGTTGCCGATCGGGATCTCGTTCTACATCTTCGAGTCCATCAGCTACATCATCGACGTCTACCGTGGTGACACCCCGGCGACCCGCAACCTGATCGACTTTGCGGCGTTCGTGGCGATCTTCCCGCACCTGATCGCCGGCCCGGTATTGCGTTTTCGCGACCTGGCCGATCAGTTCAACAACCGCACCCACACCCTCGACAAGTTCTCCGAGGGCTGCACGCGGTTCATGCAGGGTTTCATCAAGAAGGTCTTCATCGCCGACACCCTGGCGGTGGTGGCGGACCATTGCTTCGCCCTGCAGAACCCGACCACGGGCGATGCCTGGCTCGGCGCCCTGGCCTACACCGCGCAGCTGTATTTCGACTTCTCCGGCTACAGCGACATGGCCATCGGCCTGGGCTTGATGATGGGTTTCCGCTTCATGGAAAACTTCAAGCAGCCGTACATCAGCCAGTCGATCACCGAGTTCTGGCGTCGCTGGCACATCAGCCTGTCCACCTGGCTGCGTGACTACCTGTACATCACCCTCGGCGGTAACCGTAAAGGCACGCTGATGACCTATCGCAACCTGTTCCTGACCATGCTGCTCGGTGGTCTGTGGCACGGCGCGAACATCACCTACATCATCTGGGGTGCGTGGCACGGCATGTGGCTGGCGATCGAAAAGGCCCTGGGCCTGAACACTTCGCCGCGCAGCATCAACCCGATCCGCTGGGCGCTGACGTTCCTGCTGGTGGTGATGGGCTGGGTGATCTTCCGCGCAGAAAACCTGCACGTCGCCGGCCGTATGTACGGCGCGATGTTCAGCTTCGGCGAATGGTCGCTGTCGGAACTCAACGCGGCCAGCCTCACCGGCCTGCAAGTGGCGACTCTGATAGTGGCGTACGCAACCCTGGCGTTCTTCGGCATCCGTGATTTCTACAGCAACCTGCCACCGGAAAAAACCAAGCCGGCCGTGGACGTCGAGGCCAATGGCCCGGCCACTGCACAGCCAGGAATGATCAAGGCCGTACCGGGCGACAACCCGGCCAGCATCCATGAACCGGGTTACACCGTCGGCGTTGAAGCGACCGTGCAACCGGCCTACTGGACCGCCAACTGGTCGCGTTATGTGATGCGCGCCCTGGTCCTGCTGCTGTTCATTGCCTCGATCCTGAAACTCTCGGCGCAAAGCTTCTCGCCGTTCCTTTACTTCCAGTTCTGAGGGATCTGACCATGACCCGCTCATTACGCATTTTCTACATCGCCCTGTTCATGCTGACCCTGTTGGCATTGGGCCTGTGGTCTACGCGCAGCTTCCTCGGTTTCAGTACCAACGCCGATGCGACGGTGCTCAACGGCCGCTGGTCCAAAGCCGTGGAAACCCACTACGACGAAGAGTTCCCGATCAAGCGCCTGGGCACCAACCTCTGGGCCGCGCTGGATTTCAAACTGTTCAACGAAGGTCGTCCGGGCGTCGTGCTCGGTCGCGACCAGTGGTTGTACAGCGATGAGGAATTCAACCCGATCGTCAACGAAGAGCTGAACCTGCAAGGCAACTACGCGCTGGTCGAAGGCGTGCGCCAGACCCTGAAAGAGAAAGGCGTGAAACTGGTGATGGCGATCGTGCCGGCCAAAACTCGCCTGTACCCGGAGCACTTGGGTGAGGTGAAGCCTTCGAGCATCCACGCCAACCTCTATCAGGACTTCCACGCCCAGGTCGCTGCCAACAAGGTGATTGCCCCCGACCTGCTCGGCCCGATGCTCAAGGGCAAGCTGGACGGTCAGCAAGTGTTCTTGCGCACCGACACCCACTGGACTCCGGAAGGCGCGCAAATCGCTGCCCAGACCCTGGCCAAGACCATTGCCGACAAGACGCCGCTGAGCGGTGAGCCGCAAAACTTCGTGACCGAACCTGCGGAAAAGGTCACGCACAAGGGCGACTTGCGTCTGTTCCTGCCGCTGGATCCGCTGTTCGAAAACATGATGCCGGCCACCGAGCCGTTGCAGAAGCGCAACACCGTTGTTGCCGATGATCAGGCGGGCGGTGATGACGCACTGTTTGCCAACACTGAAGTACCGGTGGCCCTGATCGGCACCAGCTACAGCGCCAACCCTAACTGGAACTTCGTCGGTGCGCTCAAAGAAGCCCTGCACAGCGACGTGGTCAATTACGCCGAAGACGGCCACGGCCCGATTCTGCCGATGCTCAGCTATCTCCAGAGCGATGCTTTCAAGAACAGCCCGCCACAGGTGCTGATCTGGGAGTTTCCTGAACGTTATCTGCCTGTGAACAACGAAATCGGTGACGCCGACCCGAAGTGGGTCGCAGAGCTCAAAGAAGCCGGCGTTCGCCAACAAAACGTAGCCGCAAACACTAAATCCGAGACGCCCGACCGGGCGCAAAACTGAAAGAGAGGTAACTTCCATGACTTTCACTACTACTCCTCGCCGTCTCGCCAAGACTTTCGCACTCGTCGCTGGCATGAGCGTGTTGTCGATGCAGGCTTTCGCCGGTGACGCCGCGCTCTACGGCCCGACCGCGCCAAAAGGCTCCAGCTTTGTGCGGGTCTACAACGCCGCCAACGCTGAAGTCAGCGCCACGGTCGGCAGCACCAACCTGGCCGAAGTCGCACCGCTGTCCAGCACCGACTTCAGCTTCATGCCTGGCGGCGACTACAGCGCCAAGGTCGGCAGCCAGACCCTGCCGGTGAAACTGGCCGGTGATCACTATTACACCCTGGTCAACAACGCCAGCGGCGCGCCGCAATTGATCGAAGAGCCGCCATTCAAGAACAAGCAGAAGTCCCTGGTTCGCGTACAGAACCTGAGCGACAAGGCCCTGACCCTGAAAACCGCCGACGGCAAGACCGAAGTGGTGCCGAACGTGGCCGCCAAGGGCCGTGGCGAGCGTGAAATCAACCCGGTCAAAGTCAGCCTGGCGCTATACGATGGCGCCAAGAAAGTCGGCGACGTGAAGCCGGTTGCCCTGGAACGCGGTGAAGCCGCCGTGCTGTACGTCACCGGCACCGGCAGCAGCCTGTCGCCAGTCTGGGTAAAACGCCCGGTTTCGACGCGCTAATCAATTTTCCCGGTTGACCCCGCCTCCTGTGGGAGCCGGGCTTGCCCGCGATGCAGGCGACTCGGTGTATCAGATACACCGAGGTGATGCCATCGCAGGCAAGCCAGCTCCCACAGGGACCGAGGTGTCAGTTGGGACACGAAACAAGAAAAAGAGTGAAACGACAGAACGCAGTAGCTCTGACCCAAACGATTTTCAAGGAGTAACAACATGATTCCGGTGATCTTGTCAGGCGGTAGCGGCTCACGTCTTTGGCCGCTTTCGCGTAAGCAGTTCCCCAAGCAATTCCTCGCCCTGACCGGCGAACACACGCTGTTCCAGCAAACCCTGGAACGCCTGGTGTTCGAAGGCATGGACACCCCGATCGTGGTCTGCAACAAGGACCATCGCTTTATCGTCAACGAGCAGCTGGAGGCCCGTAACCTGGACACCCAGCGCATCCTGATGGAACCCTTCGGCCGCAACACTGCGCCGGCGGTGGCCCTGACCGCGATGATGCTGGTCAATGAAGGTCGCGATGAATTGATGCTGGTGCTGCCGGCCGACCACGTGCTCGAAGACCAGAAAGCCCTGCAACGCGCCCTGGCCCTGGCCACCGTCGCTGCCGAAAACGGCGAAATGGTGCTGTTCGGCGTACCGGCCACTAAACCGGAAACCGGCTACGGCTACATCAAGTCGACCAACGACTCGCTGCTGCCCGAAGGCGTCAGCCGTGTCTCGCACTTCGTCGAAAAACCGGACGTGAAACGCGCCACCGAGTTCGTCCAGTCCGGCGGTTACTTCTGGAACAGCGGCATGTTCCTGTTCCGCGCCAGCCGCTTCCTCGAAGAGCTGAAAAAACACGATCCGGACATCTACGACACCTGCGTCCTGACCCTGGAACGCAGCCAGCAGGATGCCGACACCGTCGACATCGATTCCGCGACCTTCGCCTGCTGCCCGGACAATTCCATCGATTACTCGGTGATGGAAAAAACCCAGCGCGCCTGCGTCGTGCCGCTGACCGCGGGCTGGAGCGATGTCGGCTGCTGGTCGTCGCTGTGGGAAGTGAACAAGAAAGACGCCAACGGCAACGTCACCAAAGGCGACGTGGTCATCCAGGACAGCAAGAACTGCATGATCCACGGCAACGGCAAGCTGGTGTCGGTGATCGGCCTGGAAAACATCGTGGTCGTCGAAACCAAGGACGCCATGATGATCGCCCACAAGGACTCGGTCCAGGGCGTGAAACAGATGGTCAACACCCTCAACGCGCAGGGCCGCAGCGAAACCCAGACCCACTGCGAAGTCTATCGTCCGTGGGGCTCCTACGACTCGGTGGACATGGGCGGCCGCTTCCAGGTCAAGCGCATCTCGGTCAAGCCGGGCGCCTGCCTGTCCCTGCAGATGCACCACCACCGCGCCGAACACTGGATCGTGGTCAGCGGCACCGCCGAAGTGACCTGCGACGAGAACGTGTTCCTGCTGACTGAAAACCAGTCGACCTACATCCCGATCGCTTCGGTCCACCGCTTGCGCAACCCGGGCAAGATTTCACTCGAGATCATCGAAGTGCAATCGGGCAGCTATTTGGGCGAAGACGATATCGAGCGGTTTGAAGATATCTATGGTCGTTCCAACCCGATCGAGCGTGGCGTGTCGGTGAAAACCATCGCGCAGTGATTGATCGGCAATACTGCTAAACAAGAAGCCCTCCTCCAGTCGTTGCGTACCTATCCGCAATGGATTGGTTGGAGGGCTTTTTCGCTAGCCGAGTCAGTTTTTGGAAATATTATTCCTGGCCAACGCTTTCCATTTAGTTAGCGATTGATCGGGCATCGGTTTCAACTTACCTGTTCCAAAATAAGCATTCACCAATTCATGTTCCCCAACATGACCTGAATCAATCATAAATTTCGCCATATTTCCTCCCCACTGTACAAACCCCCCATCCAGATTTTTTGTAAAGTAGCCGGTTTTATAGGTCGAGCCGGGATACATTGCATTAAATACTTTTTCGGCAAGATAATCGGTCACATACTCATCATAGTTACTATTGGTTATAGCTGTATCTGTTCCAGCTTGGAACCCAACATGCTGATGGGAAAAAAAATGTAAACTTTCATGAACAACTGTAGAGCGAATTTTATCTACATCCAAACTACCACCCTCAGAGTAATCCGGCGCGGTCACTCCCATATAAACCACGCCTTTAGGCGACGTCCAAGCAGCTGGATGTTCACTGCGCTTCTCCTTATCGAATTTTATTTCGCCTTGCCCAGTGTAAGAATTTATTTTTTCAAAAAGCGCTTCATGCGATACGTCCGCTATAACAATGGGTCTCTCAGGCACTCCAAACATGTGACTGATGGTGTTGGCCAATTTTCCGATATCTACGTAGTCCGTTGACTTCCAAGCTTGTGAGGGTTCATTGCCTGGTAGGTTGGGAGGACTCAATACGATAGGTGAAAATTGATACTGGGCAAGCGACTCTTGAACCTTTCCAGACGAAAACTGCGGTGATCTATCCAGTTTGGATGGCGGTGGAGGTGGAGGTGGCGGTGGAGGTGGCAACGACAATGCAACTGGTTTAGTTGGCGCCAACCCATCGCTATCAATCAACGTTAATGGGTTATTTCTAACCATGCGAAACAGGTTTAACCCATCAATTGTCCCCGCTGGATCAGGACTTGCCCACCGCTGCAACCACGGCACGTAATACCTGAACCCATAATAATAAAGCCCCGTCGCATCCCGCTCCTTGCCCGAGTACCTCAGCGTCTTATAACCGACCTCAACCTCCCCTCTTTCAGCAAACCACGCCGTCGTGCCAAAAGGGTGATAACCCTCCTGGCTGATCACCTCGCCCGCGCTGTCGAGTTCCAGGCTGCAGGAGCCCAGATGATCATTCAGGCTGTAGCGGTATTGATCGCTGACCGTGGCCCTGGAAGGCGCTTGTTCCCAGTGCAGCACCCGTATAGTGCTGCGCCCGGCCTGGACGCTGATCACCTGCAACACTTCACCCGTGCCGCTGTGGGTGCGCAGTTCCAGGTTGGGGAGATAACGCACCTCGGCGCGCAGTGTGAGCGCGTTGGTTTGCGTCAAACTCACTTTGCGCACGCGCATGCCGTCGGCACCGTAGACATAACATTCAACGTCATCAGGACCGGCGTCGCGCGCTACCGGTCGCACTTCGCGCAACTGGTTGCGCAGGTCCCAACTCAAGACTTGCCCCGGTTGCAGACTTAGCAAGTTGCCATTGGCATCAAAGCCTCGGTGAAAATCTTCTTCACCCGGTTCCACACCCTCGTGCACCGGCAAACAGCGATTGCTGTGGACCTGCGCGACCAAGCGATGGCCATGGCTTTGCGGGCCTTCGTGAATCAACTCCAACAAATTTCCGCCCGCATCGTAATGGTAGGTCTGACGGTAATTGGCACGGGGGGCAGGATCGTTAAACGACGAAAACCCTGGACCTCGATTAGCCTCCCCCGCCTCCCACCCTGTGGCTTCGACCAACTGGTACAGGCTGTCATAGCCATACCGGCTGACGGGCTCGATACGCTGGTTGGCGAAGTAGCGAATCGGTTGGGCGGCGTCTTCGATACTCAGCACATTGCCTGCCGCGTCGTACTCATAGCGCAGGTCTTGCAGGGGGGTGTTGCCACGCTTGGCTAGAAGCCGGCTCAGGCGACCGTCCTCGGGCGCGTAGTCCAGCGTGGTGATCACGCCATTGCCGGCGACTTCCCGTGCGGTCTGGCCGTGGGCGTTGTACTCAATGGAGCTGACCAAGGTGATCGGTGCCGTTTCGCTCGCCACTTGCAGGCGAACCTCGCGTAACTGACCGGCGATGGTCTGACTGAACAACTGCCGGTTGTCTTTGGCATCGGTCTGGGCAATCACTTCGCCCAGCCCGTTGTAGCTCGACCGGGTCATTGCCTCTGTGTCGGGTTCCAGCAAGGCGTCGCGATCCGTCTCCCGTTCAGGCCAGTCGGGGGACGCCAGGTCACGCAGCAATTGTCGGGTTTGCTGCAACACCCCGCCGATCACACCATACTCCGCGAACAACTGCGTACCCGCCGGATCGTCGTGACGAATCAATTTTCCGCACTGGTTGTGCGAAGCGCAGGCAGGATCAGCGCCGCCATAGCGGTATCGCTCCGTGCACACGCGCGGGTCATCAGCCCTCTGCTCGAACACTGCTTGCGCACGTAATTGTTCGTCGTATTCCATCCAGCGCTGGCTGCCTCTGCCATCCCAATCCTGCACGGCCTGATCCGCTTCACCCAACAGACTGACACGCCACCCCGCATCAACGCTGGTCGTGCTCAGTACCTTGCCGGACAGGGAGTAACTCGTGGCCAGGTTGGCGGGGGCCGAAGCGTCCGTCACCAACCGCGGGTCCTGCTGGGCAATCGCTCGCCCCGCGGCGTCATGCTGCCGGACAGTCACCCGCGCCTCCGGAAGCAGACTGGTATCCCGTCGCCAGTACGCCACCTGACGTACCGGCAGGCTGCGATTGTCGATGACCGCCAGTCGTGGAGTATGTGAATGAATGCATGGGTTTAATGACTGCATGACGGGCTCCGTTTCTGGAGCGGTGGCTCAAACAGATCATTCTCATCGAAGGCGACGCTGCACCAGACCCAATACCAAGTCTCTCGACGCAACGGTTTCAATTGCGGCGCAGTTCCTTGCAGCATTTGCCTGGCCAATATCGTTTCGGTCGGACGGCCTGCCGCGTCATAAAACTGCTGGTCGTGACAGGCACGTTCGCGCATCGACCGGTCGTTGACGTAACGCGGTTGGTCGGAGAAGTACGGCCTGTAGATCCGCACTTTCTGTCCCTTGTTGTTGTACTCGACCGGTTCACTGATCCGCCAGCGACGCGGCACGTCAGCCTCCTGAGGCGTACCGTCGGGATTGAGCATCAGCTCGCCGTTGTCATCGACCAGCCATGCCATGCCCGGTTCGACTTCATGCCTGGTTTGCAGCACCCTGCCAAAACCATCCAGGCACGAAATGCTCATCCGGACTTGCCGCTCATCGTCGCCGCAGTATCGGTCAGCCAACAGGCCAACGGCGTACACCGGTTCCCGATGCGCCGCGTCGATCTGCGCTTTGAGGACCTGCTCATTCGCATCCGGGTTTTGCAAACCTTCACAATGAAGCCGGGCCCGGTTACAGAGGTGTCCGCTGGGCAACACAAAGCCCTCGGTCCTGGCCCAGACCAACCACTCGGGCGACGGGGGTGCCGTTTGGGAAATGCGGCCCATCCAGCTGAACGTATCCCAGAAACTGGCGCTGGCGAATGGGCCGATGGCGGCTTCAGGATCGGCAATGGCGAGCGCGGGGTCGCGGTTGTCTGGCGGCAAGTACAGGCGCAATGATTTGAAACCGACCGGTTCTCCCAGTTCTGTACCGTAGAAACTGGTTACCTGGGGTTCACCGAATGCGCTGTAACGAGCTTCCTGAACAGTGTGGTTGGCGTCTTCGATGGCAGTTGGCAACAGTGAACGGTAGTCGATGCCGAGGGTGTGGGTGGTGCAGCCGTCTGGCAAGGTGAGCGCCTTGACCAGGCATACGTAGTCATCATAGGTAACCCGGGTAACGCCGTGGGTTTGGGTTTCTTGGAACTGCTTGATGTTAAAAAAACCGTCCAACCCATGGTAAACGGGGAAGCCTCGGTAGACGGACCACAAGTAGTCTTTGGCATCCTCCGGGTTCAGGCGCCCCGTTTCCCCGTCGGGAAGGAACAGCTCCATGATGTGGTAACCCACCTCTTCAAGCTTTTCCTTGAGGTTGAAAGGCGGGTCTTCACGGACGACCCGTTGTGCCAGCACAGCCTCAACCTTGAATGGGACGAGTACGGCAACGTCATCCATGGTG